>JAZTWD010000051.1:0-153070 GCA_045635685.1 Ruminococcus sp.
TACTTGAGAAGATGAGCAAGCATCTTGGGAGCTGTAAGGTCGTTGATAGCTACAACCTCGTAGCCCTCAGCACCGAACATCTGTCTGAATGCAAGACGGCCGATACGACCGAAACCGTTAATACCAACTTTGATAGACATAATAGTTTGTCCTCCTTGTAATTTTTGGTAACTATATTGTAATGCTTTTTGCATAAGATTTCAAGACTTTGATAAAAATTTAACTTATTTTGTAAAATGTAAAGACATTAAGCCCCATTAATATATAAAATTTATGCAAAAAATACATCCAAAACAAAAGAAATGGCCACTTCTTTATTAAATTATGCGAAAAATATAGCAAATTATTCTTGACTTTTGTGACAGTTTACCTTAGTATTATAAAGGACACAGTATTTGCTGTGACCAAAGCGGTTTTTCCGCAGATTAATTTATGAACCTAAAATATCCCGATTTTTCTTTTTTGGTGACAATCGTCTTAATATTGTCGCTTTTATCGGGAGGCTGAAGGTTTAACATTATTTTATTGGACTCTTAGTGAGCCGTTATATATAGATATCCATTTTTCTGATTAGTTTATTTGAAAATAGATTTTAGACGGATATCTCAGCATGGGGTTTCAGATACGGGGAAAGCACCATGCTTTTTGGAGTTTCCGTCTTTTTTAGTTTTCGGTATGTATTAGGATTTGTTTATCTCTATAGTTTAACGGCACCGCAAGTTGACTCTGATGAAAAAAGTCGAATCAAGGAGGTGTCACACAATGGAGTTGTGGTTAGCCATTGTACTAATCATAGCTGCCGCAGTTGTTTTCGCAGTTATCGGTACTGCTGTCGGTGTAGCAATCCGTAAGAATTTTGCGGAAAAAGAAATCGGCAACGCCGAGCAGGAAGCAAACCGAATTATTTCGGATGCTATGAAAACAGCTGAAGCTAAGAAAAAAGAAGCCGTTATTGAAGGCAAAGATGAAATTCATCGATTAAGAAACGAAGCAGACAAAGACATTAACGAAAGACGCAAAGAGGTTCAGCGTCAGGAAAGACGTATCCAGCAGAAGGAAGAGTCTTTAGACAAAAAGATGGACCAGCTTGAGCGCAAGGAGGATAATGTCAGCAAAAAGCTCAAGGATGTTGATAACAAACTTCTTGAGGTTGAGCAGGTTAAGAAGAGCCAGTTTGAAATGCTTGAGCGTATTTCAGGCTACACTCAGGAGCAGGCAAAGACCTACCTTCTCCAGCGTCTTGATGACGAGCTTGACCACGAAAAGGCAACAAAGATTATGGACTTTGAGCAGCAGCTCAAGGACGAGTCTGACAAAAAAGCCCGCAACATTATCTCTCTTGCTATTCAGCGTTTAGCAGCAGACCACGTTGCCGAGGCTACAGTTTCTGTTGTTCCTCTTCCTAACGACGAAATGAAGGGTCGTATCATCGGTAGAGAAGGCAGAAACATCCGTGCAATCGAAACCTTAACAGGCGTAGACCTTATTATTGACGACACACCTGAGGCAATCACCCTTTCATGTTTTGAGCCTGTAAGACGTGAAATTGCAAGGGTTTCCTTAGAAAAGCTTATTTCCGACGGCAGAATTCACCCTGCAAGAATCGAGGAAATGGTTGATAAGGCAAGACGTGAGGTAGAGGCTACTATCAAGCAGGCAGGTGAGCACGCAGTTATCGAAGCAGGTGTAAACGGTGTACACCCTGAGCTTGTAAAGCTCTTAGGAAGACTCCGTTACCGTACCAGCTACGGTCAGAACGTACTCAATCACTCTCTTGAAGTTTCTTACCTTGCAGGTATTATGGCATCCGAGCTGGGAATGGACCCTGCTACCGCTAAGCGCGCTGGTCTTCTTCACGATATCGGTAAGGCTCTTGACCATGAAATGGAAGGCAGCCATATTGAGCTTGGTGTTGACGTTACCAGAAAGTATAAGGAAAGCGACGCAGTTATCCACGCTATTCACGCTCACCACGGCGATATTGAAGCAAAGACCGTTGTAGCATGTCTTGTTCAGGCAGCTGACGCTATCTCTGCTGCACGCCCCGGTGCAAGACGTGAAAATCTGGAAAACTATATTAAGCGTTTAGAGAAGTTAGAGGAAGTTGCCTCAGGCTTTGAAGGCGTTGAGTCCTCTTACGCAATTCAGGCAGGCCGTGAAATTCGTATTCTGGTTAAACCTGAGGTTGTTTCAGACGAGAAAATGATTCCTCTTGCACGTGAGATTTGTCAGAAAATCGAAGCTGATCTGGAGTATCCCGGTCAGATTAAGGTTAACATTATCCGCGAGGCAAGAGCAGTTGATTTTGCAAAATAAGCAAATGAAAACCCGTGCCTGTATTATCAGACACGGGTTTAATGTTTTTATATGTGCTATTTGCATTTTATGCGTTAGCAATAGACGCTTAATAGAGAGGGAAGAGGTAAAGTTACTTAGCCTCATAATCCCAGGTGGGGATGTATTCTTCTGTAGCCGAGGTAAGCTCCTGAGAATACCCCTCAATTTCCAAATCCAGAAGGTGGTCAAGCACCTTTTGGTACTCTCTTTTGGTGATTTTCCTCGAAAGCTTTTGGTGTTCACAGGCTAAGCCTGCAGGAGTGTACTGACCCATTAAGCTTAGGGTAAGCAAATCGCCAAAATTCTCTTTGAGAATATTAAGCACCTCTATGCTGTTTCTTGTGTGATTAGGCAACACTAAATGGCGAACAAGAACACCTTTTTTTGCAATGCCTTCATCATCAAGCTTCAGCTTGCCTTTTTGCCTTATCATCTCACAAATGGCAGAAAGGGCAGTTTCTACATAATTTTCAGCTCCTGAATACTCAAGGCCTAATTTATTGTCCGAATATTTAAAGTCAGGAAGGTAAATATCCACAATCCCCTCAAGGGCTTTCAGTGTCTCGACCCTTTCGTAACCGCCTGTGTTGTAAACTACAGGTACAGAGGGCTTGTATATTTCAAAGCTTTTAATTATTTCGGGTAAAAACTGGGTAGCACTTACTAAGTTTATGTTGTGTACACCCATATCTTCAAGCTTTTTGTATTCCTCACTGAGCTTCTTTGCCGTTACCTCAGCTCCAAAGTTTTCGGCTGATATTTTGTAGTTCTGGCAAAAAACACAGCTTAAGGTACAACCGCTGAAAAATACGGTACCGCTACCTCTGACTCCGCTAATAGGCGGCTCTTCCCACATGTGGGGAGCTATTCGTGCCACCTTTATTGTAGTGCTGAGGCTGCATTTTCCGCCCGTTGTATCTTTGGTTCTGATTGCCCCGCATTTGTGAGGGCAAAGTTTACAATTCATAAAATCACCTTTATTATTGTATCATATAAAGTTCAGTAAATAAAGACTGATTATTTTAAATGAGCTCTGCTTCACAAGTTCGAAGTATGAGGAGGTATATTTTTTATGGAAAATAATTCTATGATTCACGTAGAAAACCTGCAAAAGCATTTTAAAAAGGCTATAAAAGAGCCTGGCTTAAAAGGCAGCATCAAGGCACTTTTCAGTCCTAAGTACGATATCGTAAAGGCGGTAGACGGCATTTCATTTGACGTTGAAGCCGGCGAGATTATCGGCTTTATCGGACCTAACGGTGCAGGTAAATCTACAGTTATCAAAATGCTTACAGGCATTTTGACTCCAAGCGAAGGCTTTTGCCGAATTAACGGACATATCCCTACAGAAAACCGCAAGGCTTATGTTAAGGAAATCGGCGTTGTGTTCGGTCAGCGTACTCAGCTTTGGTGGGACTTGGCTCTTCGCGAAACCTATATGGTTTTAAAGGAAATCTATGATGTAAGCGACGAGGACTATGAAAAGAGAATGGCATTCCTCAATGAGGTTTTAGACCTTGAGGATTTTATCACAAGTCCTGTTCGAACACTTTCTCTCGGTCAGCGTATGCGTGCCGATATTGCGGCGGCGCTACTCCATAATCCAAAGGTGCTTTTCCTTGATGAGCCTACCGTAGGTCTGGATGTTGTGGTTAAGGATAACATCCGCAAGGCTATTCAGCGTATCAGTCAGGAAAGCGGTACAACCGTAATCCTCACAACTCACGACCTTGAGGATATCGAGCTTCTGTGTAAGCGAATTGTAATGGTTGATAAGGGCAAAAAGGTGTTTGACGGCGAGCTTTCAACCCTTCGCCAACTTTACGGCCAGATGCGTGAGCTTACCTTTGAGCTTATTAACGAAGATGATATTAATAAGCTTACCTATCGTGATAAGTTTAGTTTTGCTGAGGATGACCTTAAGGTGGATGCAAAGGGAACAGAGGTAAAGATTCGTTTCAATACCGATGTTGCCTCTGTTGAAGATATGCTCAGTTTCACTCTTTCCAAGGTTCACGTTAAGGATATTAGCGTTAAGGATGCTGATATTGAGGAGATCATCCGTCGCCTTTATAAGGGAGGAGGTAAGGCTAAGTGAGCAAGCTTCGTAAATACACTCCCTTTACCAGAGCAGGTATAATGGAAAGTGTTACTTACAGAGCTAACTTCCTGTTTTTCCTTTTGGGCGAAATTATGAAGTGCTTTGTAATGTTCTTTGTATGGAAGGCGGTTTTCGACAGCTCTGCAGGCGAAACTCTATACGGATTTTCCTACGATAATATGGTGGTATATCTTTTCATTTCTTTTCTTTCGGGTTACATAACCTACTCCGACGGCTCTTATGCCATAGGTAAGGAAATTTTAGACGGCTCTGTGGTTATGCGAATGATAAAGCCCATTGATTTTGATATGTGCTTTCTCTTTCAGGAACTTGGCAATAAGATTATAAGCTTTTCTCTTATTTTCCTGCCCATTACCGCAGGTGTAGAGATTTACCGCTTTGTTATTAACGGCAGGCTGATGCTGGATATTCCTATGCTTTTACTTTTTCTTTTAAGTATGGTGCTGGCGTATGGTATCAACTTCTACTTCAACCTCAGCTACGGTTTTCTTGCATTTTTTCTTAAAAATCTGTGGGGAACAGATATAATTAAGGGTGCCGTGGTAGATTTTCTTTCAGGTGCAACCATACCCCTTGCTTTTATGGGCGGATTTGGTCAGGTGCTTCAGTTCTTGCCTTTTGCATCCCTTTCCTATACTCCTGTAATGATTTATATGGGAATGTATGACCTATACGAGATTCTGTTTTATCTGTTACTTCAGATTTTCTGGCTTGTCATTTTCGCTCTTATTTCCAAGCTTGTTTTAAAGCTTGCTATGAAACGCCTTGTGGTACACGGAGGTTGATGATATGAAAAAATATTTCAGACTTCACCGCATATTCATAGCCCAAGACCTTAAAAAGCTTATGGAATATAAGGTGGATTTCCTTATGGGAGCCATTGGCTTTGTACTTATTCAGGCGGTTAAAATTCTTACTTTAGGCATAATTTTTGCCGCTATTCCTGCCCTTGTTTATAAAGTGAATGGTCAGGTTATGGATTCATGGACCTTCAACGAAGTGCTGTTTATCTATGGTTTTTCACTTATTCCCAAGGGTATAGACCATCTGCTTTTTGATAACCTGTGGGGAATGGGCTACTGGGTAGTGGCAAAGGGCGACTTTGACAAGTACCTCACAAGACCTGTGAACAGCTGGTTCTATGTATTAACCGAAAAATTCTGTGTAGATGCTTTTGGTGATTTGTTCGTAGGTATTGTTCTTGTAGTCTACAGCGTGCTTTCAATGCCTGCTGACATTGCCGCCCAGATAAACTGGCTCAGGCTTATTCCTGTTGCCTTTGTAATTCCTTTTGCGGTTATGATTTACACCTCTGTAAAAACCGCCACAGCCGCTATTTCATTCTGGACAAAGCGTAGCGGCCATATTACTCATATGTGCTATATGACAAATGAGTTTGCAAGTTACCCCGCAAAGATATATAATAATGTTGTAAAAACAATCATAACCTATATTTTGCCCTTTGCTCTTACGGCTTATTATCCTGCTATCTATATATTAAGAGGCGAAAGCCCCTGGAGCTTGGCGGTAACCATAGGTGTTTCTGTGGCTCTTTTCCTGATTTCTCAGCTTGTGTGGAAATTAGGGGAAAGGTCTTACGAATCCGCAGGCAGCTAAGGAGTTTATTTATATGAAAAATCCCTTCCTCTCATATTCAGAAGAATCCAAAACCGAATATGTTACCTCCCTTTGCTCTGTTAACCGCGGTATCATAAACTATATTCCCGTTAAAGGACTGGCTGACGATATCATTGGCAAAAGTGCAAACCAGATTTTTTCTGCCAAGCTTATTACTCAGGAGATTAAAGAGCTTGCCGGAAAAAGAGGAGTGGATATTTCAGGCTACACAGACCAGAACTTGCCTAAGTTTCTTGATGATGCTACCTACAGCGAGGATATCGTGGAAAAGCTAATGGCAGATGCAATTGTCAGAAAATACGGTATCCGCTTAGGCGTTATTCTGCTGACATTAAAGCAGGGGCATCCTCAGAACCGTGCTGTCCGCTACGATTGGAACGACAGCCATTGGCAGTATTGGGCAAATCTTAAGACGGTAATCCTTACAGGCGGACTTTCAGGCGGACTTTTAGGCAGACGCTTAAAGGAGCATATCCTCTATGTTTTTGATATGGCAGGGGAGCCCCCTTACAATATTATGCTTTTTGACAACGGCTCTCATATAGGCACAATGGGCTGTGCCAAGCTTCTTCCCGGTTCCTGTGATTCGGCGGCTGTTCTGGATTTTGGTCAGACCAATCTTAAACGCTGCATAATAAGGAAGAAAAACGGCGACATTGCAGAGTTTACCAAGCTTTTAACAAAGCCATCTATGCATATGGAGCTTGATACCTCAGACAGCCCCGAAAACTGTGCAAGAGCTATTGAGCTTCACCGATATCTTGCAAATGTTGTTGCCGATACCTGCAAGGAAGCACTCCAGACAGGCGGACTTTGCAACAAGGTTATTATAAGTATTGCCAACTACACTGTTGACAACAAGCTTTACCGAGACCGCGGTGGTTACGCAAAGCTCTTTAACCTTACCGAAGAATACGGCTCACTTTTATCTCACGATGTTTCCTCAATTCTTCATCGTCAGATAGATGTCCGTCTTGTTCACGACGGCACTGCTATAGGGCTTTATTTCTCCGATGTTCCTCAAAGTATTTGCCTTTCTCTGGGAACTGCCTTCGGAGTGGGTTTTACCGACATTAATCTATTGTAAATTTGTGAACCCTTTTGGGATTATATCTATAATCTCAAAAGGGTTTTGTTTATATTAACCAAATAATGCTTAAAAATCTTGTGTATTAAGTGAGCAAAAAAAGATAAGAAAAGTATTTATTTGTGGTTAAATTTGTGTTAGAATTTTAACGAGTAAATTGCACACTTGCGTGCAATAAAAAGGAGAGGATTTAATGAAACTCAAAAGATTGATTTCTCTCGTATTGACAGTTCTTATGATAGCAAGCTTAACAACAGTTTGTATCACTGCCAATGCTGCAGAAGTCGAAACAGCCGAAACAGGCGCTCTCGGTAACTACTACAACGTAAATTACCTTGAGACAAAAGCCTACAGCGGCACAGATTTGGGTAGCACCTATACTCCCGCCAAGACAACTTGGAAGGTATGGTCTCCCGAAGCTAAGAGCGTTAAGCTCAATCTTTTCGCAACAGGCTCTGACCTTGAGAACGGTGCAGAGAATCTGGGCACACACACATTGAATAAAGATAATTCTACAGGCGTATGGTCTATCGTGCTTGAAGGCGACTTCAAAAATGTATACTATACATATACTGTAGATACAACCAAGCTGGGTGCTATGGAAACCTACGACATCTACGCAAAGGCTTGCGGCGTTAACGGTAACCGTTCAATGGTTGTTGACCTTGACTCCACAGACCCCGAAGGTTGGGAAAATGATGAGCACGTTTTCCAGGACCAGGTAACTGACGAGGCTATCTGGGAAGTTCACATTGCTGACCTCACTTCTAATGACAACTCCGGTGTTTCTGACGAATATCAGGGCAAGTTCCTCGGCTTTGCTGAGGGCGGTCTTACCTATAACGGCAAGAGCACAGGTATTGACTACTTAGTAGAACAGGGTATCAAGGTTGTTCATATTCAGTGTCCCTTCGATTTCGCATCAGGTGACGAAAGAAATGACGCTTCCTATAACTGGGGTTATGACCCCAAAAACTACAACGTTCCCGAGGGTCTTTATTCTACAAATCCCTATGACGGTAACGTAAGAATTACTGAGTTCAAGCAGTTAATTCAGGCACTCCACGACAGAGGCATTTCAGTAGTAATGGGTGTTGTTTACAACCACACATTCGGTTCAGACCAGTCTCCCTTTACTTACACAGTTCCCGGTTACTACTACCGTATGGAAAGTGCAACTCAGTACATCAACTGTACAGCTTGCGGTAACACACTTGCTACCGACAAGAAGATGTTTAAGAACTACATGATGCAGTCCCTTAAGTACTGGGTAGAAGAGTACCACGTTGACGGTTTCCGTTTTGACCTTATGGGTGCTCATGACTATCAGATTATGAACGAAATCCGTTCTATGTTTGACGGTATGTACGGTGGCGAAGGCAAAAAGATTATTATGTATGGTGAGCCTTGGACAGGTACAGGCGGTTGGTCCGGTCTTGATGCTGCTAACCAGTGTACAATCAACAACGCTGCCAAGCTTAAGGAAAGAATCGGTTGCTTCAACGATACAACCAGAGATGCTATTCAGAAGTGGTTCAAGGGCGACGCAACCCAGACTAACACAGTTAAGTCAGGTATCGTTTCCAAGACTAAGAATGGTCTTGTTCCCAATAAGTCTCTTACATACTTCGACTGCCACGATGGTGTAACATGGTGGGATAACATCCAGGCTACTTCCAAGCAGTATGATTCCACAAGCGAAGCTCAGAGAATTAAGCTCAGAACTTCTATGACATACCTCTTTACATCTCAGGGCGTTCCTTTCCTTCTTGCAGGTACAGAATTTGCCCGTACTAAGTATGGTGAGGGTAACTCCTACAACTTAGGCGACGTTAACGCCTTTGACTGGAAGAGAATCGAAACTTACGCAACAGAAGTTGCTTACTTCAAAGGCCTTGGTGAAATCAGAAACGCTTTCACACCTTTCCGTTCTTCTTCCACAATTGTTACTCCTTCTTACATTTCAACAGGTAACAATGTAATGGCTTACTCACTTAATAACACCAAAGCAGGCGAGTGGTCAAAGGCTGTTGTTATTATGAACAACGGCGGCGCTGCTTCCGTAACTCTTCCCACAGGCACATGGACAGTTGTAGCTGACGGCACTAAGGCTGGTCTTACATCCTTAGGTACAGCTTCAGGATCTTACTCCATTCCTGCTAACGGCTCTGCAATTCTTGTTCAGGGCGAAACAACTGCTAAGTCCGCAACTTATGAAACAGTTACAGTAAAGCACGTTGCAGACGGCAAAACAATCAAAACTACAGAAGCTCTCTACGCAGTAGGCGATACATGGCGTGCAGTTCCCGATAACTACACAATGTTTAACCACAACGTTGTATCTATCGAGTCAAACGAAGGCACAAAGCTTGGCAACACATACTACGGCACAGTTGAGGCCGGTAAGGATGTTGTTGTTACTATCACTTACGAAAGCTTCAATACAGACGGCTACGTAACAATCAAGTATGTTGACGATAAGGGTGCTTCTATCTCCAACGACATTACATTCCGTATGCTCGATGGTGAAGAGTTCAATCTTCCTTTCTCCAACGTATCAGGTTACGAGCTTGTTTCTTCAAAGTATCCTGCAAACTATAAGGGTACATTTGATTCTTCAAATCCTGCTACAATTACCTTTGTATACAAGCAGCTTGATGTAGAAAGCATCGATGTTTACTACTACAATACCAAGTGGGGTTCCAACGTTGGTATGTATGCTTACACCGACTCTGAGGATAAGCCTCTCGGTGCTTGGGGTGCAAAGGCACAGCGTATGACCAAGGTTACTAACGCTGCTGAACTTCCCAAGGGCGAAACAGTAGGTAACTGGTACAAGAAGTCTATTTCAGACGATAACTCTGAGCTTGATTATCACATCACAAGCTGTAACGTTATGTTCCACAACATGGGCGGCGGTGAACAGGAACCCTTAAACGGTGAGCCCGGCTATGTTGCATCCGGTACAGTTTATATCAAGAATAAGGTATTAAGCTTCAACACAGATGTTGTTGTTTCTCATATTGATGCAGAAACAGGTAAGAAGCTTGCAGAAGACGAGCGTATCTCCTTCACAAACGTTTCTCTTAAGGACACTTACGAGACAAAGGCTAAAGAAGGCTTCGGTGAGGCTATCGTTCCCACAAACGCAAAGGGTAACGTAATTGCAGGTTCTATCTGCGTAGTTTACCTCTATGGCGAAAAGGTGGAAGAGCCCACAACAGCTCCCACAGAGCCCGCTTCCTCTGAGGTTCCCACAGCTACTGCAACAGTTCCTTCAGAGCCTTCTTCCTCTGAAGTTCCCACAGCTACTGCAACAACTCCTTCAGAGCCTTCTTCCTCTGAAGTTCCCACAGCTTCTGCTACAACTCCCACAACTCCCACAACAACTGCTCCTGTTATTACAACAATTCCCGAGCCTGAGTATATCGAGCCTCTCTACCTTGGCGACTCTGACTTAAGCGCAGTTGTTAACATTAAGGATGCAACTCTCGTTCAGAAGCATGCAGCATTCCTGCTTATGCTTGTTGGTGACGGCTTTACATGTGCAGATGCTAACGGCGACGGCAACGTTAACGTTAAGGATGCTACAGTTATCCAGAAGTACCTTGCTAAGATGGAAACACCTTACGCAGTAGGCGAGCTTATCCCCGGCACAGGCGAGTGGGTAACAGTTCCCGTAGCAACTGCTGCATCAACAGCAGCTCCTGCTACTACAAAGGCTACAGAAGCTCCCACAACTATTGAGCCCACAGAGGCTACAACAGCAGCTCCCGCAACTCAGCCTACAACATCTGAGCCCACAACAGTTGAACCTACAACTCAGGAGCCTGCAACAGTAGAGCCCACAACTGAGGAGCCTGTTGTAACTGACCCCGAAGAGCCTACAGAGCCCACAGAAATCGTAACTGATCCTCCTGAGGATCCCTACGATCCTCCTGTAGATGACCCTGTATACGACACATACAGCGTTTGCTTCTCTAACAACAAGCGTTGGTCAGGCACAGTTTATGCATATACATGGGATTCAATGGGCGGTAACAACGGTGAGTGGCCCGGTCAGCCTATGACATACTATGATAGTAATGATTACGGCGAAGATCGTTATGTTTACGACGTAACTCCCGGTCATACCTTTATCATCTTCACCGACGGTACAGCTAAGTCCACAGACGTAGACCTTACTATGTTTACAGACTTCGGCTTCTACCTCCTCGACACTCAGGATGCAGACGGCGGTTTTGATATCGGCAACTATCCCTTCATCTAATCAATAACTTTAAAGGCACACGGTTTTTCCGTGTGCCTTTTCGTTTAAAAGAAAAGACGGCTGATTTTCAGCCGTCTTTTTTATCAGTTTAAAATTAATTCTGTTTTCTTACAATTTTATATTCATCGAAAGCTGAGAAATAATGACACTCAAAGTCAGAGCCTCTCAGAAAATTTTCCATTTCGTCTTCGTCTAAGTTTACCTCGCAAACGTAGCAATCGTAAACCTCGTCATACATATAATGAGCACACATTTCACAGCATGATACCTTTGACATTTCTAACACTTCCTTTCTATTAAGTTTACCATATCCCATAGCTTTTTTCAAGTAACAAAAGTAAGCTCTTCGACATAGTATACACCGAGGCAAAATATGAAAGGAGTAATAAATATGAAATCTACGGAACAAGAGCTTATGACTATGTACGGACTCACTCCATTTCCTAAAAAGACTCCGGACGCCATGGCTTATGTACCTTTTCAGCCTAATAATGCCGAAACCTATGCCGTGTATCGTGGCTTTGAAGCAGGCACAATGTACAAAAGCTTAGACAAGCCTTTCAGTCCCGATACTTGCGGAGGTTTTAAACTATGACAGGCAGAGATATACTTTTAAAAAAGCTTTCTTCCTACGCCTTTGCATCCCACGAGCTTAAGCTTTTCTTGGACACTCATCCCAAGGATAAAGAAACTCTTAAAAAGCTTAAGGAGTACGAAGAAAAAACAAAGGAGTTAAAAAAAGAATTTGAGGAAAAATACGGACTTATAAAAAGAAAAACCGACAACACATCTTTTTGGTCATGGGTAAATGATCCATGGCCCTGGGAGGAGTAAGCCGATGTTTGTATACGAAAAAAGACTTCAGTATCCCATCAAAATCAAACAGACAAACCCTAAGCTTGCAAAAATAATCATCACTCAGTACGGAGGCCCTGACGGAGAGCTTGGTGCATCCTTAAGATACCTCAGCCAGCGTTTTTCGATGCCTGTTCCCGAGCTTAAAGCCACTTTAACGGATATCGGCGTGGAGGAATTGGGACATTTGGAAATGATTGGTACAATCGTTTATCAGCTTACCAAAAATCTTACGGAAGCCCAGATTAAGGAGGCAGGCTTTGATTCCTACTTTGTAGACCACACCGCAGGAATTTATCCTCAGGCGGCTTCAGGCACACCTTACACCGCCGCCGCAATGCAGGTAAAGGGCGACCCCATAGCCGACCTTCACGAAGACTTGGCAGCAGAGCAAAAAGCAAGGGTTACCTACGACAATATCCTGCGTTTTTGTGACGACCCCGATGTTATCGACCCCATTCGTTTTTTAAGAGAGCGTGAGATTGTGCATTATCAGCGTTTCGGCGAAAATTTAAGAATTCTTACCGATAAGCTTGATTCCAAAAACTTCTACGCATTTAACCCTGCGTTTGACAAAAAATGTTTTGATAAAACCAAAAATTAACACAAAAATCCGCTTGCTTATGCAGGCGGAAATTTTTTCATTAATTGTAAAGACAAATATCTTGACTTTAAAGTTCACGCGGTCTAAACTTAAGTAAGAATTATCTGAGGTGAGTGTATGAAAAAGAGATGGTTATCCTTAGTTCTGTTGTTAACATTTGTTCTTTGCGCGTTGATGTCTGCCTGTGATGCATTACAGGTAACCGACAGTGAACAGCTTACCTTTTACTGTGTAGGTGAAGGTGGGGACGAGCTTTATGAATTTCTTAAAAAATACAACAAATACTGCGCTGTTAACGATACCTTCGAGGACAGCGTGGAGTTTATTTCTTTTGAAAGCTACAACGAAATGAACTCCGCTCTGGCTACAGAGCTTATGGCAGGGGGAGGGCCTGATATTCTATCCCTTACCCAGACATATCCTTTCGAAAAACTTGTAAGGAACAAATCTCTTGCCGATATTGACGAAATCGTCAGCACCTATAATGCCGATGTTGATTTCAGCGAATTTAACGAAAATGTAATGAACAGCGGTGTTATTGACGGCAAACGCCTTATACTTCCTCTTTATTATCGTCTGAACACGCTTTATACTACTGAGGGAAAGCTTTCAGAATTCGGTATCGACCCTGATACCATCTCTTTTGATTCGATTTTAGAAGCGTATAAAAACGGTAAAATAGACACATATCTCATCAATCCCTATTCGGCAGAAGTATTTTACTTTTCTTTTATCCGCCAGTATATGGATTTTTACGAGGGTACTGTTGATTTCGAAAGTGATGAGTTTTATAACTTAGCTGAGGATTTTAAACATGCCATCTTAAACGGTGGCAGTTATACCGAGCTTCTTAACTATGAGTCTGAACCTACTGAAAACTGGCGTGAACCTGAGGATAGTTCAGCCTATATTTTTTCAGCTAACGAAAGTAACTATTACGGCGGCTCGTTAACCACCTACGCTCTTGATTATCTTTCAGCTTTAGAATATAATCAGCAACCTCCTTTGCTTTTTCCTGACTTTAACCGTAACGGCGAAATTACCGCCAGCATAGAGGTAGGCTTTGCCATAAACGCCAACTGCAAAAAAATGGACAAGGTTGCAAAGCTTATTGAGTACCTTTTAAGCGACTCTTCACAAGGCTATTTCGGTGGTGGCCGTGACGATACCAATTCCTTCGGTTTGGCTTTGCCTGTTAAGAATTCTGTATTTGACAATGCTGTTAACGAGGCAGTTAATTTTAACAGCTTCTGGTGGGGATACGATTTTAACGATTCCGATATCGAAAGGAAAAACAAAGCTTTAACCGAGGAATATCTTCCTATGATAGAGAATATCTCCTCTTGTAATTTATATGGCTATAACTCTCAGCTTAAATCCCACCTGTACCAAAATGTAGTGGGGGACATTATAACCGACTATCTTAATGGCAAAATCACAACCAATAAGTTCGTTCAGCGTCTTACCTCTGCCGTTACCATTTATATGAGCGAGTAACTGCATCAAAGGAGTGAATAAATTGAAATATAAACGAAAAGAATCCCTTGCGGCATTGTTATTTATACTGCCGTCTGTTTTGGGAATAGCAGTGTTTTACGTGGTGCCCTATATAATTTGCTTTGTAAAAAGCCTTTTTATCGGCAATACCTTTGTAGGACTTAATAATTATCTTGAGCTTTTTACCAACAAAACCTTTCTACTGGCATTAAAGAACACAGGCATTTTCACGGTAATTGCAATACCGCTTCTTATGCTGGTGTCTTTCCTTATAGCTCTGTTTCTTAATTCGTTTAAAAGCATCTCAGGTTTTTTCAGAAGCTCCTTACTTATTCCCGTAGTTGTGCCCATAGCATCGCTTGTATCTGTCTGGCAGCTTCTTTTTGATGATTACGGTGCTGTTAACGGACTTCTTAATGCCATAGGTCTTGATACAGTTGGATTTTTCAACTCTCCATTTTCAATGGTGATGATAATTATAATCTACGTCTGGAAGTATTGCGGTTTTTGCGTTGTTCTTTTTACCGCAGGACTTGCAGGTGTGCCTCAGCACCTTTATGAAAGTGCAAGGCTTGACGGTGCATCATCATTTAAGATGGTAACTCACGTAACAATCCCCATGATAACTCCCACAACTTTCTTTGTGTTTCTTATGGAGATTATCTATTCCTTCAAGATTTTCCGCGAGGTTTTTGCCCTTTTCGGCGATTATCCCAACGAAAATGTGTACTTCTTGCAGAACTTTATAAACAACAATTACTACAACCTTAACTACCCTCGTCTTTCGGCGGCTTCAATAGTTCTTTCTTTGTTTATTGTTCTGCTTCTTCTGGTTTTCTATCTTTTTGAGCGTAAGCACAGCTTTACACAGTGAGGTTAATATGAAAAAGACTAAACTGATTTTAAAATATGTACTGTTAATAATAATAGTTCTGGTGTTTTTGTTTCCTATGATTTATATGTTAGCAGGCTCATTTATGCCTCAAAGCCAGGTAACCACAATGCTTGACTTTACAAATGAAGAGTACAAAAGCATCGAACTTATTCCCGAAAAAGCAACCGGCGAGCAGTACTATCAGGCGTTTTTCCGCAGACCCGAGTACCTTGATAAGTTCTGGAATTCGGTGATTATGACCTTTCCTACAGTAATCGGTCAGACGGTGGTGTCGGCCTTAGCGGCATTTGCTTTTGCAAAGCTTAACTTTCCTTTCCGCGATAAGCTTTTCTTCGTCTATATAATCCTTCTCATTCTGCCCTTGCAGGTAACCTTGGTGCCTAATTATATAGTTCTGGAAAATCTTAATTTGCTTAACAACTTCCTTGCGGTTATTTTACCGGGAACTTTTTCTGCTTTCGGAATCTGTCTTTTAAGGCAGAGCATAAAATATATTCCCGATTCATCCATAGAAGCTGCGAGAATTGACGGAGCAGGCTACTTTAAAATTTTTACTCAGATTATTCTGCCTCAGATTAAAGGCGGACTTGCTACCTTGGTGCTCCTCACCTTTATTGATAACTGGAACATTGTAGAACAGCCTCTTATTTATTTTGAAGATGAGGGAATGTATCCGCTTTCCGTAACCCTTGGAGACATCGGCAACAGCGACTTTGGTATAATATTTGCCTGCGGCGTTATGTTTATGGTTGTGCCCTTGCTTATTTTTGCTTACGGCCACAAGGATATTGATTCGCCATTTATAAGCACGGATAAATAGGAGGTTAGTATGAAAAAGGATAAAATTAAAAGATTCAGCCTTATTGCAGGTGTGGTGTTTTTGCTGATTGTTTTGTTCCTCACTTATTTTTCAAGCACCATTGACGCTATGCTGATTCCTAATGTTAAAACTACCGAGGTAATGAGAACATCCCTCAGCGAAGAAAATCATGGATATAATCAGGAAGACCGCTTTTTAATTCCTGTAAAGGCTGTGACAGGTTTTGGCGATAGCGGAACGGTTTTTGTCATCAATTGGATTGACGGAGCCTACTATGCTGATGAGATAACTGTTCAGATTGTAGGTACCGACGGAATGTATTATGAGGTGTTGGCATCAGGACTTCACGGCGGTAACCGCATAATTTACAGCACCTCAAAGAGCCTTAAGAGTGGTGACCGCGTGTACGTGGTGGAGGGCTGATATGACCCTGAAAAAACATATTATAACCTTAGTGGTGTTCGTGATTTTGGCGGCACTTGCTTTGTCAGGTTGCTTGTGGTTTGCGGATAATGCTCTTAGTAAGCTCCCTTACGCAGGTATGGCAAATTTCAATTCCCTTGAAGGAAGCGAGCCTATAGCCGTAAGTTACTTTGATAAAATCAGCAAAAGAGTCCGCACCAAGCATTACAGCTTTACATCAGAAACTGAGCCTGTAATGATAAAGGATGTAGAAGTTGTTCCTACCTACACCACTTGCGACTATTTTGCTATATTAAATGAGCCTCTTAACGGCTTAAGCTTTACCGAAGGTGACCAATCGGCCCTTAAAAAGAAGATAATCATAAGCGATACCCTTGCATTAAAACTTTATTTCAATACTGATGCAGTAGGCAGGATTTTTGAGCTCAATGGCGATGAGTATACAGTCTGCGGTGTTTTTGAGGATAGCAAAAATCTCATTGATAAATTTTCAAAAGACGGCAAAGAGCGTATATTTATTCCTTACACCTTAGCCAAAAGTCCCGAAAGCCTCCCTGTTCATACATTTGTTTATGATACCCGTACCGCAAGTGCAGGTGTTATAGAGCAGATGAACACTCCTCAGTATCACTTTACAAGCCTTTCTGAAAAGGCAAAAGTAATAAACTGCTTAAAGCACATTGTATTTTTGATTATATACGTGGCTTTTGCGGTTACGCTTATGTGTCTGTGGTATAAAATCTGTGCAAAGCTTTTAAAGGAAATAGGGGAGAACCTTAAGAAAAATTATTTTATTAAGTCTTTTTTATCAATACCCTTTAAGTATATTGCTTTAGTTCTTACAGCCTTAGGTATACCTGCTTTGCTTGTGTTTGTTTTCATAAAATCTGATTTCAGTATCTTTATTGTTTCCAAATATATTCCTTACGATAACCTTTTTGATATCAGCTATTATTTTGAAATGCTGACAAAAGATGCTCAGTATATGAACACTCTTGCTTTGTTCGGTGATACCTACCGCATAAATCTTTATACCTCAACCTTTTCTGCCTGTCTCTGGATAGGGGCAATTTTCCTTATTTTCTTTATAATAACTTTAATTTTGCTTTTGTCACTTTTCAAAAAGCTTTTTAAAAAATAAAGGCATATCAGAGCTCTCCTTAATTTTAAGGGGAGCTTTTTTGCGTAAATATTCATATTTTAGCCTTTTGAATAATAGAAATGGTGTATAAGAATAAAGGAGAGAAAAATATGGATTTTACACTAACCCCGGAGCCTGTATATTTTGCTGAGGATGCTCTTAGCGTTTCTCGTGAACAGCCTGTAGATTTGGATTTTACCCTGCCCGATTACTGTGCCGATGTTGAAAAAATCTTCAAATGCACCGTCACCCCTGAGGTTTATTCCACAAATTCAGGCGGCGGACAGCTTACCGTAGAGGGGGCATCAGTTGTTCGTGTGCTTTATTGCTCAAGCGATAAGAAAAGTCTTAAATGTGCTGAGCAAACCCTGCCTTTTTCCGCGTCATTCAATTTAAACCCCGATGTATCGGACTTTGTAACCTCTGTTAAAGCAAGAACCGAATATGTAAATTGTAAAGCGGTCTCGCCCCGAAGGCTGATGATTCACGGTTGCGTCACTCTTAATGTAAGGGTGTCTGAGAAAAAGCCCTCTAATCTTTATTTGCCTGCTGAGTGTGCTGAGCTTCAGACGGACTTGAGAAAAACCAAGGTTTCGGAGCTTATGTCATTGCAAAGCGAAGTTTTTTCTGTGGCAGAGAGCATTTCTGTAAGCTCTAAATCCCCTGTAACTACTGTGCTGAGAAGTGAGGTAAAGACAGTACTTACCGATGTTTCGGCTGTGGGCAACCGCTTGCTTTTAAAGGGCGAGCTAACCCTTTGTATGCTCTATCTGGCTGACCATACGGCTGAGCTTCCCGAGCAGTTTACCTATGTGTGCCCCTTTGTTCACAATATGGAATGTTCAGATGCTCAGGACAGCTTAGTAAGAGAAATTGATTTAAACCTTATGTCTCACGATATTAAGCTTAAAACCGATATCACAGGGGATAATCCCCTTGTAGTTCTTGAGGCGAAACTTTGCGTAAGTGTTGCATGCCGCAAAGAAACCGAAGTAACCTACATCAGCGATGCTTACTCCACCGCCTGCGACACCGAGCTTGAATATGTTCCCGTTACTCTTGAAGCGTCGGTTTTTCCAAAAATGACAACAATAATGAATAAATCCACCATAAGCTTAGGTGAAATCAAGATTTCCAGAGTAATAGATATTTTCTGCGATAATGTTACAGTAAAGCCCTACGTATCGGATAAGCTTAAGCTAAGCGGAAAGGCTAACTTCTGCATTCTTGCTTTAGACGAAAATTCCGAGCTTACTTATATTGAGCGTAGCATCGAAATTGACAACACCGAGCCCTTAAGCGACACCTTTACTAACTGCGACAACGTAACCTCTATGATTAAATCCGTAAGCTACCGACTTGCAGATAACAATAATATGGAGCTCAGAGCCGAGCTTTTGATTCTTACAAAGCTTACAAAAACCGAGAATATTCAGGCGGTAATGTCTGTAAGCGACTGCGGCAAGCCTGATGATAAGGATGATTGTGCCCTTACCCTTTATTTTGCAGAAGAAGGCGAAAGTGTGTGGGATATTGCCAAGCGATACCGTACAGACAAAAAGGCTTTGTGTATAGAAAATAATCTTGGGGAAAAAGATTTAACAGACAAGATGCTTCTGCTTATTCCCAAGGTGTAAATCAACAGTAAAAATCGGAGGTACTCAAGTGCAGCAAAGAAATATATATAAAGATATCTATGAGCGTACAGGCGGAGATATCTACATAGGTGTGGTAGGGCCTGTCAGAACAGGCAAATCTACCTTTACAAAGCGTTTTATGGATACTTTGGTAATCCCTAATATAGCCGACGAATACAAGCGTGAACGTGCTCAGGATGAGCTTCCTCAGTCGGCAGGCGGCAGAACCATTATGACTACCGAGCCAAAATTCATCCCTGAACAGGCGGCAGAAATCTCACTTGCCGATAATGTTAACCTGAAGGTCCGCCTTATAGATTGCGTAGGCTACATTGTAAACGAAGCCTTGGGTTATATGGAGGACGAAGTTCCCCGAATGGTCAAAACTCCTTGGTTTGATACCGAGGTTCCCTTTGATAAAGCCGCTGAATTCGGCACCCGCAAGGTGATTGAGGATCACAGCACCATAGGGCTGGTAATTACCACCGACGGAACTGTAACCGACATAGACCGTGAGGAGTATATTGACGCGGAAAAGCGAGTTATAGAAGAGCTGAAGGACTTGGGCAAGCCTTTTATTATTCTTCTCAACACTATTGACCCTGATTCTCAGTCGGCACAGGTATTATCAGCCGAAATTTCAGCTCGGTATCAGGTGCCTGTAATTCCAACCTCCTGTGCCGAACTTGACGAAACCGAGATTAAGCGGATTCTTGCCCAGATTCTCTTTGAATTTCCTATCCGCGAAATTAAGGTGGATATTCCAAGCTGGGTAGTAACTCTTGAGCATAACCATCCCATAAAGCAAAGTGTTTTCTCGGCAATTAAGGAAACCGCAGGAAAAATCGAAAAAATCCGTCAGGTTCAGGAAAGTTGTGACCGGCTCATAAATAATGAGTATATCTCCTCAACCGAGCTTGCAAGTCTTGATTTGGGCAGGGGAGAGGCAAAGCTTAAAATCGGCATAAGCCATGAGCTTTTCTTTAAGGTTCTTTCAGAGCAGACAGGTCTTGATTTACCTGACGAGCGCGCACTTTTAACCCGTTTTTCTCAAATGAGCGAAAAACAGCAGAAATACGAGCGTATAGCAAAAGCCTACGACGAGGTTATGGAGTCAGGATATGGTATTGTTATGCCGACTATGGAGGAGCTTTCTTTAGAGGAGCCTAAAATTATTAAGCAAAACGGCAAATACGGCGTAAAGCTTAAGGCTACCGCACCTTCGGTTCATCTTATGCGTATCGAAACCGCCGCCGAAGTAACACCCATAGTAGGTAGTGAGCAACAGAGTGAAGAGCTTGTAAAATTCCTGCTTTCAGAGTTTGAGGAAGACCCTGTAAAAATCTGGCAGTCCGATATTTTCGGCAAATCCGTTCATCAGCTTGTCAGCGAAGGCCTTAACAACAAGCTTTATCGAATGCCTCAGGATGCCCGCAAAAAGCTTGCCGAAACAGTTGAAAAAATCATCAACGACGGCTGTAACGGCCTTATTTGCATAATACTGTAAATAAATTTTGTAGGGAGGGGCCAACCTTCCCGTCAGCTCCCCTTAAAGAAAGGGGAGCTTTTTTCGATGTGTGCAACGACAAATAAAAACAAAATTCATATTTTATAAACAATTTCGTAAATACTATTGAAAAATTTTTTAAAATTTTATATAATGTATTAGTAAAATTTTGAATTATTGGAGGTTACTATGTTTCTTTCCACTTTGGCAAAAACAGCCGAAAGTAACGGGAACGTTTGGGAACTGTCCCTTAACGTTCTTATTACTGGTATTGTTGTAGTTTTTGCTGTGCTCTTACTGCTTATTTTACTTATTAAGCTGTATTCCACTATCGTTTATAAGGCTCAGAACCGTGCTCCCAAAGCCCCCAAGGGTGACGGTGGCAATGTAGCAAAGTCTGCTGTTATTAATAACGGCTCTGCTATGGCTGTAGCTCAGCCTCAAGGCTTAACAAATGAGCTTATTGCTGTAATTACAGCTGCCGCGGTTGCTACCATGGGTACAAGCAATATCCGCGTTACAGGTATCCGCAAAAGAACAAGTAGAAGCGAATGGTCTGACGCCGCTCTCAGAGAGAATGTTCAGCCCTTCAGAATGGGGGATTGGAAATGAGCATTTTACAAGGTTTTTTAGATTCCATTGTTTATCTTTTCAATACCTCCGGCCTTGCAACTCTTACATGGCAGAACTACGTAATGGTTGGTATTGCTTGCGTTCTTCTTTTCTTGGCCATTAAGAAGCAGTACGAGCCTTTGCTTCTTTTACCTATTGCTTTCGGTATGCTGCTTGTAAACCTTTTCCCTGCAATTATGGGTGCACCTTCTACCGAAATGATTCCTTTAACCGAGTACCTTGCCTCTCACCCCGATGTTACAGAGGCTACTATCGGTTATCCCATTACCACCCTTGAGGGTATTCAGTATGTAAACTATCCCCACAACGGCGGTCTTTTCTATTACCTCTATCAGGGTGTAAAGCTTGGTATTTATCCTCCTCTTATCTTCCTTGGTATTGGTGCTATGACCGACTTCGGTCCCCTTATCTCTAACCCCAAGAGCTTTATCCTTGGTGCTGCTGCACAGGTAGGTATCTTCATTACCTTTATCGGTGCGATTGCTCTTAATGCAATTTTCCCTGGTATGTTTACCGCTGCACAGGCTGGTGCTATCGGTATCATAGGCGGTGCAGACGGCCCCACAGCTATTTACGTTGCAACTAAGCTTGCTCCTGAGCTTTTAGGCCCCATTGCCGTTGCGGCTTATTCCTATATGGCTCTTGTTCCCATTATTCAGCCCCCCATTATGAAAGCTCTCACAACTAAGAAAGAGCGTTCTGTAGTAATGGAGGTAACACGTCCTGTTTCTAAGCTTGAAAAGATTTTGTTCCCCATTATCGTAACAATCGTTATTGCCCTTATCCTTCCCGATGCGGCTCCTCTTGTAGGTATGCTTATGCTTGGTAACCTCTTCAAGGAAAGTGGCGTTGTAGACAGAATTTTCAAGACTGCTCAGAACGAGCTTATGAATATCGTAACAATCTTCCTCGGTGTTACAGTTGGTGCTACCGCTACAGGTCAGAACTTCTTAAAAGCTCAGACTTTAGGTATTATTGCTCTCGGCCTCCTTGCTTTCTGTATGGGTACTGCTTGCGGTATTCTCTTCGGTAAGCTCATGTATGTTGTTACAGGCGGTAAAGTTAACCCCCTTATCGGTTCTGCAGGTGTATCTGCTGTTCCTATGGCAGCAAGAGTTTCCAATAAGGTTGGTCAGCAGGAAAATCCCGCAAACTTCCTTCTTATGCACGCTATGGGTCCCAACGTTGCAGGTGTTATCGGTTCTGCAGTTGCCGCAGGTGTGCTCCTTAGCATCCTCGGCTAAAAATACAGTTGAGTATTTTGTTTCCTATTACGACTACTATGAGCCTAAGCATAGGGCTCATAGTAAGTCTTCCTTTTAAATTAAAGCTATTAAGCTAAAGGAGTTGGTACAGTGAGAGACATTACTATTAACGATATACTTAAAATGTTATTGGCACATATTAAGCTTATTATCGTTGTATCAGTTGTTCTTGCTCTCGGCGGATATATTTATGCAGATAACTTTATCCAGAAAACCTATTCTGCAAGCACCATGATCTGTATTATGGTTAACAACACTACAACAACTGTTGTTGACTCTGAAGCTGATGAGGATGGCAGAATGTCATCCAACAGCATCAGCTCTGCTCAGAACCTTGCTGAGAACATTTCAATTATGTTCTCAGGTGCAAGCGAGATTAAGGCTATCAAGCCTGCAGGCTATAGTGTGTCTGTTTCTCAGGTGCAGGAGTCAAACTTTATGCGTATCACAGTTTCAGGTGCCGACGGTCAGGTTTGTGCAGATACAGCCAATGCTGTTCGTAACAGTGCTCCTGAGGTAGTTGAAAAGTACTACAAGGGCGGCGAGGCTATTCCTTTTGGTGACCCTGCTGTTGCTCCCAGTGCTCATTCTTCACCTAATGCTACCCGTTACGCAATGTTCGGTTTTATTGCAGGTCTTATTATTTCTATTCTGATTTCAATTATTCTTGAGGTTATCGACACAACTATCAAATCCAGCGACGACCTTTACAAGATGTACGACATCCCTGTTTTTGCTGAAATCGTTGACTTTGATTCGGAAGGCGGTGTCAAGAAGAAATGAAAAAATTAGGTTCCAGAAACAAAAAGATAAAATATGTTGACAAATCCAAAAATGTTCTCAGCAACGACAGCAAGTTTGCTATTGTTGAGGGCTACAAAATCGCAAGAACAAACCTTGTTTTCTCTCTTTCTGCCGCTGAAAACAACATTGCTGTTGTTACCAGCTGGTCAAAGGGTGAGGGTAAGTCAACCGCTACATCCAACCTTGCAATTTCCTTTTCAAAAATGGGCAAAAAGGTTCTTCTTATTGACTGCGACCTTCGTCGTCCCAATGTTCATAACCTTTTAAAGCTTGACAATACCGTTGGCCTTTCTGAGGTAGTGGGTAAGTTTAAAACCTTTAAAGAGGCAGTTCACACCGATGTGCTTCCTTGCCTTGATGTTTTAACCTCAGGCTCAATTCCTCCCAACCCCTCTGAGCTTTTAGCTTCCACAAGCTTTGATGCATTAATTAACACAATCCGCAATGAATATGAATATATTATAATAGACTCACCTCCCATAGGTGTAGTTACCGATACCCTCCTTTTAAAGGAATATATCGGCGGTTATGTGGTTGTTGTAAGAGAAAAGGTTACCTCCCACGGTGACATCGAAAAAACAATTCAGAGCATCAAGCTTGCAGACAGCAAAATCTTAGGTTTCCTTAAGGTTGGCTGTGCTGTTCATGAGAAAAAGCACTACAAAGGCTATTACGGATACTACAAATATTATTGATTTTTCACAACCCACCGTTTTTGGTGGGTTGTTTTTTAAGAAAATTTGCAGGATTAGTTGACAAAACTTGCAAAATTGTGTAATATATTTGAGTTATTGTATTTAAAATGAATTATTGACAATGGAGAGTGAGCAATAATGTATTATTCAGAGTATTCAAAAGAGCAGCTTATTGCAGAGCAGGAAAGTCTGAAGGCTGCTTATAAAAAGTTCCTTGATATGGGTCTTCGCCTTGATATGTCCCGCGGTAAGCCCTGTGCCGAGCAGCTTGACATTTCCGTTCATATGCTTGATATTGTAAACAGTGAGCACGACTGCAAGTCCAAAACAGGTCTTGATTGCCGTAACTATGGTTTACTTGAGGGCCTTCCTTCCTGCCGTGAGCTTTTCTCAAAGCTTATGCAGGTTAAGCCTGACGAGGTTATGGTTGGCGGTAACTCCAGCCTTAATATGATGTTTGATACTATTGCTACTTTTATGTATACTCCTGTTTGCGAGGGTGCAAAGCCCTGGCTTTTAGAGGAAAAGAGAAAGTTCTTATGTCCTGTTCCGGGTTATGACAGACATTTCGGTATTACCGAATACTTCGGCTTCGAAATGATTCCTGTTCCTATGAGCGAAACAGGCCCTGATATGGATATGGTTGAGTCTTTGGTAGAAGCTGACGATACAATCAAGGGTATCTGGTGTGTTCCCAAGTATTCAAATCCTCAGGGTTATACTTACTCTGACGAAACAGTTAAGCGTTTTGCCGCTTTAAAGCCTAAGGCAAAGGACTTTAGAATTATCTGGGACGATGCTTACTGTGTTCACGATATTGCAGATGAGGGTGATACTCTCATAAGCCTTATGGATGAGTGCCGTAAAACAGGCAACACAGAGCTTCCCATTATCTTCTGCTCAACCTCCAAGATTACCTTCCCCGGCTCAGGTGTAGCTGCAATGGCAGCAGGCGAGAAGACTATGGAAGTTATCCACCGCCGTTACCAGAGCCAGACTATCGGCTTTGATAAAATCAATATGCTCCGTCATATGCTGTTCTTCAAGGATTTAGACGGCGTTAAGGCTCATATGCTTAAGCATAAGGAAATCCTCAAGCCTCGCTTTGAGATGGTTCTTAATAAGCTGGAGTTAAAGCTTGCAGGCAAAGGCTTTGCAAAGTGGTGTAACCCCAACGGCGGCTACTTTGTAAGTATTGATGTTATGGAGAATACAGCTTCCAAGGTTGTAAGAATGTGCAAAAATGCAGGTCTGGTGCTTACTTCAGCAGGTGCAACCTATCCTTATGGCAAAGATCCCAAGGATTCTAACATCCGTATTGCTCCTACATTCCCACCTGCTTCTGAGCTTGAGGTGGCTATGGATGTGTTCTGCGTATGCGCACGCCTTGCTGCTGTTGAGGAGCTTTTAGCTAAGGCTCAGTAAGTTTTTAGCTGAAAATTGGCTGAAAAACCTTTATAATTCTATCTTTTAATTGACTTTTTACTAAAATATACTTATAATAACTCTGTTATGTCTCTGTATATAACAGAGTTATTTTTTGTACGGAGGTACAGTAAAATGAAAAGGATTGCAAAACCTGTATCCTTTATCATCGCCATTCTTATACTTGCGTTTTCATTTTTGTCACTTTTCGGCATCAGCTACTATGTAGGTGACAATAAGCAGACAGTTATTAAGGGTTTCGGTGATATTGACTGGGGTATCGACACTACAGGCGGTACCAGACTTGTGCTTAAAAATGCCACTGATGACGAAATGTCAGCCGATAACCTTAAGGCTAATACTAAGGTTATCAGAAATCGTCTGGCAAATTACGGCCTCAACGACTACGAGGTGTATTTCCTTGATGAAACCGATGAAATCGTTTTGGTAGTTCCCAGAACTATCGACTCTGAATATTCCTCAAAAGGCTTTGCCAAGCTTATTGCAAGCAAGGGTTATGTAACTGTACGTCCTTCTGACGAATATAAGGAAATGTTAATTGACGAGGCTAACTCAGGTGCTTTTGTTACACCTGCAGGAGAAACAGGAAAGACCGTTTTACTTGACAGTGCTACTATTTCCAATGCCTCTTACTTTGACTATGCCCCCGAAGGTGGAGCAAAGTATTACTACGTTAATATTGCCTTCAATCAGCAGGGTGCAGATGCACTTTACACACTTACAAACTCTATGTCGGGTCAGTATTACAATCAGGTTATCTCTGTATGGCTTGATGACCTTATGATTGCTAACCCCACAGTTTCTGAGGAAATGATTGACGGTCAGCTTTCTGTTTCAAACATAACGATGACCGAGAATAAAGCAAAGCTTTATTCCTCTATTATTGCGGCAGGCGTGCTTCCTTATGATATGACTGTATCATCTGTTGATTATGTTGACCCTGTAGCAGGTAACAGCGTTTCAGATATTTTCCTTATTGTAGGTATAGCCGCAACCTTGCTTGTTACTGTACTTATGATTTTACGTTACCGTGTATTCGGCGGTATTGCTCTGGTTTCCGTTATCGGTCAGGTTGCTGTTCTTGTTGCAATTATCTCAGGTTTCTGCATTCCCGGCAGAACTTTCCTTATGGATATCTCAGGTGCCTGTGCACTGGCTCTTTGTGTTGTACTTTCCGTAATCTCGGTTTCTCTTATGGCTCATACCCTTAAGGAAAATCTGGATAAGGGAATGACAGTGCGCTCAGCCGCAGAGGAAGCTATTAAGTCCAGCCGTAAGAATATCTTTGATATCAACATTGTTCTCATTATTGTTGCTCTTATGGGCATGCTTATGTTCGGCTCTGCAGGTCTTACAACTGCAATTTTCGGTGGTCTTGCCGTAAGCAGTATCTACAACTTCTGCTTTGTTCTTTTCTTCGGTGCAGTTGTTAACTTCTTTATGGGTTATCTTTTCCCCGAGCTTATGCTCAGAAGCTTTATTGGATTTAAGGCTTTAAATAAACCTTCTTGCTATGGAGGTAAAAACAATGACTAAATCTTTTGATTTCGGCAAGCTTTTCAAGCTTGTAGTTTTAGCCGCCGCGGCTATTGTTATTATCGGTGCATTGCTCCTTTTAATTTTAGGCGGCGACACTTTCTTAGCTTACCGTGACGGTAACTTAGGTTTTGTTTTTTATCTTAAGGCTGTTATCACAGTTATATTAGCCTGCGGTCTTATTACTCTCTATTTCGGCATAAGATTTCGCAAAAAGCAGGGACTTAAGGCTGGCCTTATTACATCCCTTTCTGCCTGTGTTTCTGCACTTACATCTTTCTTTATCTGCGTTATTTTCAGAGCACCTCTTTGCGGTTATGCATTCTCTGTAATTTTGCTTGCAGTATGTATTTCTCTTATGTGTTCTGTGGTTTATTTCGATTTTCTTAACAGCTCATCTCGTAAAAAGAGCAAGGAAACAGAGGAACAGAGTGCTTCAGCAAGAGGATTCAGAAGACTTCTTCTTTTCCTTTTTGTTATTCTTGTAATACTCTTTGTTGCTTTCATTGCGGCTCTTGTTCTGGATGCAACACTTTTGACTTTCTATTGCTTCCCTGCCTGCGTAACTGTGATTTTTTCAGCAGTATTTACTTTTTCGGCTTGCGGAAAGCTTTTTGAAAACTAACATTAACTCAAGTCGGGCGGTAACTCCGCCCGATTTCTTGATTAGAGGTGACATTTGTGTCGTTGCTAAAAGTATGTGACCTTACCCTTGGTTATGAGGGGAAGATTATTGTTAATAAGCTTAGGTTTACCGTTAACTCAGGAGATTTCCTCGGCATAATAGGGGAGAACGGAACAGGCAAAACAACTCTTGTTAAAGGCTTACTCGGGCTTATTGGTAAATATTCCGGCACCATAGAGCTTTCTGAGGGAATTACCCAGAGCCACATCGGTTATTTAAGCCAGAAAAACCTGATTTCAAAGGATTTTCCTGCATCTGTTCATGAGATTGTAATGTCAGGATTTCTTAACTCAAAACGTTTAGGTCTTTTTTACACAAAAGAGCAGAAACAAGAAGCTAACCGATTAATGGAAAGAGTAGGCATATCAAAGCTTAAAAATGCAATATTCTCTGAGCTTTCAGGCGGTCAACAACAAAGGGTGCTTTTGTGCCGAGCACTGTGTGCGGCAAAAAAGCTTATTTTGCTTGATGAGCCTACTACAGGACTTGACCCTATTGCATCAGCTGATTTTTACAGCTTGCTTTCTGAGCTTAACAAAGAAGGCGTTACTGTTATTATGGTTTCTCACGATGTTACAGGTGCCATAAGAATGAGCTCTCATATTCTTTATCTTGGTAAAAACGGAAGTTTCTTCGGCACTACTCACCAGTATCTCCATTCCAATGTCGGCAAAGGAATAATGGTTGAGGGTTGCCCCTGCGACAGCTGTGCTCATAAGCAAAAGGAGGTGCTCTGATATGGATATTTTCAGCTACTCCTTTATGGTAAACGCCTTTGTGGTAGGCGTGCTTATTGCAGTTTGCTGTGCACTTTTAGGCGTTGTACTGGTGTTAAAGCGTTACTCTATGATTGGTGACGGACTTTCACACGTGGGATTCGGTGCTCTTTCCATAGCGGCTGTGCTTAACCTTTCGGCTCCTCTTTATATTGCACTTCCTGTTGTTATTCTTGCGGCCTATTTACTGCTGAGAATAACAGAAAAAGGCAAGGTAAACGCAGATGCCGCCATAGCGCTTATATCAAGCTCAGCTCTTGCTATAGGTGTGTTTGTAGCAAGTATAAACGGCACCAACATAGACTTACAGCAGTATATGTTTGGCAGTATCCTTGCAGTTAGCAAAGGCGACATACTCATAAGTGCAGTTCTTACACTATGTGTGCTTCTGGTATTTGTACTTTTCTACAACAAAATTTTTGCCGTAACCTTCGACGAAAGTTTTGCACGTGCCACAGGAATACGCACCTCGGTTTATAATATAACCGTTTCGGTGCTTACTGCGGTAACCATTGTTGTAGGTATGCGCATGCTTGGCACACTGCTTATTTCTGCTTTGGTAATTTTCCCTGCACTTACTTCAATGAGGGTTTGCAAACGCTTTAAAACCGTTGTGATTTCATCGGTTATTGTATCCGTGGCTTGTGTAATAGCAGGACTTTTCACATCCTACTATTTTGAGAATATCCCTGTAGGTGCTACCATAGTTATCTACAATCTTGGTGTTTTCCTGCTGTTTGCAGCAGTTTCTGTTGTGATTAAAGTTACAAAGAAAAAGTAATTATAAAATATTGTGTATATATGGCAGCTCGCTTTCTTTAAGGGAAGTGAGCTGTGTTTTTATTTCTGCAATCTGTGCTTTTATGGCGGAGTTATCTTCGCTTTTGGTGTACACAGGCAAGGCAGACATCTGCAGGGTAATATCGTCTATATAATCGTGGTATAGGTATTTATCAAGGTGTTTTGTGGTTTTTTTCCAGCTTTCCAGTAAATCCTCTGAATTTTCAGTTGCTTTCTCGAAGTTTTCCTGCTCTGAGAGAAAGCTTATAGCGTCAAGCTCTTCTGTGTAGTTTACAGTACTGCTGTTAACCGTAAAAATTTCACATCCGCAGATTACACCTGCAATCAAAAGCATCAGTACCGCAATGGAAATTCTTCTCATTACTTCACCTTCCTTATTATGTTGTATTCCTTAAGTCGGTTTGCCGTCATAATCATAACATCATCCTTGGTAAGCCCTTCGCCCTTAAGAATATCCGTAATCCACTTTTTGTCCACATTGCAAAGCTTCATAGAGTTTTTAAGAAATTCGCCGTCGCTTATAACAACAGCCTCTATTCCTATATCCTGAACTGCAATTTGCAACTGCTCGCAGTTAGGGGAGCGTTTTTCAGGCTTTAACTGAACGCTGAGCTTGCCGTTTGGCTCAATAATGCAAAACTGTACGTCGCCTATGCTGTAAACTCCCAACTGCCTGAGCTGAACACTTAAATCCTCGGTAGTCATCCTCAGACTTCTTAAAGTGTTCTGGCAAAGGTTGCCGTCGTTAATAAGCACCTCAGGCTTACCGCAAATAAGGTTTCTTACTTTAGAGGACTTCATCATAATTATGCTTATAATAATTTCTGCGCTAATAAGAATTACTATAGGAATTACTCCGGTTAAAAGGGGCTGGGCGGTGTTTTGCATAGGGATAGATGCAATATCCGCAATAATAAGAGTAATTACAAGCTCGGTGGTCTGCATTTCGCTTAACTGCCGTTTGCCCATAATTCTTACTGCCATAATTACAAAAAGATATAAAAGTACGGTTCTGATAATCAGTATTAACATAAAATCACCTGATGTAAGGATTTGACTAAAAATGCAAATTATACACTAACGTTGTTTCATTATAAAAAACTTGCAGATTTTGCATAAAATATGCATATTATTTTCGAAAAACTCTTTCTTTTTTTGCTGTTTTAGGTTATAATACAATGGAGCATATATATGTAAAAGGATACATATTTTTTCAAAAGAATTTTCACGTATTTTATTAATAAATGTGAGGTGCGTTATGAATACAGATTTTTCAGTTACATTAGCAAAAATTATAAAAGAAACAGGTCTTAAGGAGTTTTATATGCCTGCTGACCCTGATGAGCTTATGGTTTCTTCAATGGAAATCAACCGCCCGGGTCTTGAGCTTACAGGCTATATGGATTATTACGACAAAGACCGTATCATTGTTTTCGGTAATACCGAGTATTCTTATCTTGAGCAGTTTGCAACCGATAAACAGTACGAGATTTTATCCCGTATGTTCTGTCAGAAGCCTCCTGCAATTATTATCGCAAGAAATCATAAGCCTACAGACGCTATTATAAAGGCAACCAAGGAGTTTGAGGTTCCTATCCTTATTTCTCCCGATGCAACTTCTTCAATGTCTGCATCTCTCATTACTTTTCTTAATGCCGAGATGGCTCCTCGTATTACTCGCCACGGTGTTCTGGTTGAAGTTTACGGCGAAGGTATTCTTTTAATCGGCGACAGCGGTGTTGGTAAGTCAGAAACTGCTATTGAGCTTATCAAACGCGGCCATCGTCTTATTGCTGACGACGCTGTTGAAATCCGCCGTGTTTCTAACCGTACATTGGTTGGTACTTCTCCTGAAAATATCCGTCATTTTATCGAGCTTCGCGGTATAGGTATTATTAATGCCCGTCGTATTTTCGGTATGGGTGCTGTTAAGCTTACGGAAAAAATTGATATGGTTATTAATATGGAGCAGTGGAACACCGAAAAGGTTTACGACAGAATTGGTATGGATAACCAGTATACCGAGATTATGGGCATTCAGGTGCCTATTATGACAATCCCTGTTAAGCCCGGCCGTAACCTTGCAATTATTATCGAGGTTGCCGCTATGAATAACAGACAGAAGAAAATGGGCTACAATGCAGCTCAGGAGCTTTTACAGAGCCTTGGTATGGAAATCGGAGCAGAAGACATCCAGAGCCACAAGGTAGATACAGGCTGGGGTGAAGAATGAAAATAGTTGCTGATTTACACACACATACCATAATGTCTGTTCACGCCTACTGCACAGCTTTGGAAATGATTAATGAAGCTAACCGTATAGGTCTTTATGCCATGGCAATAACTGATCACGGCGAGTCAATGCAGAACTTTCCTCATTTTTATTACTTTATGAACCTTCACGCAATCCCCAGAGTTTTTAACGATGTAAGGGTGTTAAAGGGTGTAGAGGCTAATATCTCAGATTTTAACGGCACCCTTGATGTGCCTGAGGAAGCTTTAAGAAACCTTGATTTCTGCATAGCTTCTATGCATATGCCTACCCTTCACGGCGAGCCCACTGTAGAAAAATGCACTGCGGCTTACCTTAAAATGGCAGAAAATCCCTACATCAATATGATTGCCCACTCAGGCTCACCTTACTATAAATACGACTACGAAAAGGTTATCAAGGAGTTTGCAAAATGCGGTAAGCTTATTGAGATTAACAACTCCTCAATCAAGCACAAGGCTGACTTTGTGCCTAACTGTGTTGAAATTGCAAAGCTTTGCAAAAAGCATAAATGCCGTGTGTCGGTTGATACCGATGCTCACTTTATAACTCAGCTTGGCAGGGCAGACGAAGCTCTTAAAATGCTTTCCGATATTGACTTTCCCGAGTCTTTGATTGTTAACGCAAGCGTTGAAAATTTAAACGCATATCTTAAAGAAAACAACATTCCTCTTTCTTAAGGAGATTATATGTATAATCGTTTTTCCCAAGAATTAGATAATTTAAATATAGAGTACACCGAAAACGTGCCCATGAAGGAGCATACCTCCTTTAAAATCGGCGGTAATGCTGAGTTTTTTATTACAGTAAAAACTACTGAGGAGCTTAAAGCGGTAATCTCACTTTGCAGGGATTGTAAGGTGCCTTATATGCTTATAGGTAACGGCTCAAACCTTCTTATAAGCGATAAGGGCATTAAGGGTGCTGTAATCCGCCTTGAGGGTGACTTCAAAACCATTACCATAGAGGGTGACGAAATAGTGGCAGGTGCAGGTGCATCTCTTACAAAGCTTTGTCTGGATGCCTATAAAGCCTCTCTTACAGGTCTTGAATTCGGCTATGGTATACCGGGCTCTGTAGGTGGTGCGGCTTATATGAATGCAGGTGCCTATGGCGGCGAGATGAAGGATGTTATCATTTCCTGCACTCACCTTGACCCCCAACTTAACGTGGGCACTTTTACCGCCTCTGAGCTTGACCTTTCATACCGCCACAGTGCCTATATGAAGGGTGAATACATCATTCTTTCTGTAAAGCTTAAGCTTAAAGAGGGCGAAAACTCAGCTATTAAAGCACGCATGGATGAGCTTATGCAGAAGCGTATGGATAAGCAACCCCTTGAATATCCAAGCGCAGGCTCGGTTTTCAAGCGTCCCGAAGGTGCTTTTGCCGCCGCTTTAATTGAAGAGTGCGGCTTAAAGGGCAGAAGTGTAGGCGGAGCTCAGGTAAGCGAAAAGCATTCAGGTTTTATTGTAAACAAAGGCAACGCCACATGTCAGGATGTGCTTGAACTTGTTAAAATCATTCAGGATGAAGTTAAAGAAAAAACAGGCTTTGAACTTCACCGCGAAATAATACATATCTGAAAGGAGGCGGCAGAATGGAATTTATTATTATTACAGGTCTTTCAGGTGCAGGTAAGTCAAACGCACTTCACGCATTAGAGGACATAGGCTATTATTGCGTGGATAATATTCCGCCAATGCTGCTTTCTACTCTTTATACCCTTTGCGAAACCTCCAACGACAGCCGTATGCAAAAGGTTGCCGTTGTGGTGGATATCCGAGGCGGTGAGGTTTTCGACAGCCTCTTTGACCAGCTTAAAACCTTTGATGAAGAGGGCAAACGCTACAAAATCCTTTTCCTTGATGCCAAAAGCGATATTCTTCTTATCCGCTACAAAGAGACCCGCCGTAAGCATCCACTTGCCGATGGTATCAGTGTTTCCACCGATGATGCGGTTAAGCTTGAACGCGAGCTTTTAAAGCCTGTTAAGGCTCACGCTGATTTTGTAATCGACACCTCATATATGGCTATAAAACAGCTTAAAGAGCGTGTAACAACCCTCTTTGCCGAAAATGCAGGCGACAGCCTTATTGTTACCTGTATGTCTTTCGGATTTAAATACGGTATACCCTTGGAAGCAGATTTGCTTTTTGACGTAAGATGTCTGCCAAATCCATTTTATGTAAAAGAGCTTAAGCATCTTACAGGCTTAGACGAAGCTGTAAGGGAATATGTACTTAAGTTTGACGATACCCAGCAGTATATCGAGCGACTTTTAAGCCTTCTTGATTTTTCTGTTCCTCTTTACAGGGCAGAGGGCAAAAGCGAGCTTGTAATTGCTGTTGGCTGTACAGGCGGTAAGCACCGCTCTGTAACATTGGCAAGGCTTTTAAACAGCCATTTTATTGAAAACGGACAGAAGTCCACAATCCACCACAGAGATATCTGGAAAGCGTAAATTTTTTGGAGGTAGCGAAATGTCCTTTGCAGGAGAAGTAAAAAAAGAGCTTTCAAAAGCTGACATAAGCGTAAATGCCAGAAGGCTCTCAGAGTGTTATGGTATTCTCCTTTATTCCCGTCGCTTTACTGAAAATGAGATTAAATTAAAGACGGAGTCAATGTGTGTTGCCGAGCGTTTTTGTGACCATATGGGAACACTTTTCGGTGCAATTGTTGAAAAAAAGTCTACCCTCAGAGCTTCTAAAGATGACATTAACCTTCACAGTATAAAGGTGCTTCTTGAAAGTGACTGTAAGCGTATATTTAATTACTTCGGTCATACCTCAGATTCTCCTAACCTCAGAGTAAACAGAGCCAATATCGAGGACGACAAATGTATTTCTGCTTTTTTACGCGGTGTTTTTCTTTCCTGCGGTTCAGTAAATGACCCTCAGAAAAATTATCATCTTGAGTTTTGCGTTCCTTACAAAAATTTGTGTAGTGACCTTTGCAAGGTTATGAGCGAAATTACCGAGTGTACCCTGACTCCCAGAACCACACTTCGAAACGGTACACACATTGTGTATATCAAAGACAGCGAGCAGATAACCGACCTGCTTACATATATGGGAGCTCCATCAAGTGCTATGGATATTATGAGCGCTAAAGCCTACAAGCAGATGCGTAACATTACTAACCGCCGTATAAATTCCGAGCTTGCCAATATATCACGCACAGCCGAGGCAGGTGCCAGGATTTTAAACGCTATTGATATTATCGAAGCTGACCGCGGACTAAGTGCACTTCCTGATAACCTCCGTATAGTTGCCCAGCTTAAACGGGATAACCCCGAGCTTTCACTTTCGTCTTTAGGCAACCTTTTAGACCCGCCCATAAGCCGCTCAGGTGTTAACCACAGACTTAATAAGCTTATAGAGCTTGCAGAGGAAATCAGACGTACCTCAGGAGGACAAAATGAGTAACGATAAATTTAAAAATATGGACTACGAGCAAGCCCTCAAAAAGCTTTCTTATCTTATTTCAGAGCTTGAAAGCGGAAAATTAAGCTTCGACGATACTCTTGTTGCGTATAAAGAAGCTTTTGAGTATTACACTTTTTGCAGTGATTATCTTAAGACAGCAGGGGAAAAAATCAAGGAAATGAACGCCAAAATGTCTCAGGTGTCGCCTTTTTCGGAGGACTAAGTATGTTTAAAGATTCAGATAAATATTTATGCCTTGTAGACGAAACCCTTCTTAAGCTTCTTGAAAGCAAAAGGGAAGAGTACAAGGAATTAACGGATTCTATGGTGTATTCCGTTTCAGCAGGCGGCAAAAGAGTAAGGCCTATGCTTGCCATGGCTTTTGCTTCTCTTTGCGGCGAAGCTCCCGAAAAGGCACTTTACCCTGCCTGCGGTGTTGAGTTTATTCATACCTATTCATTAATTCACGACGATTTACCCTGTATGGATAACGACGATATGCGTCGCGGTAAGCCCTCGAACCACATTGTGTTTGGTGAGGATACAGCTTTGCTTGCAGGTGATGCTCTTCAAAGTTTGGCATTTGAAGCAATTCTTTGCCGGGATTGTACCGATAAAATCGGCTTTGAAGCCGCCGCAAAATGTGCATTAACTTTAGCCAAACTTTGCGGAAAAGACGGAATGGTAGGCGGTCAGGTGGTTGACCTTGCCTTAGAAAAGGTAGAAGGCTCAGTTGAAACCGTTACCCTGATGCATTCTCTTAAAACTGCCGCACTTATTAAAGCCGCCTGTGTAATGGGCTGTATTTCGGCAGGAGCCAATGAGGAGCAGATTAAGGCATCGGCAGAATACGCCGAATGCATCGGCCTTCAGTTTCAGATTGTTGACGATATACTTGACGTAACCTCAACAACCGATGTTTTAGGTAAGCCTGTTAATTCTGATATAGAAAATAACAAGTCAAATATGGTGTCTCTTTTAGGCATCGAAAAATGCCGTGCTCTTGCAAAAGAGCTTACAGATAAGGCGATAGACGCTTTAACGGCTTTTCAGGGCGACACAAAGCCCCTTGAAGATTTCGCCTTAAAGCTTCTTAACAGAAATAAATGAGTGGTTTTTATGGAAAATAAGCTGAATTTAAAGCTTCTTGATAAAATTGAACATCCCAAAGATATAAAAAAACTTACTGTTGAAGAGCTAAGTGTGTTATGCGAAGAAATCCGTGCTTTAATCATCAGCACAGTTTCAGAAAATGGCGGTCACCTTGCCTCTAACTTAGGTGTGGTTGAGCTTACCGTTGCAATGCACTATGTTTTTGATTTGCCTGAGGACAGCTTCGTTTTTGACGTTGGTCATCAGTGCTATACCCACAAAATCCTTTCAGGCAGAAAGGAAAGGCTCGCATCTATCCGCAAAAAAGACGGACTTTCGGGCTTCCCCAGAAGAGACGAAAGCGACTGCGACGCCTTCGGTGCAGGTCATAGCAGTACCTCTATCTCTGCCGCTTTTGGTATAGCAAAGGCTAAAGCAATTAAAGGCGATTCAAGCCACACCGTTGCAGTTATCGGCGACGGCTCCTTTACAGGCGGACTTGCCTTTGAGGGTATGAACAACGCAGGCAGATTTAAAAAGAACTTCATAGTTGTTTTAAACGACAATAAAATGTCAATATCCAAAAACGTTGGTGCCGTTGCAAGGTATCTCACAGGTATCCGCGTAAACCCTTGGTACTTAAAAGCCAAGTGGGGCTTGGAGCGTGTTCTTAATAAAGTTCCCCTTGTAGGTAAGCCTCTGGTAAATCTGCTTACAAAAATGAAAGATGCTTTTAAAAAGCGTACTTTAAAGAGTAACAACCTTTTCGGAAATTTCGGTTTCTTCTACTATGGCCCCTTAGACGGCCACGATTTGGAAGAGCTAATCAATACCTTCAAGGCGGCTAAAAAGGTTACCCGTCCTGTTCTTATTCACGCAGTAACCGTAAAGGGCAGGGGCTACGGCTATGCCGAAAAAGACCCCAAAAACTACCACGGCATAGGTAAGTTTGATGTTGATTCAGGTGAGCCATTGTCTCATTCCACTTCCTACAGTGACATTTTCGGCAAGTGCCTTTGCCACTTAGGGGCACGTAATAAGGACATCTGTGCCATAACTGCCGCTATGACCATGGGTACAGGTTTAACAGAGTTTTCTCATAAATATAAAGAAAGATTTTTCGATGTAGGTATTGCCGAGGAGCACGCTGTAACATTCGGTGCAGGCCTTGCAAGTCAGGGAATGATACCTGTTTTTGCTGTGTATTCAACTTTCTTACAGCGAGCCTATGACCAGCTTATTCACGATGTTTCTTTGCAGAAACTTCACCTTGTTTTAGGTGTTGACCGTGCAGGTATTGTAGGCGAAGACGGCGAAACCCATCAGGGTGTTTTCGATGTTTCAATGCTGAACTCAATCCCCAACACTACCTGCTATTCACCTTGTTATTTTGACGAACTTGCAGGCTGTATGGAGCAGGGTATAATCAGAGACAAAAACCTTGTTGCTATCCGCTACCCCAGAGGAAGCGAGCCCTACCGCCCCGAAAGCTTTACCGAAAATAATATTAATTATGCAGTTTTCGGAAATCCTGATGCAAGCCGTCTTATTGTTACCTATGGCAGGCTTTTTGCTGATGCTTGTGTGGCAAAGCGTGAGCTTTCCAAAATCGGTATCGAGGCTTGTATTTTAAAGCTTTGCCGTATAAAGCCTATTGACGAAGCCGCAATTAAATTTGCCACAAAGTTTTCCAAGGTGCATTTCTTCGAAGAAGGTATGCTTACAGGCGGAATCGGCGAAACCTTCGGTTACGGTATGGATAAGCTTGGCTTTAAAGGTACTTACGGCATTACCGCAGTTGAGGATAAGTTCGTACCCCACGCATCGGTTAAAGAATCTATGCAAAGTTTAAGGCTCAACGCCTTGGGAATTTACGATATAATGAGAAGGTAATTATGAAAAAACGACTTGATGTATTAGTTTTTGAAAAAGGCTACGCCGACTCACGTGAGCGTGCAAAAGCCATAATAATGTCAGGCAATGTTTACGTTAACAACCAAAAGGCAGACAAGCCGGGCACCCAGTACGACGAGGACGTGGCTTTAGAGGTTCGCTCTTCAGGGCTTAAGTACGTCAGCCGAGGGGGACTTAAGCTTGAAAAAGCAATGTTATCCTTTAACCTGAATCTTCAGGATGCCACTTCCCTTGATATTGGTGCGTCTACCGGCGGATTTACCGATTGTATGCTTCAGAATGGTGCCAAAAAGGTGTATTCCGTTGACGTTGGTTACGGTCAGCTTGCATGGAAGTTACGCACAGACGAGCGTGTTGTCAATATGGAACGCACCAATTTTCGCAACGTGACCAAGGAAGAAATTCCAGAAGATATCGACTTCTTTTCAGTGGATGTTTCCTTTATTTCTCTTAAAATTATCCTGCCTGTTGCCCGTAATCTTTTAAGCAAAGAGGGCAGAGGTGTTTGCTTGATTAAGCCTCAGTTTGAGGCAGGCAGAGAAAAGGTAGGCAAAAAGGGAGTAGTAAGGGACAAAAAGGTGCATACCGAGGTTATCGAAACTATAGTTAACTTTACTTTGCAAAGCGGTTTTGACGTTTTAGGACTGGATTTTTCTCCTGTAAAAGGCCCTGAGGGTAACATAGAATACCTGATGTACGTTAAAATCAGCGATAATCCTCAGAATTTTGCCACAATTACAGCTGATGAGCTTTCCGAACTTTCTCACGCAGAGCTTGATAAATAAGGACTGATTTTTAATGAAAATTGCAATTATTGTCAACTTTGATAAAAATGGCGCTTTACTTACAGCCTCAAAAATCTCAGAGCTTCTTTTAAGCGAAGGTGCCGAGGTTTTTACTCTTAAAAGCGAGTATTCAAAAAATATACATAGCACAAAGGCTTTCGACACCCATGATGAGCTTGTTTCAGCCTGCGATGTATTGCTTACCATTGGCGGAGACGGTACCATAATTCACTCAGCCAAGCACGCCGCTGCCTTCGGTAAGCCGGTATTAGGTGTTAACCTTGGCAGACTGGGCTACGTAGCCGAGCTTGAAGCAAACGAAACCGAAATGCTGAAACCCTTGATTAATGGCGAATATACCTTAGAAAGCAGATTGATGCTTGACGTAAGGGTTAACAGAGAAAACGGCAGGGAAGAAAGCTACACAGCCGTGAATGATGCAGTTATTTCCAGAGGCTCTCTTTCACGAATTATTGATTTGGATGTAAGCATCGACGGCTCGCCTGTTTCATCCTATCGTGCCGACGGAATAATTCTGTCCACTCCCACAGGCTCTACCGCTTATGCACTTTCTGCAGGCGGTCCCGTAATTGCTCCAAACCTTAAATGCTTCGAGCTTGTGCCTGTTTGTTCTCATTCTCTTTCAGCCCGTTGTGTAATGCTTGCTTCTGACTCTGTTGTTGAGGTTAAAGCGGAGTCTCCCGACGGCAAAAGCTACCTGACCATTGATGGCCAGATTTCCGTGGAGCTTTCGGAAAAGGATACAGTAGAGGTTAAATGTTCAGAAAAAGAACTTAATATGATTGTACTAAAAAAGCGTAATTTTTTTAAATTAGCCAGCGAAAAGCTACGTGAGGTGAATGTAAATGAAGCTTAACAGACATCAGAAAATATTAGAGCTTATTAAGCTTTATCCCATAAATACTCAGGAAGAGCTCCTTTTAAAACTGAGGGAAGAGGGTTATGTTGTCACTCAGTCCACTGTTTCCCGTGATATTAAATCTCTCAGACTTCAGAAGTCGCTCTCAAATGACGGCAAGTATCATTACATCGCTCCCGATGTAAAGCCTGCCGAAATGAAATCAAGCTTTGCAGGAATACTTTCAAGCTCTCTAATTTCAGCCGAAGCCGCCGCAAACCTTGTGGTTGTCAAAACCTACAGCGGAATGGCTTCCGCCGCCTGTGCTGCCATTGATTCAATGGATTTTGCAGGTGTGGTAGGCTCTCTTGCAGGTGACGATACAATTTTCATTGCTTGTATAGATAACGAAGCCGCCAAGGAATTTGTTCTTAAACTCAATAAATTTTTATAATTCAGGTAAAATTTTATGCTGTCAGAACTTTATATCGAAAATATTGCAGTTATCGAAAAATCAAATATAAATTTTTCTGAAGGCTTAAACGCCCTTACGGGTGAGACAGGTGCAGGTAAAAGTATTGTTATTGATTCTATCGGTGCGGTGCTGGGCTTTCGTACATCCCGTGAGCTTATCCGTACAGGTGCGGAAAAAGCTTTGGTTACAGCTCTTTTTACAGAGCTTAGCCAAAGAGTAAAAAATGGTCTTGCAGAGATGGGTGTTGAGGGTGACGACGAGCTCCTCATTTCCAGAGAGATTACTTTGTCGGGCAAAAACAATTGCCGAATTAACGGCAAGGTTGCAACTGTTTCTATGCTTAAGGACTTAGGAAAACTGCTTATCAATATCCACGGTCAGCACGAAAGCTACGAGCTTATGTCGCCGGATTTACATATCCGATATATCGACGCGTTAGGTAACTTAAGCAATCTTCTGGAAGAGTATAAAGAAGCCTTCGATGCTTACAAGGACCTTGAAGCTCAGCTTAAAAAACGCCGTTTTGACGAGCAGGAGCGTACACGCAGAATCGATATTCTCCGCTTTCAGATTGATGAGCTTCAGAATGCCGACATAACCATTGGCGAGCGTGACGAGCTTGTAGCTAAACGCACTGCTCTTTCTAATGTGGAGCGAATCCGCGAAGGCCTTGCCTCTGCTGTTTATAAGCTTGGTGGTGATATTTCTGAGGGCTCTTCAGCTTTAAATCTGGTTGACGATGCCTGTTCTGATTTAACATCAGCCTCAAGATATCATCAGTCTGTAGAGGAGCTTTCTGAGCGTCTTACAAATCTTTCCTATGAACTTCGTGATATCTACAGCGAATGTGAGGATGTTTTGAGCGATTTAGACTCTGACCCCGAACTTCTTAACACCATAGAAGAGCGTCTGGAGCTTTTAAGTACTCTTTCGAAAAAATACGGCTCTACTGAGGAAGAAATGCTTTCTTACTTAAGTGATGCCGAAAGCGAGCTTGAAGCTCTGCTTAATTTCGAAGAACACTACGAAAAGCTTCAGGTAAACTGCGATAAAGCCTATGATAAGGCTAAAAAGCTTGCAGATTCACTTTCTCAGAAGCGTAAAGAGACTTCTGCAAAGTTTTGCCGGAGTGTTTCTGAGCAGATGCATTTTCTCGATATGCCAAACGCAGTTTTGGCCGTAGAGCAAAACTCTACCGAGCTTTACGAGTTGGGTGCAGATACAATTGAGTTTCTCATTTCAGCCAATGTTGGCGAGCCTCCCAAGCCTGTGGCAAAAATTGCCTCAGGCGGTGAGCTTTCACGAATGATGCTTGCTATTAAAACCGTACTTTCTGAGGCAGACCCCACAGATACCCTTATATTTGACGAGGTGGATTCCGGTGTTTCGGGTTCAGCTGCCGAGCGTATAGGTATCAAGCTTAAAGAGGTAAGCAATTCGACTCAGGTTTTGTGTGTTACTCACTTGCCTCAGATAGCCGCACAGGCTGATAATCACTATAAAATCAAAAAGAGTACTAATGAGGGCAGAACCTTTACGTCCGTTGATATTCTTAGCGAAGATGGCAGGGTAGAGGAGCTTGCCCGTATTATGGGTGGCGTTACAGTTACCGATTCAGCAAGGGATTATGCCCGTGAGCTGATAAATAAATTCAAAGATTAACCCGGAGGCAACAATGAAGGTCTGGTCCGTTGCACAGTTAAATAAAGAAAGAGCCCTGAGAATATCCGAGCAGTTCGGAATTCCTATGATTTGTGCCGCTCTTCTGGATGTTCGCGGTATTAATACTCCTGAAGCTGTTGAGGCGTTTATTACAGACGATGTTCGCTTTGATAATCCTTTTGAAATCAAGGATATGGACAAAGCCGTTAAACGCATTACCGAAGCAGTTGAAAAGGGAGAAAAAATCTGCATATACGGCGACTATGATGCCGACGGAGTTACCGCAACCGCACTTCTTTTTCAGTATCTGGAAACCGTCGGTGCTGACGTAAGCTTCTACATACCATCACGAGCTGACGAAGGCTATGGCCTCAATATTGAAGCTGTTAAAACTCTTGCAGAAAGTAATGTGGAGCTTTTAATTACAGTTGATAACGGAGTTTCAGCTTATGATGAAGTAGAGCTTGCAAACTCCCTTGATATGGATGTGGTTATAACTGACCACCATACTGTTCCTGAGCATATTCCCAACGCAGTAGCAGTAGTAAATCCCCACCGCCCTGATTGCAAAAGTAAGTTCAAAGAGCTTTCAGGCGTTGGCGTTGTATTTAAGCTGATTATTGCTTTGGAAGGCGAATATGCTGACGTGGATATGCTTTTGGAGGAATACGCAGATATTGCGGCTATCGGCACAATAGGCGATATTGTAAGCCTTACAGGCGAAAACCGAGTTATTGCTAAGAATGGCATCCGTAAAATCAACGATTCTGACAGAGCAGGCGTAATTGCTCTTTTAAAAGCCAGCGGATATTACGAAAAGGAAGTTACATCCACAAGCCTTGCTTTTTCGATTGTTCCCAGAATCAACGCAGGCGGCAGATTGGGGCTTTCCACAAAATCTGTGGAGCTTTTGCTTACAGATAACGAAGAATACGCCTTAAATCTTGCTTCGAATCTTTCTGAAGATAATACAGAGCGACAGAAAATAGAGCAGGATATTTTAAAGGATATTGACCTTAAAATCCGCGAAAATCCTGATATTGTCCGTAATCCCATTATTATCATTGACGGAGAAAACTGGCATCAGGGTGTTATCGGCATTATTGCCGCTAAAATCAAAGGTCTTTTCGGCAAAGCCTGCATTATAATTTCCCGCGAAGGTGAAAACGCAAAGGCATCAGGCAGAAGTATAGAGGGCTTTGCGTTAAACGAAGCAATCTTTGCCTGTAGTGAATATCTGGACCATTTTGGCGGTCACGAAATGGCAGTGGGGTTTTCGCTGAAAACCGAAAACATTGAATCCTTTAAAAAGGCAATCTACGACTATTACGATGCCTTGGATAAGCTTTTCCTTCATACAATAAATATCGACTGCAAGCTTAACCCTGCACTTTTAAACTTAGAGCTTGTAGACGCTCTTTCGATTTTAGAGCCTTTCGGTGCAGGCAATCCTTCGCCTTTGTTCGGCCTTTACAATATGGAAATTACCGATGTAAAGCCGCTTTCAAATGGCAAACACCAGCGGCTTACCGTTACCCGCGGCGGTGCAGTTCACACCGTTATGTGTTTTGGAATGGAAAGCGTATCGTTCCCATATACTAAGGGTGACACAGTGGATTTAGCTGTGGCTCTTGATAAAAATTATTATAAAGATAACGTTTACCTTTCTATTATTGCAAGGGATATCCGCTACTCTGGCTTTGAAACAGAAGTTCACCTCAGGTCTATGCGTCTTTACGACAGATTTGTTTTAAGCCGAGACTTGCCTCAGAAATACGCACAGTATTTCCCGATGCTTATTCCTCAAAGAGAAGATTTTGCTACTGTTTACAGATATCTTAAATCCGTAGGCACTATAGAAATATCATTGGAGACTTTAAGCTACCGCTTAGGTTCAATGCCTTGCGGAAAGCTGAGAACTTGCCTTGACGCTATGGCAGAGCTTTCTCTCATAAGTTTTTTTGAAGGTCCGAAAACACTTAAAATATCAGTTCTTGATGTTAAAGAAAAGGTTGATATCGAAAGTGCTCCTATTTTACAGAAACTCAGGGAGGTGGAGAAATGTCTAAAGTAACGACAGCCCACTACAGAGATTATTACGAGCTGGTTGAGCTTTTAAAAGCCAGCGGACAGAGTTATGATTTAGAAAAAATCGACAAAGCCTATAATTATGCCAAAGAAGCACACGGCGACCAACGCAGAGTGTCGGGTATTCCTTATATCCTGCATCCTACCTCTGTTGCCTGTATCCTTGTTGGCTTAGGTATGGATACCGACTCTATTATTGCCGCACTTCTTCACGATGTTGTTGAAGATACCGACAAAACCCTTGAGGAGGTAACAGCAGAGTTTGGCAGCGACATTGCTCTTCTTATTGACGGACTTACAAAAATCTCCAAAATCGCTTTTGCAAACCGCGAGGAACAGCAGGCTGAAAGCATCCGCAAAATGCTTATTGCTATGTCTAACGATATCCGCGTTATCATTATCAAGCTTGCTGACAGAGTTCATAATATGCGTACAATAGACTGTATGCACGAGCAAAAGCGCAGAGATAAGGCAAGAGAAAATATGGAGGTTTATGCCCCCATTGCTCACCGATTAGGTATGAAAGCTGTTAAAGAAGAACTTGAGGATTTGTCTCTTCGTTATCTTGACCCTGTAGGTTACGAAGAAATCGAGAACGAGCTTTTGCTTACAGCCCATGACCGCGAAGCTTTTATTTCTGACCTTAAGGACGAAATTTTAGAGCGTAGCAAATCAGCTATTGACGAGCTTTACATCAGCGGACGTGTAAAAAGCATTAACAGTATCTACCACAAAACCTATACTCAGGGCAAAACCATTGACCAGATTTATGATATTTTTGCCGTAAGAATTATTGTTCATTCCGTTACAGATTGCTACAATGTTCTGGGTATTATCCACGATATCTACAAGCCTATTCCTAACCGCTTCAAGGACTATATTTCTACCCCTAAGGCTAATATGTACCAGTCCTTGCATACAACGGTTATCAGTCACCGTGGTATTCCCTTTGAGGTTCAGATTCGTACCTGGGATATGCACCATACTGCCGAGTACGGTATTGCCGCACACTGGAAGTATAAAGCAGGTGTAACAGACAAAGGCGGTAAGGCTCAGTCCCTTGAAGAGCGTCTTACCTGGATTCGCAAAATGCTGGAAACCCAGAGCGAAGCACTTGATTCCACCGACCTTGTATCCTCAATCAAAACTGACCTCAACCCCAATGAGGTATTCGTGTTTACTCCCAAAGGCGACGTTATCACTCTGCCTCAGGGGGCAACTGTAATCGATATGGCTTATGCGATTCACTCCGCTGTAGGTAATCGAATGGTAGGAGCCAAGGTTGACAGACGAATTGTTCCCATTGATTATCAGGTGAAAACAGGCGAAATCGTTGAAATCCTCACCCAGAAGGAAACCCAGGGCCCCAAGCGTGATTGGCTTAAAATAGTTAAAACTTCTGAAGCCAGAGCAAAAATCCGTTCTTGGTTCAAAAAGGAAAAACGCGAGGAAAATATTATTGAGGGTAAGGCTGAGTTTGAGCGTGAGCTTAAGAAAATGGGAATTCAGCTTAAGGAAAAGGATGTTTTCGAGTTCCTTTCAAAAATCAACCTTAAAATCGAAATCAAGGATGTTGACGATTTTTATGCCGCCATTGGTTACGGCGGAATTCAGCTCTGGAAGCTTAATCAGCGTATCCGCGACGTTTACCAGAAGTATTACGTTAAATCTATGGAGGAAGTTCCCCGCATTGTTGCCGACCCCAATACCAAAACCAAAGTAGGTTCAGGCGTGTGCGTTGAGGGTCTTGATGATGTGCTTACCAAATTCTCGCGTTGCTGTAATCCTCTTCCCGGGGATGATATCATCGGTTTTGTAACCCGTGGTTATGGTGTTTCTATCCATAAGCGTGATTGCACCAATGTGCCTGAGGATATCTCTACGGCAGAGCATCCCGAGCGTTGGGTAAATGCCTATTGGCTCAGTAGCGTTAAGGATAACTTCCAGAGTAGTCTCCAGATTCTCGGCAACGACCGTGCAGGCCTCCTTGCGGATGTAAGCTCTCAGCTTTCAGCACTTCATATTATGATTCGTGCTCTTAACTGCCGCGAGCTTCCTGATAATAAGGCTATCATTAATGTAACTATGGATGTTTCAGGTCTTGACCACCTTAAATCTGTTATGGCAAGGCTTGGTACAATCAACGGCATAATTTCAATTACAAGGGAATGATAAAATGAAGGCTGTACTTCAGCGTGTACAAAATGCAAGCGTAACCGTTGAGCCGGAGCTTGTATCCTCAATAAATCAGGGCTTTCTTATTCTTCTGGGTGTAGAAGCCACCGACGACGAAAAGGAAGCTCAGGCTCTTGCTAAAAAAATTTCGGGTCTTCGTATTTTTACCGACGAAAACGATAAAATGAATCTTTCCTTAGCTGATGTTCAGGGAGAGGTTCTGGTAGTTTCAAACTTTACCCTTTGTGCCGATTGCAAAAAGGGCAGACGCCCTAATTTCGAGCGTGCCGCAAGGGGAGAGGCTGCTAATTCTCTTTATGAATATTTCTGCAGAGTTTTAGAGGAAGCAGGAGTTAAAAAGGTTGCAAAAGGTGTTTTTGGTGCCGATATGAAGGTGGAGCTTTTAAACGACGGCCCTGTAACCATAATTATCGATTCTCAGGAGCTTGCAAAATGATAAAAGTAGAAACTTTTCCTGTCGGCCATTTAAGCACCAACTGCTATATTGTTACCGACACTAACACAAACCGCCGTGGGGTTGTTGACCCCGGCTACAAAAACACCGACCTTATAAAAAGGATTGAAGAATTAGGTAAAGATACCTTCGATTTTATCCTTCTTACTCACGGCCATTTTGACCATATCTGGTTTGCCGAGGATGTTAAAGACTTAACAGGTGCAAAAATTGTGATTTCCTCAAAGGATGCTCCTTTTTTATGCGACGGAATGCTTAATCTTTCATCAGCTTTCGGATTGCTTCCTTTTGCTTTTCCTGAAATTCACGCCGATATTACCGTTGATGAAGGAGATACCTTTAAATTAGGCGAAACGGAGTTTTCTTTTATGTTAACTCCCGGTCATACCGTTGGAAGCGGATGTTACATCTCTTATTCGGATAAAATTATTTTTTCGGGAGATACCCTTTTTAAGCTTTCAATGGGCAGAACAGATTTTGCCACAGGCGATGCAGTTCAGATGATGAACTCACTGAAAAGACTGGGAAACCTTCAGGGGGATTTTTTGGTTTACCCCGGCCACGGCGAATCTACAACCCTTGAATACGAACGTAAAAATAATCCATATGTGAGTGTATAATGAAGTTATATATAATTAACCATAGCTATGCTTATGAGCTTGAAAATTTAACGCGTGCTTTCTTTCCTAATGAAAAAATCCAGACTTTGCAAGATGCTGATGTTTTGGAAGAGCCCTATGTATATACGGAAGTTTCAGGCAATAGCCTTAAGGTAAAGGTTTCTGCCGATGGCAAAACTGTGGAGCAGAGTGTTTTAGCAAAAGAAGAGGACGATAAGGAGCTTTTGCTTGCTACTCTTCTTTATAATTGCCTGTCAAAAATCTCTGCCCATACACTTCCCTGGGGACTTTTAACAGGTGTACGTCCTGTAAAGCTTTTCAGAAAGCTTGTGGACTCAGAGGGTAGGGAAAAGGCAAAAAGCTATTTTAAAAATACGTTGCTGGTTAGTGATGCAAAGTCAGACCTTGCCGAAATAACCGAGGCTAATGAGCGTAAAATTCTGGACTTATCCCGCAAGGATTCTTTCAGCCTTTACGTTTCGGTTCCTTTTTGCCCCACAAGGTGCAACTATTGCTCCTTTGTTTCCCAGTCTGTTGAAAAAGCAAAGCACCTTATAAAGCCTTATGTTAATATCCTGGTTGAAGAAATCAAAGAAACTGCAAAAATTGCCAAGGATTTAAACTTAAGACTGGAAACTGTTTATATCGGTGGCGGTACTCCCACCACCCTTTCAGCCGAGGATTTAAGCCGTGTTATTACTACAATTAACCAAAGCTTCGATATGTCTTTTGTACGTGAGTTTACTGTAGAAGCAGGCAGACCCGACACCATAACCGAAGAAAAGCTCAGGGCGATTTTAAATTCAGGCTGCGACAGACTTAGCATAAATCCTCAGACTCTTAACGATTTAGTCCTTGAAGCAATCGGCAGAAAACACACGACTGATGAGTTTATCTCTGCTTTTAACCTGGCACGTAAGCTTGGTTTTAAGCATATAAATACCGACCTTATTGCAGGGCTTGATACCGATACCGTTGAGTCTTTCAAAAACACTGTAGACGGAATTTTAGAACTTTCTCCTGAAAGTGTTACAATCCATACACTGTCTATGAAGCGAAGTTCATTTATAACTGCCGAAAATAAGCTCATTACCGAAAGTGAAAACACATCGGTTTACGACATGCTTTCTTATGCTTATACTAAGCTTTCCGAAAACACCTTCCGCCCTTACTACCTCTACCGCCAGAGCAAAATGCTTGGTAATTTAGAAAACACAGGCTGGGCAAAAGAAGGCTTCGACGGACTTTATAACGTCTATATTATGGACGAAACCCACACTATCCTTGCCTGCGGTGCAGGTGCCGTTACAAAGCTTAAAGCTCACGACTGTGAGCATTTGGAGCGTATATTTAATTTCAAATATCCATATGAATATACTGACAGATACTCTGAGCTCAGCGAGAGAAAGCAGGCTATCTACGAATTCTATGAAAAGTTTTTTTAGCGGAGGATATTATGAGCTTACTTAATGATTTTTCGGTAAACGCCAAAGCTTGTGCAGACAAGGTCTCCCGCAAGGCGGATGCGGCTGTTGAAATTTCAAGGCTTAAAATTACCGAAACCAGACTTCAGCACGATATTTCAAAAGGCCTCAAGCTTTTGGGTGCCAAGGTTTACAAAGCCTACAGCACAGACGACTCAAACCTTAACGTAGGCGATGATGTTGAGAATATCCGTGATATGTACGAAAGGCTCAAAACTGTGCGTACACAAATAACAGAGCTTAAAAATTCAGAGTTTACAAATTCCGACGGAAAAAACACCGAAGCTAAAGGATAATTAAAGCATTCTTTATAATCGGTGAGGTAAATGTCTTTAAAAAATCAAAAACTTAATAAACCTGCATCCCAATCCTTTTTAAAGGGAGCCTTTGTGCTTACAGTAAGTATGATACTTGTTAAGCTTTGCGGACTTTTGCAGAAGGTCCTCTTAACAAATCTTTACAGCACCTTAGGAAGTACCTACGGCGAGTTCGGCTCAGGACTTTTTGCAAATGCCTATGAACTTTACGTTCCGCTTTTTACTTTAGCTACCATTGGTTTTCCTGTGGCGATTTCACGTATGGTTTCTGAATCTTTTGCCAAAGGACGTTACAAGGATGTCAGAAGAATCTACAAAGTAGCAAAGCCGTTTTTCATTATTATGGGTACGGCTTGTTTCTTTTTAATGGTTGTTGGCGGATTTATATATGTTGATTATATAGATTCGCCTTATTCACTTTTTGCCATACTTATGCTTGCACCTACCATATTTTTCGGATGCCTTGTTTCGGTGTACAGAGGCTACTTCGAAGGATTAAGAAATATGACCCCCACAGCTCTCTCAGAAGTTATAGAGGCTGTGGCGAAAATCGCCATAGGTGTTGTAGCTTCATATGTGGTAATTAATGTAGGTTTCAGGGAGTATACCGCTCAGGGTACTATCTTCGGCTTAAGCTTTAATTCTCAGGACGAAGCTTATCGAACTCTATTGTCCTTTTCTGTTGCCGCTTCTATTTTCGGTATTACTATGGGAAGTGTGCTTTCGTTTCTTTACCTGAAAATCAGATTTTTAGTAAGAAAAGGCGACATAGCTCCTGAATATTACATCAATAGTGTAGGGGCACTTTCAAAAGGAGAAACCTTTAAAAATATGCTCAAAATTGCTCTGCCTGTAGGTGTAGGTGCACTTGTAATGAGTTTTGCAAATTCTCTGGATGCCACAATTTTAAATCGTATACTTAAAAATATGGCATCCCATTCGCCTTATGAGCTTCTGGCTCAGTATCCTCAGCTTGAAAAGGAAATTCTAAGCTCAAATACAGCCCATACCTGTATATGGGGATATTACAGCTCCTGCCTTACAATACTATCTATAGTAACTGCTGTAACTCAGGTGTTCGGTACAAGTGCAATGCCAAACGTAACCAACGCCTACACAAAAGGCGATAAAGGCGAGCTGAAAAAGTCCATAGAAACAGTTATGAAGCTAACCTCTGTGTTTGCATTTCCTTGCGGAGTGGGGCTGGCAGTTTTGGCAAAGCCCATACTTTCTCTGGTTTATTATTCAAATCCCAATATTCCTGAGTACGGAGCACAGGTATTGCAGATAATGGGAATAGCCTCAATTTTTATGGGTCTTTGTACTCCTGTATGCTCAATGCTTCAGGGAGTGGGAAAGGTAAACCACACAATGTTTATCTATATTTTCGGTACAAGTCTTAAGGTGTTGGTGTCATACTTTTTTGCAAGAAACATAAGCATCAACATATCAGGCACAGCAATAGGCTCGTTGGTTTCTAATTTGATTATGAGTACCACCGCGGCATTTCTGCTTTTAAAATTCACAAAAATAAGGGTCAACTTTACCTCGGTTTTAATCAAACCCTTTGCGGCATCCTTGCTTTGCGGTGCGACGGCATATCTGTGTGCTTATAATTTTGAGTTAAATCTGATATTTTCTGTGGTTATTTCTGCTATAATATATTTAGTGTTTTTGTTGATGTTGCATACTTTTTCAAAATCTGAAATAAAAATGGTCTTAAATTGTAAAAAAATTGTAATAATACTTGAAAAACTGCATCTTTTAGGTTAAAATAGTTGATTAGAAAGGGAACTATGCGGTTCTTGCGGAGGATATTATGATTGATTTTCAGTTTAAATCAGAATATAATTTTTACGACCTTGTAAATATTATGTCAATTCTTCGCTCCCCTGAAGGTTGCCCTTGGGACAGAGAGCAGACCCATAAGTCAATCCGTCGTGATTTTCTTGAGGAATGCTACGAAGCTATTGAAGCTATCGACACTGACGACCGCGAGCTTCTTCGCGAGGAACTGGGCGATGTTCTTCTGCAGGTTGTTTTTCATTCTCAGATTGAGGCTGAAGCAAATGGCTTTACTGCTGATGATGTTTGTAATGACATCTGTCAGAAGCTTATTATCCGTCATCCTCATGTTTTCGGCGACGTTAATGCAGAGGACAGCGAAACAGTCCTTAAAAACTGGGATGCTATAAAAATGCAGACAAAATCCCAGAAGACTCATTCTGAGGTTATGCATAGCGTTTCTCCTGCACTTCCTGCTTTAATCAGAGCTGACAAAATTCAGAATAAAGCTAAGAAAATCGGCTTTGATTTTCCTGATGCTGAGGCAGCTTTTTTAAAGCTTACCGAAGAGGTGGCTGAGCTTAAATCAGCTATGGAAAAGGGTAGTAAAGAAGAAATAGAAGCTGAGCTTGGCGATGTTCTTTTCCCTGCCGTTAATGTTGGCAGACTTCTGAAGGTTGACTCAGAAAAAGCTCTTTCAGACACATCTCAGCGTTTTATTTCCCGCTTCGAAGGTATGGAAAAGCTTTGTAGGGAGCAAGGCGTTGACATTAACTCCTTATCGTTAACCGAGCTTGATAAGCTCTGGGAGCAGGTTAAGGCTTCAAATTAATTTGTTTAGGAGCGGCGTTTGCCGTTGTTATAATTAAAAATAATCGGAGGTTTCACACTATGAACAAAACAGAATTAGTTGCTGCAGTTGCAGCAAAGGCTGACATTAAGAAGGCTGACGCTGAGAAGGCAGTTAACGCTGCTATCGACGTAATCATCGAGTCTATCACAGCTGGCGAGAAGGTTCAGCTCGTAGGTTTCGGTACATTCGAGCAGAGAGAAAGAGGCGCTCGCACAGGCTGCAACCCTAAGACAAACGAGAAGATCGAAATCGCAGCTTGCAAGGTTCCTGCTTTCAAGGCTGGTAAGGCTTTCAAGGACGCTGTTAATAAGTAATTTGTTCTTTACAGTGAGCAGGCTCAGGTCTGCTCACTGTTTGAATTTTTAAGCTTTTTAGGAGGATATATGAGACTTGATAAATACCTTAAGGTTTCCCGTCTTATTAAACGCCGCACAGTTGCAAACGATGCCTGCGACGGCGGAAAAATCACCGTAAACGGAAAGGTCGCCAAGGCTTCCTACAATGTAGCTGTAGGTGATGTTATCGAAATTACCTTTGGCGAGCGAAAAATCGCTGTTAAGGTTGAGTCTATCAATGAATATGCAAAAAAAGACGATGCCTCTGCAATGTACAGTGCCGTCAGTAATAAATAAGTAAGAGCCTTCGTATAAATTATTATATTTGTACGGAGGTTTTTTATATGCTGGAAAATACTCAGGTCAGACCTCATACCCTGACCCTTGATAACCGAAAGGTGCTTAGTCTTAACGGTGTGCTGGACGTACAGGGTTTTGACGAAGAAACCGTTAATATCGTTACAACCTTAGGCGTGCTTATCGTTAAGGGGGCGTCCCTTCATATAAGCAAGCTTTCTCTTGAAACCTCAGAGGTAGTTATAGATGGTGAAATTTCATCTATGCATTACCTTGCAGGTAGCGAGAAAAAATCTTTAATGTCAAGGATTTTTAAGTGATGCTTGATGTAAAACTTTCAGATCAGACTTATGCTTTTCTTTGCTCGTTGCTCTGCGGACTTTGTTTGGGAGCTTTGTATACCGTTTTTAAATGCCTGAGAAAGCTGTTTTCAAACCGCAAAATACCTACGGTTATTCTGGATATTACATATATGCTGATATTTACAGCCGTAACCTGCCTTTTCAGTATTGGTTTTACAGACGGCTTTGTCCGCTATTTCGTTGTAGCGGGGGAAATTGGGGGCATCTTTGCTTTTAAATTCACACTTGGTTTTGTTATTTACAAGCTGTTCATCATTTCTTTTAAGGGGTTTAGCAAAATCAAGCGGATTTTTCGAAAAAATATCTCAGTAATTCTTAAAAAACTATTGAAAGCAAGGCACAAGATGTTGTATAATAAAGTAAATAAAAAGGCTAAGTCCGCAAATTAACCGAAAGGAGTGCGTGAATATGGAGCTTAAAGTTTTAAAATCTAATAAAAAACGCAATCCTTTGCTATATATCTTCTTCAGTCTTGTTGTGGTGGTTTTTCTCGGTGTGTTTGTGTACACTATTTCGGGCATTTATGCCGAAACCGCCGAAAAGCGTACCGAGCTTGCGGCTTTACAGCACGAGATTGAAATTCAGGAGATGAAAAACGCCGAGCTTGAGGCTGTTGTTTATTCTGATGTTGAGTATCTCAAATATGCAACCAAGGTTGCAAGGGATAACGATTACGTTAAAAGCGGCGAGCGTGTTTTTATAAATTCTTCAGGCGATTAATCTAAAGCCTGTTAAATCGAAAGGAAAAGTATGAAACCGGAAAAGGGAAGCATTTACGAAGGAAAAATCACAAGTATTACAAATTTCGGAGCTTTTGTAAGCCTGCCTGACGGCCCTGATGGCCTTGTGCATATTTCAGAGGTGTCAAACGGCTTTGTTAAGGATATCAATGAGCTCTTTACAGTTGGACAAACCGTTAAGGTTAAGGTTATCTCGATTGCTGAAAACGGAAAAATCGCTCTTTCTATCAAGCAGGCTCAGCCTAAGGAAGAAAAGCCCCAGCAGTCAAACCCCAGACCCAGACCCCAGAATACTGAGCGAAAGTTTGCTCCAAAAAAGCCTGAGATGAAGCCTCAGTTCAATCCTAACGTTCCGCCTGAGGAATACTGGGAGGAGACAATCTCCACCAATCAGGGCTTCGAGGATATGATGAACAAGTTCAAAAAATCCAGTCAAGACAAATTTTCCGACCTCAAACGAGGCGGTGAAAGCCGCGGTTACAGCCGAAGAGGCCACGGCGGCAGAAAATAAAATATTCCTAAAAGGAGGCTAATTCTATGAAGATTACTTATGTAGCACGAAAGGTAACCCTGAGAGACAACTTTAAGGAAAGAGTAGAGCAGAAGCTCAACAAATTCTCAAAGATATTCTCTGATAATGCCGAGGCTACTGTTGTAGTAACCTTGGAGAAAAATCGTCAGACCGTTGAAATTACCATCAAGGATAATTCTATGGTTTTCCGTGCCGAGTCAACTATGCCTGAAATGAACGATGCCCTCGATAAGGTAACAGACCTTATTTCAGGTCAGCTCAGAAAGCATAAAACAAGGCTTTCAAAGCGTGTTAAGACAGGCTCTATTGACGACCTTTTTGTAGCCCCCGTTGAGGAAGACGTTGATATGATTGATGCCGAAGAGCTTGACATCGTACGCCGTAAGCAGATTCCTGTTAAGCCTGTTTCTGTAGAAGAAGCAATTCTTCAGATGGAAATGGTCGGCCACCAGTTCTATATGTTCTTAAATGCAGACACAAACCTTATCAACGTAGTTTACATCAGAAAAAACGGTTCGTACGGTTTGCTTGAGCCTGCTGATGATTAATTTTAAATAAATTTTGGGTGGAAATTTGGCACCCGCTGAATAAATGATTTTTTTAACCCCGCCGTTTTTAAAAGCTGCGGGGTTAATCTAACTTTATGATAGGCTGGATTCGCCCCAAGGGGCTGCCTTCTTCCGCCTTTTTCTTTAAATGTACAACGGAGATTTTTATGCAGAAATTTTTAATGTGTGCGCCTTGTCTTTTCGGTCTGGAAAAGCTTGTGGCAAATGAACTTAAATTTATGGGAGCAGAGGAAGTAACCGGCGAGAACGGCAGAGTTCTCTTTAAGGGCGGTTACGATATTTTAATTCGTGCCAATATACGCTCACGCTTTGCCGAGCGTATAGTTGTGCTTTTAGGCGAGTTTCCTGCCAGAAGCTTTGAGGAGCTTTTCAATGGCGTGGAAAAGCTTCCTTTCGAAAATTTTATATTAGAAAACGAAGCTTTCCCTGTGTCGGGTCAGACTTTAGACTCTAAGCTTTACAGCGTTCCTGATTGCCAGAAGATTATCAAAAAAGCTGTGGCAAAAAGACTTTCCCGAATTCGCAAAACCGATTGGCTTGACGAAAGCGGAGGAGTGCATCAGATTAAATTCCTTATCCGCAAAGACAGAGCCAGTATTATGCTTGATACAACAGGCGTGGGCCTTTATAAACGAGGTTACCGTGCTGAGTCTAACACTGCACCTATTAAGGAAACTTTGGCGGCTGCTATGGTTGACCTTTCAAAGGTGAGGAAAGACCATTTTGTTGTAGACCCTATGTGCGGCAGCGGAACAATCCTTATTGAAGCCGCTTTGGCTGCTATGAAGATATTTCCCGGTGCTGAGCGTAGTTTTGCCGCTGAAAACTGGGCATGCATCCCCAAAGAACTTTGGGAAAAGGAGAGAGCAGACGCAAGGGCAATGCGGATTACCGATTGCAACTTCAAGGCAACAGGCTTTGACATTGATGCTGAGTCTTTAAGAATTGCCAAATCAAACGCTAAAAAAGCAGGCGTTGCCGACAGAATCACTTTTATTCAGCAGGATGTAAAGGATTTTATTCCATCCGAGCCCAGAGGTACCCTTATTACCAACCCTCCTTACGGTGAGCGTATGCTTTCTATCAATGAAGCTGAGGAGCTTTACTACACCATTGGCAAACGCTTCAAGAAAAAGCAGGGTTGGAGCTATGCTATTATCACCCCTGACGATGACTTCGAAAAATGCTTTGGAAGAGAAGCTGATAAACGCCGTAAGCTTTACAACGGAATGTTAAAATGCCAGCTTTATATGTATTTTAAAACAGAGTGAGTGATTTAATAATGAAAAAAACTTTATTAAAAAAGACCCTTGCCCTTATTCTTGTGTTTATGCTTTCTTTGACTTTGTTTGCTTGTAATGCAAACGAGGATACAGAGCCTACTGAAACTACCACCGAAGTATCTTTGCAGAAGGTTGCTGTTTTAAGTTTTGGTATAGGCGACAGCACCCAGAGTGCCTATGACGGCTTTATATCTGCTCTTTCATCTAACGGCTACACAGAAAACGATAACTATACCCTTATCCATACCGATTGTAAAACAGAAGAAGAGCTTTCCAAAGCCGCCGCAAATCTTGTGGCTGAAAACCCTGATGTTATTTATGCAATCGGCACAGATGCCGCCCTTGCCACGAAAAAAGCAACTGCGGATATTCCTGTAGTGTTTTCCTGCGTTAACGACCCTGTGGGAACAGAACTTGTGAAATCCTGCGAAAAGCCTGAGGCGAATGTAACGGGTGTTTGCGATTATTCGCCTGTTTTCGAGCAGATTGAGCTTATCACAACTTTGTATCCCAACACAAAGCGTATCGGTTGTCTTTATAATGGAGCTGACGAAGAGTCTATTTTTTCAGCTAACCTTGCAAGCGGTGAGGCTCAGGGCAAGGGAGTAAAGCTTACTCTTTATCCTGCTCTTACCGAAAGTGATTATTACGACGAGCTTGAAACCGCTATTGAAAAATGCGATGCTTTGTATCTTACCGATGATGCGTTGGTAAAATCAGGTCTTAAGGAAACATTAAAGCTTGCCAAGGAAAAGAAAATCCCTGTTTTTGCGGAAAGTTCTGAGCTTGTAGAAGAAGGCTGCCTTGCAACCTGTATTACTGATTACGAGCATATAGGCTATAGTGCAGGTGAGCTTGCTGTTATTCTTCTTCGCTCTCTTAAAACGGTGTCTCAGATTCCTGTTGAATACGCAACCGATTGTACTGTTGTAGTTAATTCTGCAACTCAGAAAGCTCTTAAATTAAACCTTCCCGATGAAATAAAGGATAGTGCGGTGCTTGTAAAATCCTCTTGATTAACAATCTGTTCATCAAAAGTTTTTTCTGAGCTTTCAAAATATACTTGATTTTTTACAAAATATGGTTTAAAATATAATTAGCACTCTAAACTACAGAGTGCTAATTATTTCGTTTTATATGAAAAAGGAGGATATATATGACTATTAAACCTTTACTCGACAGAGTAGTACTTAAGGTAGATAATGCCGAGCAGACTACCGCCAGCGGTATTGTACTTTCTTCTGCGGCTCAGGAGAAGCCTCAGTTTGCAAACGTAATTGCAGTAGGTCCCGGCGGTGTTGTAGACGGCAAAGAGGTAACAATGTATGTAAATGTTGGTGATAAAGTTATCACATCCAAGTATTCAGGCACCGAGGTTAAGCTTGACGGTGAGGAATACACAATCGTAAGACAGTCCGATATTCTGGCTGTTGTAGAATAACAGGGAGGTATATTCACTATGGCAAAGCAGATTGCATATGGTGCAGACGCACGTAAAGCACTCAAAAGCGGTATCGACCAGCTCGCAGATACCGTAAAAATTACTCTTGGCCCCAAGGGCAGAAACGTTGTACTTGATAAAAAGTATGGTGCACCCCTCATTATAAATGACGGTGTAACAATTGCAAAGGAAATCGAGCTTGACGATCCCTTTGAGAACATGGGTGCTCAGCTCGTTAAAGAGGTTTCCGTAAAAACCAACGACGCCGCAGGTGACGGCACAACTACAGCAACTTTACTTGCTCAGGCTCTTATCCGCGAGGGTATGAAGAACGTTACAGCAGGTGCAAATCCCATGATTTTACGCAAGGGTATCGCAAAGGCTGTTGAGGCCGCTGTTGAGGCTATTATCGCTAACAGTGTTCAGGTTAAGGATTCTACCGATATTGCACGTGTTGCTACAATTTCATCAGGCGATGAGTTTATTGGTAAGCTTATTGCCGAGGCAATGGAAAAGGTTTCTCAGGATGGTGTTATTACAATCGAAGAATCCAAAACAGCCGAAACCTACAGTGAGGTTGTAGAGGGTATGATGTTCGATAGAGGTTACATCGCACCCTATATGGTAACAGATACAGACAAAATGATTGCCGAGCTTGACAATCCTTTTATCCTTATTACAGACAAGAAGATTTCCACAACTCAGGAGATTTTACCCTTACTTGAGCAGATTGTTCAGGCAGGTAGAAAGCTCCTTATTATTGCCGAGGATGTTGAGGGCGAGGCTCTTACAACTTTAGTTCTTAATAAGCTCCGCGGTACATTTACCTGCGTTGCTGTTAAGGCTCCCGGCTTTGGCGACAGAAGAAAAGAAATGCTTCAGGATATTGCAATCCTCACTGGCGGTACAGTTATCACTTCCGATTTAGGCCTTGAGCTTAAGGATGCAACTCTTGACCAGCTTGGTACAGCTCGTCAGGTTAAGGTTGAAAAGGAAAACACAATCATTGTTGACGGCAACGGTAATAAGGAAATGATTAGTGCAAGAGTTGCTCAGATTCGCCAGCAGATTGAAACAACAACTTCTGAGTTCGACCGCGAAAAGCTTCAGGAGCGTCTTGCAAAGCTTGCAGGCGGTGTTGCAGTTATCAAGGTTGGTGCCGCAACCGAGATTGAAATGAAAGAAATGAAGCTTCGTGTTGAAGATGCTCTTGCAGCTACAAAGGCAGCAGTTGAGGAAGGCATCGTAGCAGGCGGCGGTACAGCTCTTATTAACGCTATTCCTGCTGTTGAGGCTGTTATTGAAAACGCTGACGGTGACGAGAAAACAGGTATGCAGATTGTTCTTCGTGTGCTTGACGAGCCTCTTCGCCAGATTGCCGCTAACGCAGGTCTTGAGGGTTCTGTAATCGTTGAGAACGTTAAGAAGTCAGGCAAGGTTGGCTACGGCTTCAATGCTCTTACCGAAGAGTATGCAGATATGATTCCCTCAGGCATCGTTGACCCCACAAAGGTTACACGTTCTGCTCTTCAGAATGCCGCTTCCGTTGCTTCTATGGTGCTTACCACAGAGTCACTTGTGGCTGATATCAAAGAGCCTCCCGTAGCAGCTCCTGCTGCTCCCGATATGGGCGGAATGTACTGATAAATCAAATAGTTTTTTAAGCGGATGTTTTATTAGCATCCGCTTTTTGTTTTGTTGACTTTTGTCGGGAATAAAGGTATAATTAAACTATTAATGTATGGTGGTGTAAATTATGAAAAAGTTTGGTTTTATTCTTGTTTTTGTGCTTATTTCTACACTTCTTTTCGGCTGTAATAATAAGGCTGATTACAACCCCAATAACGTAGATATGGATTTGGTAGGTGCCTGGCAGCTTGAAGACGAAGGTCAGACAGAATATTATATCTTTACCGAAGATTCAAAGGTTAAGGTTGTACGCGGCACCGTATCTTTTGAAGGTGAGGCTGAATTTAAGGTTAACGCCGATGGTAGCCGTACCTATATATCCAACTTCTACTATATGGCAGGCGAGCTCAGCTACACCATAAACGGTGATAAGGTTACCTTCGATAATGGTGAGGGTACAATCCAGACTCTCAAAAGAGCAGAGTATACTGCACCTGAGCTTAAGGTATACGACGATTTTGATTCCCAAAATCCTCTTATCGGCACTTGGACTAACGAGGAGTATTGCGACGGTTATACCTTTAATTCTGACGGAACCGCAAGCTATACCATGGATTTTCTTGACCTTGAGTATATATCCCGCATCAACTACACTTATACCGAAAAAGACGGTAAGGTTTATTTTACTTATGATTCAGGTGCAGGCTCACAGGAACTTGTAAGCACCTATGAAATCTCAGGTGATATTTTAGTTTTCGACGGCAGTGCCGAGTACACCCGTCAATAATGCATAAAATATGCATACAAATGCATAAAATATCAACCGAAACTTTAATCAATATATAAGCAAAACAAGTCTGATAATAGGTTTAGAGAGCTTAGAATAGGATATTTAATGTAGTTTATTGTAATAATATACAAAACACAGGTACTAAAATCGTCTATATAGGTCAAACATACGATTTTAAAAATATTTGCATAAAAAGCTTGCATAAATATACATACTGTGCTAATATTTATGCATACCAAAGAAAATTATGGAGGCAAAATTATGAATAACAAAAAAGAATTCAAAAAAGTAGTACTTGCATACTCCGGCGGTCTTGATACTTCTATCATCATTCCCTGGCTTAAGGAGAATTACAACAACCCCGAGATTATCGCTGTTTCAGGTAACGTTGGTCAGGCTGACGAGCTTGAGGGCTTAGAGGAGAAGGCACTTAAAACAGGTGCTTCCAAGCTTTATGTAGAAGACCTTACAGAAGAGTTCCTTACAGATTACGTATTCCCCTGCGTACAGGCAGGCGCACTTTATGAGGACTATATGCTTGGTACAGCTTTTGCACGTCCTCCCATTGCTAAGAGAATTGCTGAAATCGCACTTGCAGAAGGTGCTGATGCTATCTGCCACGGTTGCACAGGTAAGGGTAACGACCAGGTTCGTTTCGAGCTTGCTATTAAGGCTTTTGCTCCTGATATGCCCATTATCGCTCCTTGGCGTGAGTGGGATATCAAATCCCGTGATGAAGAAATCGACTATGCTGAGGCTCATAATGTTCCCCTCAAAATCAGCCGTGAAACAAACTATTCCAAGGATAAGAACATCTGGCACCTTTCTCACGAGGGTCTTGACCTTGAGGACCCCACAAACGAGCCTATGTACAACAAAGAAGGTTTTCTTGAGATGGGCGTTTCTCCCGAAATGGCTCCCGATGTTCCCACATATGTTACAATTCATTTCGAGCAGGGCGTTCCCACTGCTGTTGACGGCGTAGAAATGAACGCTACAGAGCTTGTTTCCACACTTAACAAGCTTGGCGGTGCAAACGGCATTGGTCTTCTCGATATCGTAGAGAACCGTCTTGTTGGTATGAAGTGCCGCGGCGTTTACGAAACTCCCGGCGGTGCTATTCTTTACAAGGCTCACTCTGTACTTGAGTCCATCTGCCTTGATAAGGAAACAGCTCACTACAAAGCACTTGTTGCTCAGAAGCTTGCAGAGCTTTGCTACAACGCTCAGTGGTTCACACCTCTTACAGAGGCTATTCTTTCTTTCGTTAAGACAACTCAGCGTTTTGTTACAGGTGACGTTAAGCTCAAGCTTTACAAGGGCAATATGATTAACGCTTCCGTTTCTTCTCCTTATAGTCTCTATGACCCCGAAATCGCAACATTCGACGAGGACGAGGTTTACGACCAGAAGGACAGCGCAGGCTTCATCAACCTTTACGGTCTTCCCACAAAGGTTTACGCTAAGATGAAGGCTAAGAACGGCGTAAAATAATTTAGTATTACAGAAAACGAGGATTTCCTTATGGATAAACTTTGGGCAGGCAGGTTTTTAACCGCCTTGGATAAAACAGCAGACGACTTCAATTCTTCTATAAGCTTTGACAGTAAAATGTTCAGGCAGGATATCAAGGGCTCAGTAGCTCACGCTACTATGCTTGCCTCTAAGGGTATTATCTCTAAGGAAGATGCCGAGACCATTATTGAGGGTCTCGGTTCTATCCTTGCTGATATCGAGTCAGGGAAACTCCAGTTTGATATGAACGCCGAAGATATCCATATGTTTATCGAGGCAGAACTTACCAATAGAATAGGCGAGTGCGGCAAGCGTCTTCACACAGCAAGAAGCCGTAACGACCAGGTAGCCCTTGACTTACGTCTTTACTTAAGAGACGAAAATCAAGAGGTAATAGCTCTTGTTAAGAATCTTATCGAAGCCTTAAAAACTCAGGCAGAGGAAAACAAAGACGCTATTATGCCCGGCTACACACATCTTCAGCGTGCTCAGCCCATTACTTTCGGACATCACCTTATGGCATATGCTATGATGTTTATCCGAGATTTAGGTAGAATTAAAGATGCCTTAAAGCGTATGAACCAGTCTCCCATTGGATGCTGTGCCTTGGCTGGTACTACATATGATACCGACAGAGACTTAGAGGCAAGTCTCTTAGGGTTTGACTCAGTAACACTTAACTCTCTTGACGGTGTTTCCGACAGAGATTTCGGTCTCGAGCTTCTTTCAGCTTATGCGACATTGATGATGCACCTTTCACGTTTAAGTGAAGAGGTTGTTCTCTGGTCAAGCTGGGAGTTTAAATTTGTAGAGCTTAGTGATGCCTACTCCACAGGCTCATCCATTATGCCTCAGAAGAAGAACCCCGATATGGCAGAGCTTATCCGCGGTAAAACAGGCAGAGTTTACGGTGACTTAATGACCCTGCTTACCGTTATGAAAGGCTTACCCCTTGCATACAACAAAGATATGCAGGAGGACAAGGAGTGCATTTTCGACGCACTTGAAACAGTCAAGATGTGCTTAAATGTTGCCGCTCCTATGATTGCCACTATGAAAGTTCTTCGCGACAATATGATAAATGCCGCCTCAAAAGGCTTCATAAACGCTACCGACCTTGCAGACTATCTGGTTAAGAAGGGTATGCCCTTCAGAAGTGCTTACAAGCTTGTTGGTCAGACAGTAGCTTACTGCATCGAGAAAAATACAGTTCTTGAGAAGCTTCCTTTCGAAAGCTATAAAGAGCTTAGTGACCTTTTCGAAGAGGACGTTTATGAAGAAATCTCCCTTGAAACCTGCGTTAATAAGCGTATTTCCAAGGGCGGTACTTCTGTTGAGTCCGTTGAGGCACAAATTAAGTATGTTACGGAGTTTTTAGCAAATGACTAAAGTATTTATAGACGGAAGTGCCGGCACCACCGGCCTTCGTATTTTCGACAGGCTCAGTACCCGTAAGGATATTGAGCTTATCACCCTTTCTGACGATGTTAGAAAGGACCCTCAGGCTCGCAAAAATGCCATCAATAGTGCAGATATAGCTTTCCTTTGCCTTCCTGATGCGGCGGCTAAGGAGTCTGTATCTTTGGTAGAAAATGATAATACAGTTATTATCGATACATCCACAGCCCACCGTACAAACGAAGAGTTTGCATACGGATTTGCTGAGCTTTCAGATGAGTTTTTTGAGAAACTCAAACAAGCCAAGCGTATTGCTGTTCCCGGTTGCCATGCTTCAGGTTTTATTGCCCTTGTGTATCCTCTTGTTAAAGCAGGCGTATTAAGTGCAGATGCTTTCTTGTCTGCATTTTCTGTTACAGGTTACTCAGGCGGCGGCAAGCAGATGATTGCCGACTATGAAAGTGAGAACAGGGCAGAGGCTTTAAGCTCACCCCGTCAGTATGGTGTCGCTCAGGTTCACAAGCACTTGCCTGAAATGGTTAAGTACACAGGTATTAACAATGCCCCTGTATTTTCACCTGTTGTAGCTGATTTTTACTCGGGTATGCAGGTAACAGTTCCTCTTAATATCAAAGAGTTTAAAGAGGGTACAACAGCAGAGGATATCAAGAATATCTACAAAAACCTTTACAACACAACTATGGTTAAATTCGTTGATTCTCTTGACGATGGCGGTTTTATTGCATCTAATCTTTTATCAGGTTATGACAATATGGCTGTTACAGTTTGCGGTAATGATGAAAGAATCATCCTTGTTGCCCTTTATGATAATTTAGGCAAGGGTGCATCAGGTGCCGCTATTGAATGTATGAATATATCTCTTGGTCTTGACCCTACAACGGGCCTTGACATTAAGGAAGTGTAAACTATGAAAATAATCGAAGGCGGCGTATGTGCTGCTCAGGGTTTTAAATCAGGCGGAATTCATTGCGGTATCCGCAAAAATCGCTCAAAGCGTGACCTTGCTCTTATTGTTTCTGACAAAAAGGCAACAGCCGCCGCTGTATATACAACTAACCTTGTTAAGGGTGCTCCCTTAACTGTTACAAAGTCAAATATCGCAGACGGCTTCGCTCAGGCTGTTATCTGTAATAGTGGTAACGCCAACACCTGCAACGCCAACGGAATTGAAATTGCAACGGAAATGTGCGGTCTTGTTGCAGATGCTACAGGTGTTGATGCAAAGGACGTTGTAGTTGCTTCTACAGGTGTTATCGGCGAGCCTCTCTCAATAGAGCCTATCAAAAATGGTATGGCTGAACTTACTGAAAGCATTTCTTACGACGGCAACCTTGCCGCCGCTGAGGCTATTATGACCACCGACACAAAGGTTAAGTCCATTGCAGTCAGCTTTGAAATAGACGGAGTAGAGTGCAAGATAGGCGGTATTGCCAAGGGTAGCGGTATGATTCACCCCAATATGGCAACTATGCTTGTTTTCATTACTACTGACTGTGCAATTTCTTCTGAGATGCTTCAGAAGGCTCTTTCTTCAGATATAACCGAAACCTTCAATATGATTAGTGTTGACGGCGATACATCAACCAATGATATGGTTACTGTTCTTGCCAACGGTATGGCAGGCAATGCAGAAATTACTGCTGAGGGTGAAGCTTTCAACACATTTATGAAGGCTTTAAATACAGTTACAGTTCACCTCTGCCGCTGTATTGCTGCAGACGGTGAGGGTGCTACAAAGCTCTTAGAGTGTAAGGTTGAGGGCGCTCAGTCTTTAGCTACTGCTAAAGCTGCCGCAAAAGCTGTTATCTGCTCTTCACTTCTTAAAGCTGCAATGTTTGGTGCCGATGCCAACTGGGGCAGAGTGCTTTGTGCTATCGGCTATGGCACAACTGATGTTGACGTCACTAAGGTTGACGTAAGCTTTAAATCTGCAAAGGGCCAAGTTGACGTTTGCAAAAACGGTGCAGGCATTCCTTTTAGTGAGGAAATTGCTAAGGAAGTTCTTTTAGAGGATGAAATTGACATTCTCATCAACCTCAATAACGGCGAATTTACTTCCACCGCTTGGGGTTGCGATTTAACCTATGACTACGTAAAAATTAACGGTGACTACAGAACTTAATTTACATATAAATTGACAGGTGATTAAAATGTCTATGGAAATTTCAAACGCTCTCAGAGCTGAGGTCTTAACCCAGTCTTTACCTTACATAAGAATGTATAATGGTAAGATTATCGTTATCAAATACGGCGGTAATGCTATGGTAAGCGAAGAGCTAAAACAGCAGGTTATGCAGGATTTGGTGCTTCTCTGGCTTATTGGTATCAAGGTTGTGCTTGTTCACGGAGGCGGCCCCGAAATTACCGACACCTTAAAGGCTGTAGGCAAGGAAACTCAGTGGGTGGACGGTTTAAGAGTAACCGATAAAGAAACTGCTGAAATAGTTCAGATGGTACTTGCGGGTAAAATCAACAAAAGCCTTGTGAATCTCCTTGAAACAAAGGGCGGTAAGGCAATGGGTATCTCAGGTATCGACGGCCAGATGATTAAGGCTGAGGTTAAAGACGAAAGACTTGGTTTCGTAGGCAAAATCACCGATGTTAATGTTGAGCCAATCAACGACTTGCTGGAAAAAGGCTACATTCCTGTTGTTTCAACTATCGGTTGCGACAATCAGGGCAATGTTTATAACATAAATGCCGACACAGCGGCCGCTTTCATTGCAGGCAAGCTTAATGCCGAGCGTCTCATTACCATGACTGATATCGCAGGTATCTTAAGAGATAAGAATGACCCTTCGTCCCTTATTTCTCATATCGACACAGTAGGTATCCGCAAGCTTATTGAAGATGGCACTATCTCCGACGGTATGATTCCTAAGGTTCAGTGCTGTTTGGAAGCAATTGATATGGGTGTTAACAGGGTTATCATTATGGACGGCAGGGTAGAGCACTCTCTCCTTATTGAAACTCTTACCGACGAAGGTGCAGGTACAATGGTAGCGGAGGATTTTAATTATGACTATGAATGTTAAAGCTTTAGACCGTGAGTATATAATAGGAACATACTCACGGTTTCCTCTTACTCTCACAAAGGGCAAAGGCTCTAAGGTTTATGACGAAGAGGGTAAGGAATATATTGACTTAGGCTCAGGTATTGCCGTAAATATCTTCGGTATTGCTGACGAAAAGTGGGCAAACGCAGTTACAGCTCAGCTTAACACCTTACAGCATACTTCTAATCTGTATTTCAGCGAGCCTTGTGCAAAGCTTGCAAAGGTTCTTTGCGAAAAAACAGGTATGAGCAAGGTTTTCTTCTCAAACTCAGGTGCTGAGGCAAATGAATGTGCAATTAAAGCCGCAAGAAAATATGCCGCTGAGAATTTACCTCAGCTTAACCCTGTAATGTTAACACTTGTAAACTCCTTCCACGGAAGAACCATTGCAACGATATCTGCCACAGGTCAGGATGTTTTTCATAAAGACTTTAAGCCTCTTGTTGAGGGCTTCGAGCATACTCCTGCCAACGATATAGAAGCACTTGAAAAGAATGTAAAAGAACTCAAACCCTTTGCAATTATGTTTGAATGCGTTCAGGGTGAGGGTGGAGTTCTTCCTCTTGATAAAGAATTTGTAGATAAAATTTCAGAGCTTCAGAAAGAGTACGGTTTTCTTGTAATCTGTGACGAAGTTCAGACAGGCAACGGCAGAACAGGCGAGCTTTATTCCTTTATGAACTATGGTTTTACTCCCGATATTTTCACCACAGCTAAGGGTCTTGGCGGCGGTCTTCCTATCGGTGCAACTGTTTTCTCTGAAAAAGTAAGTGAAGCTATGAAATCAGGGGATCACGGTTCAACCTTTGGCGGTAACCCTGTAGCCTGTGCAGGTGCACTTAATATTTTAGAGCGAATTGACGACAAACTTCTTGCTGAGGTTAAAGTAAAATCAGAGTATATCGTTAATGAGCTCAAAGGTGCAAAAGGTGTTAAAAGCATCAGCGGTATGGGTCTTATGCTTGGAATCGAAACTGAGCGTGACGCTTCTGAGATTATTGCCGACTGTATGGCAGACGGCGTTTTAGTTATTAAGGCAAAAAATAAGGTAAGACTTCTGCCTGCACTCAATATCCCTATGTATGACCTTAAAAAGGCAGTAGAAATTATTAAAACAAATATATCGAAAGGTGTGTAAATTATGAATCTTAAGGGTAAAAGCTTTTTAAAGCTTCTTGACTTTGCTCCCGAAGAATTAGATTTTCTTATAGATTTAGCCGCTAAGCTTAAGGCTGAGAAAAAGAGTGGCACAAAGCATAGACTCTGCGAGGGCAAAAATATTGCCCTTATCTTCGAAAAAACCAGTACCCGTACACGTTGCAGCTTCGAGGTTGCAGCCTATGACTTAGGTATGAATGTTACATATCTTGACCCCACAGGCTCACAGATGGGCAAGAAGGAGTCTATTGCCGACACAGCTCGTGTTTTAGGCGGAATTTACGACGCTATTGAGTACCGCGGCTTCGGTCAGGAAACAGTAGAGGCTTTAGGCAAATACGCAGGTGTGCCTGTATATAACGGACTTACTGACGAGTTCCATCCCACTCAAATTTTAGCTGATTTCTTAACTATTAAAGAGCAGTTCGGCTACCTTAAAGGCATCAACTTTGTTTATATGGGTGATGCCCGCTTTAATATGGGTAATTCACTTATGGTAGGTTGTGCTAAAATGGGTCTTAACTTTACAGCCTGCGCTCCCGAAAAGTATTTCCCGAACCAAGAGCTTATTGCACAGTGCGAAGCAATTACCAAGGAAACAGGTGCAACTCTGAAGTTTGAAACCGACCCCAAAAAGGCAGTAGAAAATGCTGATGTTATCTATACCGACGTGTGGGTATCAATGGGCGAGCCTACCGATGTATGGAAAGAGCGTATCGACGAGCTTCTTCCTTATCAGGTTAACGATACTCTTATGTCTTACGCTAAGGACACAACCGTGTTTATGCATTGTCTGCCTGCTTTCCATAACCTTGAAACCACAGTAGGCAAAGAAGTAGGCGAGAAGTTCGGTCTTGATGCTTTGGAGGTTACAGATTCTGTTTTCGAAAGCGAAAAATCCATTGTTTTCAAGGAAGCTGAAAACCGTATGCACACAATCAAAGCTGTTATCGCTGCAACCCTTGCAGATATTTAATCCAGTAAAAATCAAAAAAGCTGTCTCATTTAGAGGCAGCTTTTATGGTTTTATCCCCCAAAAAAATCTTTTATCCCAAGATATTGATTTATCTGATTTTTAATGATATATTAATGTTGCGGTCTGATACTTAGGTATCAGAAAATTTGGGAGGCTCTCAATATGAAAAATAGAAGGAAATTATGTATGATAATTGCCGCTGTTATAGTTGCGGCAATTATCATAAGCGGGGTTACTGTGGCGGCAGTAACATTTGGTTTAAAAGTTAAGGAAAAACAAGATACGCATTCTCATAATGATTATATGGAGTATGGCGGAGGCTATTATTCTGAAGAGGATAATTACGATGATTACACTTCTGATTATACCGAGAACGAAAGCGACGAGACTTCAGTGTTGCCTGAGGATATAGGCTCAGTACCATATGCAATTCAGTCGTTTGCCGAGAAAAACGGCTTATCCACAGATCTTTGGCCTAAAGAGCTTATTGAGCTGATCAAAAAGAATCCTGAAACCGAGGAGTTTGTACTGAATTACCCTCTTTTAAAGGACGAAGAATTTTATATCGATATTTCTGATAGTGCAAATAGCGATTCTGTTCCTCTCTTTTTGCAGTGGGACAAGCGTTGGGGATACACTCCTTACGGCGACGATATGATTGCAAATGCAGGTTGCGGCCCCACATGCCTTTCTATGGTCTACACATATTTAACAGGAGATACTTATTATGACCCCAAAACAATGGCTGAGTTTAGCGAGGATTACGGCTACTGCGTACCCGGTAACGGCAGTGCGTGGTCATTGATTTCCGAAGGCGGAGAAATCTTAGGCCTGAATGTAGAGGAGCTTCCTCTTGATGAGGATATGATTAGAAATAGCCTTTTGGAAGGAAATCCTGTAATCTGTGTTATGGGCCCTGGAGATTTTACTGATGGCGGTCACTTTATCGTAATGACAGATTACATAGACGGCAAGATTAAAATTAACGATCCTAACAGCGTAATCCGATCAGAAAAGCTGTGGAATTTTGACGACATTAAATATCAGATTGAGAATCTCTGGGCTTGCAGTGCCTACTAAAACAATAAAAACAATTCCTCGGATACATTTTGGAAAGTTAAATTTCCAAGCTGTCCGAGGAATTTTTTTGTGAGTAAAAAATTTTTTAAAATTTTTTCAAAAAATGATGTGAGTTTTTTCGCTTTTTTACGTCTAATAAGTGAAAGGGTTAAAAACTTTTAAAACAAATGGAAAGAGGGATTTTTATGAAAAGAAAGATTATGATTCTTGCTGCTGTGATTGCTGTTGTTCTTGCTTTATCCGCTGTAAGTGTTAATGCACTTTCACCAATTGAGCCTTTCTCCACTGGCGACGTAAACTTGTCCTATGAGGTTACCGTCAAAGATGCAACCTTGATTCAGAAGTATATTGCAAAAAATGCTGTCTTAACCAATGGCCAGCTTTACCTCGCCGACACCGACCTTGATGCTAATATTACCATTAAAGACGCTACATTGGTACAAAAATATGTTGCAAAGATCCTTACTCGTTTTGAAGAGTACAGATACTTTTATGACTGTATTTTCCCGGCAAGCTTTAACTCAAATGTTAAAACAGGTCTTGCAGTTAAGGGTGAGGAGGTAACATTCTATGCCGGAGCTACTTATTATAATTTCGGCGAAGTTACCTACGAATTCAGTGTAAACAATCAGGTTGTTCAGCCCCGAGGAACCGATCGCGAATTTACTTATACTTTTGAAGAAGCAGGCACCTATAAAGTTGGCGTTAATATGTATGACATCTTCGAAAACGTTTGCTACTACGAAACTGATTTTGTGGTAACAGAAAGCCGCAACGAAGAAGATTTATACATCAAGGCGTTTTTCAATAACAATAACCTGAACGAGCTGACGGCTCTTTTTCCTGGAAGTGGCACTCAATTCACAGCATTTGCAGGCGGTGGCTCAGGAAAATATGAATACTGCTTCACCTTGAATAGTAAGGTTATACAGGACTATTCCGACAAAAATACTTGCCCTTTGCCTGAAACAATAGAAATAGGCACCAACACTATAAGCGTAACTGTGAAAGACAAAGTTACTGAAAAAACCACAATCGAGGAAATAGTTGCTGTACGCTACTATTAATTGACGTTAAAGCAAAAATCATCCGCCGTCAAATGCTGACGGCGGATGATTTATTTTACTTTTTAATTTTGAATTCTTTCTTTACCTTGCGGTCAAAAAGCTCGTCAATGGCATCTTCAGTCTTTTTATCTTCAAACAAAACGCTGTAGCAGGCATTTACAATGGGCATATCTACGCTTAAGCTTTGTGATAGCTTAACTAACGCCTTAGTGGTCATAACACCCTCGGCAAGCTTTTCAAACTTGTTACCCTTAACGTAAGCTTCGCCGTACATTCTGTTGTGGCTCCATTTGGAAAAAAGAGTTGCCTCATAGTCGCCTAAATGGCAAAGACCGTATGCTGATAGTGGATTACCGCCCATTTTGCCGATAAGTCTTGAAATCTCGTGGGCACCTCTTGCCATTAATGCACCTTTAAGGGACTGATAGCCTAAACCGTCAAGCATACCTGCAACAATACCGATAACATTCTTAGCGGCAGCGCCGATTTCGCTTCCTATAAGGTCTGTACCTATGTACATTCTGATAAGTGAGCTGGAAAACTCATTTACAAGCATTTCCTTAGTGGCGTCATTGTCGCTGTCGATTACCATACAGTTAGGTACACCCTTAACATAGTCCTGAGGATGACCGGGGCCAACCCATACAGCAACATTGGTTTCGTCTTTATTAATAAACTCACCAACTACTTCGGTAAGCCTTTTACCTGTGGTAACTTCAACGCCCTTCATACAAAGAACAATTGTCTTGCCCTTTAGGTCGTATTTTGCAATGTCTGCCATATATTCTCTTAAATGCTGAGCAGAAATAGAAATTACAATAACCTCAGCTCTTTCAATAGAATATTTAAGGTCACAGCTTACTTCAATTGAATCAGGATACTCAAGATAGTCATTGTGCATCTCAGATTTAAGCTGAATAAACTCAGGTGCATTCTCAAGTCCGCCTGAAAGCACCTCGTGACCGATTTTATCTAAATACCATGCAATGCAACTGCCCCAACGGCCGCATCCAAGTACAGATACCTTCATATATAAATCTCCAATTCTAAGCAAATAAAATTAAAACCCCGCCTGACCGTAAAGTGCGCAATATAACCTGCCTACGAAGTTAGCAGGTGGGTGCCCACCCGTTGGCTTCAGGCTCCCTTCTTCCTGCAGAGCAGGGAGGTCTGCACACCGCCGCCGGAGTAAAGCTCCCGATTTAAAGGTTGTAGGGTTATTTTTGCACTATAGGCGTATCAGGCAGGACATATGAGTTATTATTCCTCGTCTTCTGCGAAAATATCGTTGAATCTTTCCTCAAAAATGTCGGCAAGCTTGTCGATAAGCTCGTCGTTATCAACTTCTGCCAGTTCCTGCTCACCGTTTTCTTCGATAACTTCCATAATATAGTACTCACCGCTGTCAGCAAGAGTATCTGTAGGGTCGTCAAAAACAGGAATAAGAGCGTAATAAAGAGTATCTTCGTACTCAAGTGTGTCTAATATCTCAAAGTTATGTTCAGTTCCCTCATCATCAACAAGGGTAATAAGGTCTGGTGAATAATCGTTGCTCATAATTTCAGCTCCTAAATTTTTCTTATATAATTTTACCCGCATATCCTGCTTTAGTCAAGCAAAAGAAAGGAAAAACTTGTCAACTGCATCTTATTAATTTAATCTTTCTATAAACAGTTGAAAAACTAAAGCTTTAGTAGTATAATACTATAGAATATATCCGTGTATTTCTGTTTGGGGGTCACTTTATGAAGATGCCTGAGTTTATGAAGCTTCCTAAGGAGTTTCAATGTGACGAGGTAAAGCATTATTACGATATACTTAAAATCAAAACATCAGCCTTGATTTTAAAAAGGATTTTTGACGTTATCGTTGCAATTTTTATGATAATCATACTTTTGCTTCCTATGGCGGTAATTGCGTTGCTTATTAAGTGTACGTCAAAAGGCCCTGTAATCTACAAGCAGGTTCGTGTTACAACCTTCGGCAAACGCTTTAAAATCTGGAAATTCAGAAGTATGCGTACCGATGCCGATGCAAAGGGTGAGCTTCTTACAGTAGGCGAGGACAACCGAATCACCAAGATTGGCAAATTTTTAAGAAAATTCCGTCTTGACGAGCTTCCTCAGATTTTTCACGTACTTTCAGGCAAAATGTCAATTGTGGGTACCCGTCCCGAAGTGCCTAAATTTACTGACCAATATACAAACGAAATGCTTGCAACTCTGCTTTTACCTGCAGGTGTTACATCGCTTGCCAGCATTAAATTCAAGGATGAGGCTGAACTTTTAGCCGAGGCTGAGGATGTTGACAAGGCATATATTGAAAAAATCCTTCCCGAAAAAATGAAATATAACCTTAAGTATATCAAGGAGTTTTCATTTTTAGGCGATATAAAGCTTATTTTCAAAACTGTTGCTGAGGTGTTCACCTCAAGAGGCGAGTAATATGAAGTCAAATAAACTTGCACTTGTTTTGTTTGACGAATCGCTTTTTAGATGTTGCTATTTAGCGTCATTCTTTTTCTATATGATAAGCTACTTAAGCACTTTCGCAATTGTACTTATCGGCGTAACCTCTGCATGGGGGGTAGCAATTGCCGTTAGAAGCTTAATCGTCAACAAGGCATACTTAAGAATTTACTACGGCTTCTGGTTAGGGGCGTTTCTGGTTTCGCTTACCTTTACTATGCTTTTTAACCTGAGTGCGGACTTTATTGCCGTAGGCTATAATTTCATACTTATAATTCATAGCTTTATCTGTTTTGTGCTTTTCTACGGAATGCATATTCACCGAGGCACAATGTACCGTTGGGAGATGTACCTTTTCGGCAGATTCTTTATTTACGCTTCTACCGTAACTGCCTTTATCGGTCTGGCACTTCTTCTTTTTGGTGCGGATATTGTTTTTTACAGCACTACATATACAGGTGTTTTCTTTAACCCTAACTATCAGGGTTATGTTTCTGCCTTGGCTATTATTTTCTGCCATTTTATGACAAAACCCGACTTTTTAGCACAGGCTAGGCAGAAGCGTATCAGCCGTATATGGATAACCGCTTGTGTACTTCTTAACCTTATTGCTCTGGTGCTTTCCAACTCCAACGGAAGTCTGCTTTTATTGGGCATATACATAGCTTTTATTGTTCTTTTCAGACTTCTTGCTCTGGCTGAAAAGCTTACTCCCAGAGGTGTAATTGCCCGTTTGCTGGCACTTTTGATGGTAGGATTCCTTCTTATTTGCCTGCTTATGGCGTTAAGAGCCGCCTTTAAAATCGTAGTTGCGTCTCTTTCTAATTCTGAGGGTGAGCTTTCAAAAGCTGACATTAATGCACTTACCAAAGGTTCTTTCTTCAATATTGTTACCGACTCAGGCCTCTCAAGCCGTCTGGATTTGTGGGGGGCAGGCTTTAAGGCTCTGCTTACAAATCCTGTTTTCGGTACAGGTAAAGGTGACCTTTACAATCACATTGTGTCAGAAATCGGTAAGCGTAGTTACTTTACAGATGATTATCTTACAAACGTTTTTCTTGCCGATATGCACAACGGTTACATAGGTATTTTAGTAGTCTCGGGCATACTTGGCTTTGGACTTTTCGGTTTCTTTATGTACAGGTTCTTTAGAATGACCTTGCCTGTATGGTTTATTCAGCGTCGGATTATGAACTACTCAATCTATCCTTGTATGATAGGCTTTATTGCGGCTTATCTTGTTTATGCTCTTATTGAACGTACAGTTTTATTTGACCTTTCCTTTATTGTAACAAGTTTCTGGGCATTTATCGGCTATATGTCGTGTTATGCTACAGATTTGGGTTATACTATCAGAGGAACAGTTGAAATAGGTAATGTTAGACTTCCCAAGAGATTATTCTGAGGATAACGGTGATTCAATGAAGCTTCTAATTTCTCGTGATACAAGCGATTCTTACACACGTTTTGCCGTGTATGATGAAAACGAGCGTCTGCTCTTTAATATCCAGGGTAAGGACGGCGGTGCAGTAAGAAAGATTAAAGCCTTTACGCCTGACGAAAAGTGCGTCTTTAAAATTTCCGCAACCCCTGAAATAGGAAGCACAGTAGGGTATAACGTTGTCACTCCTATGTCTGCCTTTGCCGTTACGGTAAAGCTAAAAGCTTCTGAAATGACTTTGAAAATTCACGGAACAAAGCTTTTCTTTAAAGGTAACCTTTTTGAAAGACGCTTCGAGCTTACCGATGTTTCATCAAAAGCCTTGGCTTTTCACAAGCCTGAGGCAGGCAAAAGTGGACGATATACACTTGAAATTTATGACGAAACACAGATTATAAATCTTCTTGCAGTTTCAATCTGTGCCGACCTTATAAGCTTTTCAGACTCTGCCGCAATGTGCAGAGCATAACAGATTTTTATCGGAGGTAATATTATGGATAAACTTTTAAAGCTTTTATCTCGCAACAGCGAATATTCCGTTTCTGAGCTTGCTTTAATGCTTGGCGAGCCTGAGGATTATGTGCGTGCACGCATAAAAAAGTATGAGGATGACGGCATTATCAAAGGCTACCGTGCCTTGGTTAACTACGAAAAGGTTCAGGATGCAGGCGTTACTGCTTACATAGAGCTTAAGGTAACTCCTCAGAAAAAGTCAGGTTTTGACGAAATTGCAAAGCGTATTATGTCTTTTGACGAGGTTGAGAGCGTGTACCTTATGGCAGGTGCATACGACCTTTCAATCATCGTAAAGGGCGAGACTATTCAGGATGTTTCAGCCTTTGTTTCCCGCAAGCTTTCAGCTTTGGACGGCATACTTTCAACTGCTACCCATTTTATCCTCAAACGCTACAAGGATGACGGAGTGGTTTTAGAGGATGAAGATATCAGCGACGAAAGGTGTATGAATTATTGATGGATTACGGAAGATTTTTAAACAATACAATTTCCTCCGTTAAACCATCAGGAATTCGGAAGTTTTTTGATATTGTAAACGAGATGGAGGACGTAATTTCTCTGTCTGTTGGCGAGCCGGATTTCAGAACTCCGTGGCACGTCCGTCAGGCAGGTATAGAGTCCTTAAAATCAGGTAAAACCTGGTATACTCCAAACCGAGGCTACAAAACCCTGCGTGAAGAGATATCAGCTTTTCTTAAAAGAAAATATACTCTTACATATAACCCCGACACAGAAATCCTTGTAACTGTAGGCGGTAGTGAGGCTCTGGACGTTGCAATCCGTTGCCTTGCAAATCCTGAGGATGAAATACTAATTCATCAGCCTTCTTTTGTATGCTATGAGCCTTTAACAGCTATGACAGGTGCAAAGCCTGTTATCATCAATACCAAGGCAGAGAACAGCTTCCGCTTAAAGCCTCAGGAGCTTGAAGAAGCAATTACAGAAAAATCAAAGTTGTTAATCCTCTCATATCCCAATAACCCCACAGGGGCGATTATGGATAAAGAGGATTTGGAGGCTATTGCAAAAGTTGTTAAAGAGCATGACCTCTTTGTAATTTCCGATGAAATTTACTCAGAGCTTACCTATGGTCAGAGTCATGTTTCCATAGCTTCTCTCCCTGGTATGGCAGAGCGTACGGTTGTTATTAACGGCTTTTCAAAAGCTTACGCTATGACAGGCTGGCGACTTGGTTACGCCGCAGGCCCTGCACCAATACTTGAGCAGATGACCAAGCTTCACCAGTACTGCATTATGTCTGCTCCCACCACTGCACAGTGGGCAGCTATTGAAGCTTTAAGAAACGGTGACAGCGACATTGAAGAAATGCGTTCAGACTATGAAATGCGTCGCCGCCTTGTGGTGGGCAGGTTCAACGAAATGGGACTTGCCTGCTTTGAGCCTAAGGGAGCTTTCTATTGCTTCCCCTCAATTAAATCCACAGGCCTTACCTCCGAAGAGTTCTGTACCCGTCTTTTAAATGCAAAGGGTGTTGCCGTGGTTCCCGGTGATGCTTTTGGTGAGTGCGGAGAGGGTCACGTGCGTGTTTCTTACTCATATTCACTCAGTCACTTAAAAGAAGCCTTAAAACGAATCGAAGAATTTTTAAAGGAGCTTTAATATGACCTTTAAAGCCACAGCACCTGCAAAAATCAATTTAACCCTTGACATTTTAGGCAAACGCCCCGACGGCTACCACGATGTAGCTATGCTTATGCAGTCGGTGTCTCTTTCTGATACTGTGGAGCTTAGTTTAACTGATACTGAGGATATCGCCATAGCTTGCTCAGACCCTTCAATTCCTTGCGATAACCGAAACATTGTGTATAAATGTGCTGATGCTTTTTTCAAAGCCACAGGTGTAAAAAACACAGGTATCTCTCTTTATATCGAAAAGATAATTCCTTGCGAGGCAGGTCTTGCAGGCGGAAGTGCCGACGGTGCGGCAACTCTCAGGCTTCTTAATTTAGCTTTCGATGCTCATTTGACCGACAAGGAGCTTTGCGAAATCGGGGCAAAGGCAGGAGCCGATATACCTTTTTGTATTGTAGGCGGCACCAAGCTTGCCACAGGCACAGGTACAACCCTTCATAAGGTTCGTTCTATGCCAAAATGCTTTATCGTTATTGTAAAGCCCGAGGTTTCTGTTTCTACCAGAGAAGCCTATGCTTTGGCAGATAACCGCAAAGGCGTAAAATTCAACTACACCAATTTCTGCAAACAGCTTCTTTATGGCGGAGACCTTGCAGGAATCAGCTCTGCTCTACATAACGATTTTGAAGAAGTGCTTAATCTTGAGGATATTAACAAGGTTAAAAATATTATGTATAACTGCAAAGCCCTCGGTGCGGCTATGAGTGGCTCAGGCTCTGCTGTGTTTGCAATTTTCAGAAATGAGCGTAAAGCTCAAAAATGTATTGATAAACTTAAGGAGACCTATTCTAAGGTCTATTTAACTGTGCCTACTTCCAAAGGTGCGGAAATTATCTGAATACTTTAAACTAAACCTGCCTATAATCAGGGTAAATACTGATTGAGGCAGGTTTTTACAAATGAAAAAGCTTTTTATCTCCATAGTAATTGCATTAATAGTTGTTTCTCTTTATTCCTTCATACCCTTTGAGCAGGAGTGCAGGAATATTAGTGATGAGGTTCTGAGAATTCACATTTTAGCCGACTCCGACAGCGAATATGACCAAAGCCTTAAGCTTAAAGTGAGGGATGAAATATTAAGCTATACTGAGGGGCTTTATTCTAACGTTACATCCAAAGAAGAAGCAATTGAAATTACAAAGGAACATATGAATCAGATTATCAGCACAGCCAAAAGAACTTTACAGGCTCACGGTTCACAAAAGGAAGTTAAGGCTGAAATCTTAGATATGAATTTCAACACCCGATATTATGACGATATTACAATGCCCAGCGGTAGCTACACCGCCTTAAGGGTAACTATCGGAAGCGGAGAAGGCAAAAATTGGTGGTGCGTTATGTATCCATCCTTATGTCTTTATACCTCAAGCGATGCAAAGTCTTTTGAGGAAGAGCTTACCGATAAACAGTATGAGGTTATTACCCAAAAGCCTAAGTATGAATTTAAATTAAAAATCTTGGAATACTTCGATTATTTTTGCAATTTACTGAGCTGAGTCCCGATTTTGGTACAAGGCGTTTGATATAATATACCCATAGAAAAGGGGAGAGCACGATGCTTAATTTAATCTTCGGCAGAAGCAAAAGCGGAAAAACAACCTACGTTAACCAAAAGGTTGTTGACCTCGCTAAAGCAGGCGAAAACAGAATACTCGTAATTGTTCCCGACCAGGTTACCTTCGAAACCGAAAAGGCCTACCTTAGCTTATTGGGTGCAAAGCTTTCTCAGAGCGTTCTTGTTCTGGGCTTTTCCAGAATGTGCGATTATGTTTTCGACACCACAGGTGCAATCCGCAAAACCCCTGCCGACGATCAGACCAAGGCACTTTTAATGAGCATTGCTCTTGAAGAGGTTAAAGACAGCCTTAATTTATATTCTGACAAAGCACTTAATCCCGAGCTTGCCAAGCTTATGCTAAGTGCCCGTAAGGAGCTTAGCTTATCGGGTAACATGCAGAACGCTGTACTTACCGCTACTCAATCTGCCGATGCTCTTACAAGTGCAAAGCTTCAAGATATTTATCTTGCAAGTGAGGCAATGGATGCTCTTCTTACTCAGTCCTTCGAAGACCCCGACGCAGAGCTCAGCATAGTTGCAGATATTATCCGCAGACGTAGAATCTTCGACGGCTACTATATTTTCATAGATTCTTACCTTCGATTCTCTGCTCCTGAGGTAGAGGCTGTCTCAGCTCTTATGGCTCAGTGTGCGGAAATTTACGTTACCCTTTCTTATGACGGTATATCTTCCGATGGATTCTTCTCTGTTTCTCACGACTCAGCAGTACAGCTTAAAAGAATCGCCGAAAGTGAAGGTGTAAAGGTTTCTCAGCCCGTGCTTTGTAACTTTAACGGATTCTTTGTGTCAGAAGATTTGTCTTTCTTAGAGCAGAACGTATTTATGCCCGATAAGTGCACTTTTGAGGAAAATGCGGAAAATATCACTATCTACCACGCCAAGGACAGATACGACGAAGTCGACTTTGTAGCCCGCGAAATCCGCAGGCTTATTATTGATTTTGGTTACCGCTATAATGAAATTGCTGTTGTGGGCAGAGATTTAAGCTCATATTCAAGCATAATTTCAGCTGTTTTTGATAAATACGAAATCTCATATTTTGCTGACAAACCCCACGATATTACATCAAAGCCCTTGGTAAAGCTTATATCCGCCTGCTTTAACGCTATCATCGGCGGTTTTGATAAGGACGATGTTCTATCTCTTTTAAAAACTGGTCTTACCTCGGTAAAAGACGAGGATATTTCTATTTTCGAAAATTACATCTACACATGGCAGCTTAATCACAGCTCCCTTTATAAGGATTTTACCGCTAATCCCCGAGGCTTTGCAGATCAGTTTACCTTTGAGGATATCGAAAACCTTAACCGTGCCGAAAAGGTGCGTGACCTTGTGATTAATAACCTGAGGAGCTTTAACGCAGATTACAGCAGTAAAACTGCCGCCGAGCTTTGCAAAGGCCTTTATAATCTGCTCGTTACTTTAGGTACCGATAAAAAGCTTATTGAGCTTGCCAATAAATTGGAGGAGTGGGAAGAGGTTTCTTTCTCTGCCGAGCAGATAAGACTCTGGGAAATCTTTGTTACAACTCTGGACAGAACCGCCGAAGTAATAGGAGAACGTGAGCTTACCTTAAAGCGTTTTTACGATTTATTGATGTTACAGCTCAGCTTAACTGATATTTCTTTTATTCCCAAAGCTGTTGACCAGGTAACGGTTGGCGATATCGAGCGTCTGCGTTTAGGCGGTAAAAAATGTGTTTTCGCTATAGGCGCTGTTGACGGTGAGTTTCCAAAATCCAACACAGGTGGCGGGCTTTTCTCGGCCTCAGAAAGATGTGAGCTTTCAAAGCTTCAGATTCTTGAGGGTACCGACGATGAGCAAAACGCAAACCGTGAACTTTACCTTTGCTATTACGCTCTTACAAGTGCTTCTCATAAGCTCTTTGTGACCTACCCCGGTGCTGAGCTTAGCGGCGAGGTTAATTCGCCTTCTGTGGTTTTAAGGGAGCTTAACTCTATATTTCCAAACTGTAATCACCGCACTAGAATACTGGAAAACACCGCTGACTTGTTGTGGGCACAAAAGCCTGCTTACGATTTTTATGCCGAAAGAGCCAAAAGTACCGACGGAGTTACTCACGTCCTCAGGGATTATTACGTAGTAAACGACCTTTACAAGGATAAGCTCTTAAGCTTGGAAAACGTAATGAACAGCAAAACAAAATTTAATATAAAGGACAGTCAGATTGCCCAAAAGCTTTTTGGCAAAGATTTGCATCTATCTGCTTCTAAAATCGAGCGTTTCCACCTTTGTCGTTTTTCCTATTTCTGTCAGTACGGCTTAAAAGCTAACGAGCGACGCAAAGCTTCAATCGATGCTTTGGAATACGGCTCTTTTGTCCACTATATTCTGGAAAAATTCTTCTGCTCATTTGAGAAAGCCGAACTAATAAATTTAAGTGACAGTAAGATTAAATCGGTAATTTCAAATGTGTCCGATGAATATGCAAATCTGCACTTTGGCGGCTTAAGCTCCAAATCCGCACGCTTCACTTATCTTTTCGACGGTGTTAAGGAAGCCTCTGTAACTCTTGTAAAGCATCTTATTGCTGAGCTTTCACAAAGCGAATTTACGCCTGTTGATTTCGAGCTTGATATCGGCAAAGATATTTCTGCCTATCGTTTGGAGCTTTCGGAAGGGCTTTCTGTAACCGTAACAGGTAAGGTTGACCGTGCCGATATACTTAATAAAGACGGCAAAGCCTATATCAGAATTGTGGATTATAAAACAGGCACAAAGGTTTTCAGCCTTTCCGATGTTATTTACGGACTTAATCTTCAGATGCTTCTCTATTTGTCTGTTATTAAAAACAAAGGACAGGACCACTATGGTGCCGAGGTTGTGCCTGCAGGTGTGCTTTATATGCCTGCCTTTGTGCCGACTCTTGAAATGGCGGCAGACGCTACAGGGGAGGAAATCTTAGCCGAGCGAAACAAAAAGCTGAGGATGAACGGAATACTTCTTAACGACCAGGCTGTTCTTTCTTCAATGGACAAAGAGCTTAAGGGTATGTATATTCCTGTGTCACAGGGTACAAAAGGGCTTAAAGGTGCCGACAACCTTGCAACCTTAGAGGAGTTCGGTGCAGTTTTCGCTCATATTGATAAACTCATCGCCAAAATGGCAACAGAGCTTTTAAATGGCGACATCGACGCTACACCTGCAATGTATTCCGTTGATGCCTGCCAGTATTGCCCTTATTCCTCAGTGTGTATTGGCAGAGATGAGGAAAAGGCACAGGCTGTTTTCAAACTTGACCGTGAAGAGATATTAAAGGAATTAGGACTTAGCAAAGAGGAGGTGGCACAGTGAGTACAAAATGGACCAACAATCAGCTTTTAGCTATTAATGCCCGTGGCGGCGATGTTTTGGTTTCAGCTGCTGCAGGCTCAGGTAAAACTGCGGTACTTGTAGAGCGTGTGCTCAGAATGCTTACCGACCCCGAAAATCCTGTTTCTATCGACAGGCTTTTGATTGTTACCTATACACGTGCCGCTGCCGCACAGCTTAAAGAGCGAATCAGCCAAAAGCTTTCCGAGCTTATTTTAGCTTATCCCGATAACCGCTTTTACCGCCGTCAGCTTTTTATGTTGCCCCGTGCTCACATTTCCACGGTTGATAGTTTCTGCTCCGATATCTGCCGTGAGTTTTTCCACGAGCTTCAGATTAAGCGTGACTATAAAATTGCCGAGCAAGGCCAGCTAAGCGTACTATCTGCCGCTGCCTTAGAGGAAACACTAAACCAGCTTTACGAGGAGCGTAATCCTGATTTTTATGAGCTTGTAAGGTGCTTTTCAAACTCAAAGAGCGACCGCGGTTTAGGCGAAAATATAATAAAACTTTATGAGTTTCTCAGGTCACATCCTTTCTTTGATTTGTGGCTTGACCAAAAGATTTCTTATTATACCGACTTCACCTCAGCTTCAGACAGTATCTGGGGCCGGGTAATACTCAAAAACGCTAAGCGTATTATAGAATACGCCATGACTCTTTCTACTAAAACCATAGAGGTTGCAGAGCAGGAACCTGAGTTTATGGCTAAGGTTTCAACCTTGCTTTACAGGGATAAGAGTTATTTTGAAGCTCTTGAAAATTCTTTCGAAACTTCCTCTTGGGATGAACTCAGAGACCTTATTTACAGCTTCGAAGCAGGCGTTTTAAACGCCCGCGGCTACAAAGAGCACCCCGTAAAGCTTAAGGTTGCCGCCAACCGCGATATCCTTAAATCCTGCGTTTCAGAGCTTAAAGAGCTTTTTGAAGCATCAGAGCAAAGATGCGTTGATGACATTAAATCTCTTTACCCTGTGGTTTCTCAGATGTTTAAGTGTGTAAGGGTTTATGACGAAAAATATACCCAGCAAAAAGCTAATAAAAATCTTGCAGACTTTTCGGACGTGGAGCACTGGGCGTTGGAGCTCCTTGTAAAGCTTAGGGGAGAAGAGGTGGAATTTACCGAAACCGCTACCACTATTGCATCCCGCTTTGACAGTGTACTGGTTGATGAATATCAGGATGCAAACGAGGTTCAGGATTTGATTTTCAAGGCTGTCAGCAAAGAAAGCAACCTGTTTATAGTAGGTGACGCAAAGCAGAGCATTTACGCTTTCCGTCAGGCTATGCCTGAAATTTTTATTAATCGCAAGGATACCTATCCGCTTTACACAGCCGAAGCCGACACATACCCTGCCAAAATTATGCTTGAAAAAAACTTCAGAAGCAGGGTAGAACTTACCGATTACATCAACTTTGTATTTGACCGTCTTATGACCAAAGAAACGGGCGATATTGAGTATGCTGACGGTGAAGGTTTAGTCAGCGGTGCTTCCTACACTCCTACGGATATTCCTTGTGCTGAGCTTCATTTAATAGATGCCGATTCTTTTGATGATGAAGACGGCATAGCCTTGGAGGCTCAGCATATTGCCTCGGTAATTCACCGTGAGTTAAGAAATACCACAGTTAAAGACGGCGACAATATCAGAAAATGTACATTTGGAGATATTGCCATTTTACTTCGTAGCGGCAAGAAAAATTCAGCTCTCTACGTTCGTGAGCTTGAAAAGTTTGGTGTTCCTGCTACTTTCGAAAGCTCATCAAGCTTTTTTGAATTACCTGAAATTAAGCTTACCCTAAGTGTATTAAGGGTTATTGATAACCCTGCTCAGGATATTCCCCTGCTGTCTGCCATGATGTCGCCTATGTTTGGCTTTACTCCCGACGATTTGGCAAAAATCAGGGCAGAATTTCGGAACGGAACATTCTATTCAGCGGTGCTTAAAGCCGCCGAAAAAGAGGGAAGCAAGGCATATAAATTTGCCGATACTATAAAAAATCTCAGAACCTTAGCTGTTACAATGACCGCTGAGGATTTTATAAACACCCTTTATGAGTATCTGGGAATAATCCCAATTTGTGCCTGTATGGGCGGCGAGCGTGCAGTTAACAACCTGAGGATTCTTACAGAATATGCAGCAAAATTTGAGCAGGGTATGGCAAAGGGCATAAACGCCTTTGTATCCTATCTTGATAAGCTCATAGAAAGCGGCTCCGACCTTACTGCCGCCGAAAATAGCGGAGATGACATCTTAAACGCTGTACGTCTTATGACTGTTCATTCCAGTAAAGGTCTTGAATTTCCTGTGTGTATTCTGGCAGGCACTCACAAAAAGTTTTCCACAGATACTACTGACAACGTACTTCTTCATTCTCATCTCGGATTTGCCGCAAAACGCCGCGACAAGGAAACAGGTGCAAGTTTTAATACCTTTGTCCGCAAGGCTCTTTCTATGGAGAAAAAGCAAAGTGAAATGTCTGAGGAGCTTCGTGTGCTTTATGTTGCTCTTACAAGAGCCAAGGAAAAGCTTATTATGACAGCCGTTAAAAAGAATACCTCCAAGTATCTTTCCACCCTGGCAGGCAAGCTTGTAAGCGGAGATTTTATTTCACCTTATATTGTTTCTGGTGCAAAGGCAATTTGCGACTGGCTTTTTATGACTGCTTTGCTTCACAAAGACTCAACTTTGCTCAGGGGTATTGCAAAAGCCGAGGATATGGAGTATTCTTTAAATGGCTCAATGCTTTCTGTCAAAGTTGTTGATGATATTGATTTTGAAAAAACCGAGGGCGAGGTTACCCGAATAACCACCTATGATGCTGACGCAGAGGGAATAGATGAGGTTATAAACAAACGCTTTAACTTTATTTATCCTTACAAGGAGCTATGTTCATTGCCCTTAAAGGTTACAGCATCAGAGCTTACTCATATGGACAGCGGAAAAAACTTCGAAAAAATCCTTCCCAAACCTAAATTCTTGGCAGATTCAAAGCTTACCGCCGCCGAGAAGGGTACTGCAATGCATAAGTTTCTGCAGTTTGCAAGCTTTGACCTTGCAAAGGCTGATTTAGAGTTAGAGGTACAGCGTCTTACCGATATCCGTTTAAGCCCTCAGGAGGCTCAGTCTCTTGATTTGGCAAAGCTCAGAAGGTTTATCCAAAGCGAAATTGTTACAGATGCAATGGAAAACCAAACTTATCGCGAGTATCGCTTTACCGTAAATATTCCTGCAAACCTTACAGGTCTTACAGAGGACTCTGAGACCTCGGTAATATTACAGGGTGCGGTTGATTTGCTGATTATCAAGGATAACCAAATCACTATTGTTGATTATAAAACCGACAGGGTATCCTCTGCCGATATGTTGGTGGAAAGATACCAGAAACAGCTTTCTCTTTACAAAGAGGCAGTCAGCGCCTGCTTTGAATTACCCGTCAGCAGGTGCCTTATATATTCAATTCATTTAGGCGAATACAAGGAGGTCTGAAAATGAAAAAGTTAGTAGCACTTTTCCTTACCCTGGCAACTCTTCTATGTATGTTTTCTGTAGGAACCTTTGCGTTAACTGAGAATAACCTTATTCTGGGTGATTCAAACCTTGACTCAAAAGTGAATATCAAGGACGCAACTTCTGTTCAGAAGTATGTGGCAAAGCTCCTTGAGTTTTCTGAGGATAACAAAATCTGTGCGGATTGCAACATTGACGAAAAAATCAATATCAAGGATGCAACCGCTATTCAGAAGTTCCTTGCGAAAATGGATTATCCTTTAGGTATCGGCGAAGAAATAGGTGTAGCAGATCACGACACAACACCTGTGACAACTACAGTTCAAACCGAAACTACTTCTACTGTTATGGTAACTACAACATCCACTGATTACGTTACGGAACCTACCGAAACAACAGTAGAAACAACCATTGAGGTAACAACTGCCGCAACAGATGCTACGGAACCTACTGAGGCGGTATCTTCAGTAATTAACACTACTATTGCTACAGAATCAGAAGCTACTACTGTTGCAACAGAACCCACAGAAGCCACCACTCAAACCATCACAGAAAGTGAGCCTTCTACCGTGACGCCTTATAATCCTGTAAAGCCTAACACAAACATCACAATTTATTTTTCAAATAACGCAGGCTGGTCAACTGTAAATGCATATTTCTACAACGAAGAATTGGGGCTTGAAATGAAAACCTGGCCCGGTACCGCTATGAAGCATTTTACCACCAATGAATACGGCGAAAAGATTTATTCGATTGATGTTGATGTTTCAAAATATAACCGTGTAGTTTTCAACAACGGCAAAAGCCAGACTCTTAATGCCGCAGTAACTGTTGCAAGCTCAGGCTTCTTTATTACAAGCCAGACTCCAAAAACTGCAATGCAGCTTGGTGTTTACGCTTATGATGTGACTGACTATGGTGCAAAAAAGACAGTAAGTTTTGATTATCCTACCGGCTATAAAAAGCCCGTTGAAATCTGGACCCCTGCAGGCTATAATCCTGCCGATACTACCAAGAAATATTCTGTAATCTACCTTCTTGACGGTCAGAACCAGTTTGACGATTCCGATGCTTATAACGGAGGATGGGGAAGTGACGAGGTAATCACAGCCTTAATGAAAAACGGCGGCGAGGGTATTATCTTAGTTGGTATTGATAACTCCCGAAACCGCGACAACGAGCTTACTCCCGACCTTGGCGATGTTATCCCTGCATATAACAGCGGTGGATTTAAAAACGGAAGCGGTGAGCAGTTTGCTGAGTTTGTAGCAAAAACTGTAGTACCCTATGTAGAGGCAAACTACAACGTATATACCGATGCCGCTCATTCTGCAATTGTTGGCAGTTCTTCAGGCGGTATAGAGGCTTTCTACATTGGTATGGAGTATATGGATGAATTTGGCAGGATTGGTGCAATTTCACCTGCTTTTCTCCTTTACAGCAAATCCACTTGGTATGAGTATTTAGAAAAATTTGACTTCACAGATTCTTCAAAGCTTCCCAGAATTTATTTCTACAACGGCGGCGGAGATTCTCTGGAGCTTGAGCTTTTACCAAATGCAAGAGATATGAAAACTTGGCTTGCCGATTTAGGCTATGACCAGAGCAAAATGACTTTTGTCTATGACGAAAAGAACGCTCATAACGAAGCCGCTTGGCGAAATGTTATGCCCGAAATCGTAACATGGCTATTTGAGTTACAGTAAACTTATAAGCAGGAGATGCTTTTTGTGCATCTCCTGCTTTTTTCTTTCTCCATATTATTGCAATTTTCTAAGCTTGTGGTATAATTATTTTGGATTTTAATACACATTTTGAGAGGTAAATTATGAGTGATAAGATTTTAGATGTAAACACAACTCCCGAAGAGAATGAGGCAGAGGTAAAAGAAGACCTCAACGCCCACAACAAAATTTCAAGATATAAGAAAAGAGAGCAAACATTTTTAATTGTTTTCGAAAGCCTTTTTTCTGATACAAGCGTTGATGAAATTGCCGACAATTTCACCGACAGCACAGCTCAGTTTTACTCCGACGAGGCAATTAAAACTGCAGGCATAATTCAGGAAATGGCTGTGGACCTTGATGAAAAGATTTCTTCATACCTTACAAAGGGCTGGAGAATTAACCGTATTTCAAAAATTTCTCTTGCTGTTCTTCGTGTGGCTGTTTACGAAATTATTTATTGCGAAGAAATTCCTGTTTCTGTTTCAATTAACGAGGCTGTTGAGCTTACTAAGAAGTACTCTGTTGCAGAGGACGCTTCCTTTGTTAACGGTCTCTTAGGCTCACTTGTTAAAGGTAGTAACTAATGGCTCTCGTCTTAGGAATAGATACCAGTAACTATACCACTTCAGCCGCAATTTTCGATACGGAAAGCAATACCGTAGAGCAAGCCAAAAAGCTTTTGCCTGTTAAGTCGGGTGACTGCGGAATAAGGCAGAGCGATGCAGTTTTTCATCATACCAAACAGCTTTCAGATGTTATTTCCTCTTTAAACTTTGAGGGAAGAAAAATTGATGCTGTTGCGGTTTCTTCCACTCCCAGAGAGTGCGAAGGCTCATATATGCCTTGCTTTCTTGCAGGTGTTTCTGTAGCTAAATCAATCTCAGCGGTTAATAATATACCCCTCTATACTTTTTCTCATCAGCAGGGGCACATAGCCGCGGCGGCGTTTGGCAGTGAGCATACTGAGCTTTTAAATTCTCCTTTTATTGCTTTTCACGTAAGCGGCGGCACCACTGAAGCCTTGCTTGTTAAGCCTTGGGAAGGCTCTTTTATAAAAGCTGAGCTTATTGCCGAAACTACTGACCTTAATGCAGGTCAGCTTGTGGACAGAATCGGAGTTATGTTAGGTCTTGACTTTCCTTGCGGAATAGAGCTCGAAGGCCTTGCAAATACTTATAGCGGAAGTATTAAGCTTAAGCCAAGCTTAAAGGGCAGTAACTGCTGTTTAAGCGGTTTTCAAAATAAAATTACCAAGCTTTATGAAGAGACTAATGACAAAGCTTACGTATCAGCCTACACCCTAAAAGCAATAAGCGAAACTCTTATTTCTATGGCAAATTCTCTTATTGCACAGTATGGTAACCTGCCTTTGCTTTTTGCAGGGGGAGTTATGTCCAACAAGATTATAAGAAGTGATGTTTTAAAGCACTTTAACGCTTTCTTTGCACCCCCACAGTTTTCTGCCGATAACGCCGTAGGTGTTGCCTACTTAGGTGCAAAAAAATTCTTATCCGAAAGCTAAGATTTATATGAATACTAATTTTACCACCCCTAAGATTATTTCGGTTTCAGCGCTGACCACTTATCTTAAGGGGCTTCTTGAATCTGACCCTAATCTTCAATATGTATTTGTCAGCGGAGAAATTTCAAACCTTACCGACCATTATTCAAGCGGACATATTTACCTTTCTTTAAAGGATAGCAAAGCCGTAATCAAGGCGGTAATGTTTTCCTTCAATGCTTCACGTCTTCGCTTCAAGCCTCAGAGCGGTATGAAGGTTATTGCAAGAGGCAGAGTGTCAATATATGAGCCCAGTGGTCAGTATCAGCTGTATATCGAGGATATGCAGCCCGATGGCATAGGTGCACTTACTTTAGCCTTCGAACAACTAAAAGAAAAGCTCACCAAAGAGGGTTTGTTCGATAATTCCCACAAAAAGTCGTTGCCACAGTTTCCTAAAAAGGTTACTGTTATAACCTCGCCTACAGGTGCAGCTTTGCAGGATATCCGCAATATCCTCAGCCGTCGCTGGCCTTATGCCGAGGTTGAGCTTTTGCCTGTTCTTGTTCAGGGCGACGGTGCGGCTTCTCAGCTTACAAACGCTATAAAAACCGTGTCTGATAAAAACAATGCCGATGTAGTAATTATCGGCCGCGGCGGCGGTTCTATGGAGGATTTATGGGCATTTAACAGTGAGGAGTTAGCTCGGGCAATTTTCGCTTGCCCTGTACCTGTGGTAAGTGCCGTTGGCCACGAAACCGACTTTACAATCTGCGATTTTGTTTCAGATATGCGCGCTCCCACACCTTCAGCCGCCGCAGAGCTTATTGTGCCTGACAGAGCCGAGCAGGCTGAAATGCTTTTGCAACAACGACAGTATCTTTTCGCTCTTATTGACGGCTTTACATCAAAGCATAAATCTCAAATTGATATTTTTACTCATAAGCTCGAAGTCTTAGACCCTGCTCGTGAATACCTTGAAAAATGCAATGTTCTGGACAGACTTTCAGAAAAATTAAAAGCAAAAGGTGAATCTTTGGTAGGGGATAAGGAAAAAGAGCTTTCTGAGCTTAAAGGCAGTCTTTTTGCCTTGGACCCTGTAAGCATATTACGCAGAGGCTACTCTGTGGTTTTAAAAGATGATGTTACAGTAAATTCTGTTAAAGAATTAAAGCGAGGCGATAAGGTTTCGCTTCACTTTAAAGACGGAGAAGTTAACGCAGAGATTACTCAGTAAATAAAGAGGTAACAAATATGTCCTTTGTTCATTTACATGTTCATACAGAATACAGCTTGCTTGACGGTGCCTGCCGTATAAGCGAGCTTGTTTCTGCTTGTAAAGAACAAGGTCAGACTTCCCTTGCCATTACCGACCACGGTGTTATGTATGGCGTTATTGATTTCTGGCGTGAGTGCAAAAAACAGGGCTTAAAGCCCATTATCGGATGCGAGGTTTACGTTGCACCTCGCTCACGCTTTGATAAAACCCCTGAGTTCGACCGGGATTACTACCATATGGTGCTCCTCTGTAAAAACCATATAGGCTACCAGAACCTTATAAAGCTTGTATCTTTAGGCTTTACCGACGGCTTTTATGTTAAACCCAGAATTGACGATGAGCTTCTGGAGAAATACCACGAAGGGCTTATTTGCCTTTCTGCCTGTCTTGCAGGCGAAATTCCACGTAAGCTTTCTAATTTAGACTATAAAGGTGCCTTTAATAAAGCTCTTTACTACAAAAATCTTTTCGGCGAAGGCAACTTTTACATTGAGCTTCAGAACCACGGCATTAAGGCTCAGCAGGATATTATTCCCGACTTGATTAAAATAGGCAGGGAAGCAGACGTTCCTATTGTGTTTACCAACGACTGCCATTACGTTAAGAAAGAGGATGCCAGAACCCACTCAATCCTTTTGTGTATTCAGACAAACCATACTATAAATGACGAAGATAAAATGGAATTTGAAACCGAGGAGTTTTATTTAAAGTCCGAAAGTGAAATGCGTGCTCTTTTAAAGGACTACCCCGAAGCATTCGATAATACTGCAATTATCGCCGAGCAGTGTAACCTTGATTTTGAATTCGGCAAACGCAAGTTGCCTTTCTTCGATGTTCCTGATAATGAGAATCATTACGAATATTTCAAGCGACGTTGTTATGACGGACTCTACAAAAAATATGGAAATAATCCTTCTCAGGATATTATCGACCGACTGGAATACGAGCTTTCAACCATAAGCCGTATGGGATTTGTGGATTATTACCTTATTGTTCATGATTTTATTGACTATGCAAAATCTCAGGGTATTCCTGTAGGCCCCGGCAGAGGCTCAGGTGCAGGTTCTCTTTGTGCCTACTGCATCGGCATTACAGGTATCGACCCTATAAAATACAGTCTTCTTTTTGAGCGATTTCTTAATCCCGAGCGTGTCAGTATGCCCGATTTTGATATCGACTTCTGTAAGGACAGACGCGGTGAGGTTATCGACTACGTTGTCCGTAAATACGGCTATGATCACGTAGCTCAGATTATAGCTTTCGGTACCATGGCGGCAAGAGGCGCCGTCAGAGATGTAGGCAGGGCGTTGGCTATTCCTTATAACACCTGCGATACGGTTGCAAAGCTCATTCCTTTTGAGCTTAATATGACCATAAAGAAAGCTCTTGAAATAAGTAAAGAGCTTAAAACCCGATATAATACAGACCCCCAGATTAAAGAGCTTCTGGATACCTCAATGGCTATTGAGGGTATGCCTCGGCACGCCACAACTCACGCTGCAGGTGTAATTATATCTGATCGTGCGGTTTCGGATTATGTGCCCTTGGCGATGAACGATTCTCAGGTGGTAACCCAGTTTACTATGACCACTTTAGAGGAACTGGGACTACTTAAAATGGATTTTCTGGGTCTTCGCAACTTAACTGTAATTAACGATGCGGTTAAGCTGATTAAAGAAAAAAATCCTGATTTTGATTTGGATAGCATCAGCCTTTCCGATAAATCAGTTTTCAGTATGCTTTCCTTAGGAAATACAGAGGGTGTTTTTCAGTTTGAGTCACAGGGTATGAAAAATGTTCTTACTCAGCTCAAGCCTGATTCTTTTGAAGACCTTATAGCGGTTATTTCTCTTTACCGTCCCGGTCCTATGGACAGTATCCCCACATATATCGACAACCGCCATAATCCCCATAAAGTTAAGTACCTGCATCCTATGCTTGAGGATATTCTTGACGTTACCTACGGTTGTATTGTTTATCAGGAGCAGGTAATGCAGATTTTCCGTAAGCTTGCAGGCTACTCTTTAGGCAGGGCGGATATTGTACGCCGTGCAATGAGCAAGAAAAAGCACGACGTAATGGAAAAAGAGCGTAAGATTTTCATAGAAGGCTTTGTGAACGAAAACGGCACTGTAGAGGTAGAAGGTTGCCTTAAAAGAGGCGTTAGCCGTGAAGTTGCCGAAGAAATCTACGAGCAGATGAAAAGCTTTGCTTCCTATGCCTTTAATAAATCCCACGCCGCATCCTACGCTTTTATTTCATACCAGACGGCTTGGCTTAAGTGTTATTATCCTAAAGAATATATGGCGGCACTTCTTTCTTCAGTTCTTGATAATCAGAACAAGCTTTCTTCCTATATCACCGAGTGTCTGCGTTTGGGTATCGAGGTGTTACCGCCTCACGTTAATTTCAGTTCTCACGGATTTACCGTAATAAAAGGCAATATTCGCTACGGACTTATGGCGATTAAAAATTTAGGCAAAGCTTTTATTGATGAAATTATCCGAGAGCGTGACAAAAAAACTTTCAGTTCTCTTTACGATTTCTGCTCACGTCTTTATTCACGTGCGCTTAACTCAAGAGCCGTGGAAAGCCTGATTAAAAGCGGAGCCTTGGACGGCTTAGGTTTAAACCGTCGCCAGATGCTCAGCGTAATCAAGCCCATACTTGACGACCTTGATTTTGAAAAGCGCCGCAATATGGCAGGTCAGCTTTCGCTTTTTGGAGGTGACGACAGCGAAAAGTCACCCTCTCAGATTACTGCCCCCGATTTAGCAGAATTTCCTTTAATTGAGCTTCTTAAAATGGAGCGTGATATGACAGGTTTCTTCCTTTCGGGTCATCCTATTTCCGAGTATGAATGGTACGCCAGACGTATAAACGCCACAAGAATAGGGGACATTATAAGTCTTGATTCCACCGCCGATATTATAGACGGCGACAGGGTCCGCCTTGTATGCATCGTTTCCAGATACCGCACACAGATTACAAAGTCCAATCAGATGATGGCTTTTGTAACGGCCGAAGACCGCTCAGGTATAATGGAGCTTGTAGTATTCCCAAAAACCCTTTCCGAATTTGGCTCTCTGCTTTATGAGGGTAGTGTAATCTGCGTAGAGGGAACCGTTAACCTAAAAGAGGACGAAGACGCGAAGGTTCTTATAAACAGGGTTTCTAAAATTCCGTCAAAGGATGAGGTAGGAAATATCCCTGTTACACCTGTGCCTGTTTCTTCTAATCATCGCGAAAGCCCTGATTATAAGCCGAATGCCAAAACTGCTCAGAAGATAAGTGCTATTTACCTTAAACTTTCCAATATGGAGTGTAAAGAGTTTAAAAAAGCTAAAAATCTTCTGGAGATTTTCGACGGCACAACTCCTGTTATTCTCTATCTTACAGATTCTAAAAAACAGCTTATGGCTCCTAAAAATCTTTGGGTAGATGTAAACGACGTGCTTTTAAGAGAGCTTAAAAAGGTGCTTGGCGAAGACTCGGTAAAACTAAAGTTCACAGAATAATAAAAACCCCTTGAATTTATGAGTAAAATGTATTATAATATCTATGTATTACGCCTATTGGAGGTATTATTATGTCACAGAAGCTTAATTCTATCGCAGTTTTAACCAGCGGCGGCGACGCTCCCGGTATGAATGCTGCTGTCAGAGCTGTAGTTCGCTCTGCAATAAATAAAAATATTCAGGTATACGGTGTTCGCAGAGGCTACAACGGCCTCTTAACAGGTGAGGTTGTTCAGATGAACCTTCGCTCAGTTTCCGACATTATCCACCGCGGTGGTACAATGCTCTGCACAGCCAGAAGTGAGGAGTATAACACACCTGCAGGTGTTAAGAAGGCTGCCGACTATTGCCGTTCTCTCGGTGTTAACGGTGTTGTTGTAATCGGCGGCGACGGCTCTTTCCGCGGAGCAAGAGACCTTTCAGGTGCAGGCATTCCCTGTGTAGGTATCCCCGGCACAATTGATAACGACATTGCCTGCAGTGAGTACACAATCGGCTTTGATACTGCAATGAACACAGCCCTTGAAATGGTTGATAAAATCCGTGATACAGCTCAGTCCCATGACAGATGCTCTGTTGTAGAGGTAATGGGCAGACGTTGCGGTGACATCGCCCTGCAGACAGGTATCGCTTGCGGTGCAACTGCAATCCTTGTTCCTGAAAAGCCTGTTGATATCGACAAAATGGTTGTTCAGAAGATTATCGACACAAAGGCTACAGGCAAGCGTCACTTTATCGTAGTTGTTGCTGAGGGTGTAGGCCACACCGAAGAAATTGCTAAATATATCGAAGAGAAAACAGGTATTGAGTCCCGTGCTACTATCCTCGGTCACGTTCAGCGTGGCGGTTCTCCCACACTCAGAGACCGTGTTGTGGCAAGTGCTATGGGTCATCACGCTGTTGAGCTTCTTTCTAACGGCATCGGTGACAGAGTTGTTGCTTTACAGGGCGGTAATATTGTTGACCTTGATATTACCGAGGCTCTCAATATGAAGCGTGTTTTTGATGAAGAACTCTACAATATAGCAATGGATGTTTCCATCTGATTTTTACAGGCACATTAAGTTGTGCCTGTTTCTGTATAACGACATAAAGTGAGGTTTCGCCATATGGCAGGCAAAGAAAGCAAAAAGCTTAAGAATTTATTTTTCTATGGTGTTTCATTTGTTAATTACGATACCACTGACGTAACTTGTGACATCATCACAAATATCCGCAGACGTTTTTTAATTACCAAAAAGCCTGCCTCTAATAAGCTTTACAGGTCTGCAAATGGCGAAAGCTTTGTTTATTCTTATAATTTCAGCTTCGAACGCCCTTTACAGTGGCGTGTGTTAAGAAATAAAAGAGTAGTAGAAGAAATCGAAAATCTTCTTTCAAATAAGTATTGCATCAATCTTTATGATGAACAGGGCAAGGATTTAAAGAAGACCTTTTTCGATTCCAAGCACAGATGGTTCAAAACCAACTACTACAGTCCCGTTTCTAACCAAGACCTTGTATGTTCCCTTGTTCCCAAAGAATTTGACGATGAAACTTCTCTGCTTAAATATATTACAGGCGAGGTTTATCCCGAAAGGTTATACTCCTGCACAATTCCTTCCTGCGAAGAGGTAAGAAGCAGAGTGTTTTCCAAAATTCCAACTCCCCTTGTGTCTGCTCTTACTAATATTGGATTAGTTTATTTTATGCCAGAAGTTGATAAGGAAAATTACGAGCATGTTTTAGCTGACGAAGAGGCAAAGTATAAAGAAGAAAATGCCCCTGAGGTTTATGTAACCGCCGAGGACGTTGAGTCAGGCTTTAACCTTTCTGTCAGAGATTTTGATATGAGCAAAAACCTTAACCGCACATTTGATATTTCTCTGGCGGCAGATTTTGACTCTGATTCAGCCGACACTTTAGAGTCTGCTCCGAAAATTTCCCAGCCCGAAAAGCCTGCCGAGGAAATCGTTTCTGTAACTGATGACGGTTCTGTTGATGCGGCAATCACAGGGGTTGTAGAGCAGATTAACGCCCGAACATCTCTTGGTATAGATGCCAAGCAAATTCTTAGCTTTGACCTTGTTGCGCTTGAAAATCCCCGGGATAATGAATTTGACGATACCGAGGATTACATCACCTTTAACGAGAGTGACCTTGGCATTGATGAACAGCTTAAGCATATTGATTCTGTGCTTGACGGCTCTTCACTGCTTAATTCAGAGAGAAAGCTTGTTATAGGTGAGAATGTAGTAGATGATGACTACATAAGCTCAATTATCGACGGTATTATTTCCTCTGCTTTCAGTTCAGATGACGAGGTGGACGAAGCTCCTGCTGAGCTTGAGTCAATCGCAGAAGCTGAAGAAGATATTGTTGCTGAGGTAGAGAATACCGAAGAAACTGTATCAGAAAATGATACCGAGGAAACTTTAGATATCAACTTAGAAGCAGACGATGTTGAAGTGATTTCTTTTGAAAACACCGAAGAGAATAAAGCAGAATCCGAGGATGAACATAGAGAAGAAACAACTGAGCCAACTGCTGAGGAAAATGTCGCAGAAGAAGCTGTTGATGCCTTAGTTGAAGAAATTCTTAGCAAGCTGTCCGCTGCTGATGAATACATTAAGGATAACCCTGCCGATATCACTATAGAAAGCAGGGGAGAGATTTACTCCTACTATGGCGGTGTAGACGAAAACGGCAAACGTATTGGTCGCGGCAGAACCCTTATGTCTAATGGCAATATCGCCTATGAAGGTGAGTATGAAGACGACAAACGTAAGGGTAAAGGTAGCTTTTATTTCAAAGACGGTTCCCTTTGCTATTGGGGCAACTGGGATAACAACGTACGCTCAGGCTTTGGCGTAGGCGTAAGCTCAGACGATAAGGCGGTTCACGTTGGTAATTGGACAAGTAATAAACCTGCAGGAGCAGGTGCTCGCTTTGACAGCGACGGAAACCTCATGTTTGTTTCAAGTAATTGTGATGACAAGAAAAAGGGCTTTACAATTTCAGACCTTTCCGATACTTCATTTACCGTAAGGGTATGGAGCGAAAAGGATGATGCCTTTATCCAGCGTGAAATAAGCATTAATGACATAATTAAATAAAGCTTAAAATAAAACTCAAGGCTCTCCAAATTTTGGAGAGCCTTTTTGCGTTCAGCAGGCAATCGCCTTTTTCAAATCCGACTTAAGCCTTTTTATAATCTTCTTTTCAAGCCTTGATATATAAGACTGTGAAATTCCCAGCATATCAGCAACCTCTTTCTGGGTGTGCTCCTTATGTCCGTCAAGTCCGTACCTCAGCTCCATAATAAGGCTCTCGCGGTCGGGAAGCCTGTTAACCGCATCTATAAGCATATTATTCTCAAGCTCTTTTTCAATGTCGTAATTTATAGAGTCAGGCTCACTGCCAAGGACGTCTGACAGCAAAAGCTCATTACCGTCCCAGTCGGTATTCAGAGGTTCGTCAATAGAGACTTCATTTTTAAGCTGGGTGGATTTTCTCAGGAACATAAGTATTTCGTTTTCAATGCACCTGCTTGCGTAGGTTGCAAGCTTAATGTTACGTGTAGGGGAAAAGGTGTTGACCGCCTTTATAAGTCCTATGGTGCCTATTGAAATCAAATCTTCTACGTTTGCACCGGGGCTTTCGAATTTCTTTGCAATGTAAACCACAAGTCTCAGATTATGGGTTATAAGGGGCTCTCTGGCATTTTCTAACCCTAATTTAATATCTTCAAATATTTTTTGCTCCTGTTCCTTTGTTAAAGGCGGCGGCAGTGCAATGCTTCCGTTAATGTAATACACATCCGAGGAAGTAAAGCCTGATATAATTTTGCATAAAAGTAATCGTATTCTTGATTTCATAAACCCTCCGTAATGTCATTTCCCATAAGGGATTTAATTTCATTTGTAAGTCTGCCGTTGCTGACTCCAATGTAACAGCCGCCCTTTACCTCCTTCCCGTCAATAAGCGTTTTTTTCGGCTTGAACGCCTTCAGCATACCTTCTCCCGACATGGTTTTGTAGGGCACAAGTCTCATTTTATCACTTCTGATATCATCGGTACCTATAAGCTCTTTTTCTGCAATAATAACAGGCAAACCCGAAAAAGGCTCTCTTAAATTACAACCTGTGTCAACCATAGAGCTGAAGCAATACTCTGTATCACCAAAATAAACAGTAACCTTATGAATCTGCACTTTCGGGTGATGTTTTGCCTTTAGCTTTTCGTAAATACAAAGTGATATAAAAGCCGTTAAAGTGCATACTATCAGCATAACAGGCGAAATATCAAAATATACAGCATCATTCCAGATTACAACTCCCTCAGGCTTGAATATAAGCCAGATTAACACCACAATACCCGAAAAACTTATGCTTATACCTATGTAAGTCATAAGCCGTATTAAATAGTTTTTTACCGAGGTTTTGCCAAAAGCGGTAAATACAATCAAAGCCCCTGTAAGGATTCGGTAAAGTATTGAAAAAGCCTTACTGTAAAAGGGCAGGAATACTCCCAAGGTGCACAGAGCTGCCAAAATTGATGCAGGCAAAAGCCTTATAGCTTTTGAATTTATCCTCAAAATCCTCCTTACTCCATAAAGCATTAGGTAGTCAATAAACATATTTACACACAAAAGCGTATCAACGTATATTGTCTCCATACACTCACCTCGCCACTATATTATCCAATAATTTGTCCCTTAAAAATGTCAAAACCCATTGCAGATTTATGAAAGTAAAAATATAAAAATGCTGTAAATCTTAAGCTATACTTAAAATATCACGTAAAAACGTCCTTTTGGTATTAAAACGGTTTATTTATAAATTTAGATTAAATTGTTAACAATAACTGCGAAAACTTTAAATTATACCTTTTCTATATATTTTTAAGAAAAAACTTTCAATTAAGTTAATAAAAGTTGTGCGTTTCCTCCCATAGCTGCATATTTCATCCCTTTTTGTTTGACTTAAAAAAATAGTGGTAGTATAATTAACATAACTAAGCATAATATTTGTGAGGTGTATTATGGCTTTAAATTCAATAGAAACTATTAAAAACGCCGAGCTAAGTGCCGCAAAGCAGATTGCTGACGCTGAGCATGACGCAAAAATTCAGCTCCAGAATGCTGAGCTTGAAGCAAAAAGCATTATTGCCCGAGCTCGTGAAGACGCAAAACTTTACGAAGAGCATAAGGCAGATAAGGCAAAAATCAAGGCAGAGGAAATTATAGTCTCAGCCCGAAATTCAGCCAAGCTCGGAGCTGAAAAGCTTAAGACAGAAGCATTAAAAAAACAAGACAGCGTAAATAACGAGATTCTTAAGTTTATCGTCTGATTCGAGGTGTAACTCAGATGGCAATTGTTAAGATGCAGCGAATCAGTATTTATGCTCTTTCAAAGTACTCCAAGGATGTTCTGGAAACTTTACAGCGAATGGGAGTAATGGAGATAGAAAACGTAGGTATAGAAGATTCTGTTTTCTATCAGACCGACAGTACTTCCTACAGTACATCCTATATGCGTTCGGCCTCTCTTATGACTCAGGCGGCGGATATAATCTGTGAGTACGTTAAAGAAAAGAAGGGCCTGCTTTCCTCTTTGGCAGGCAGAACTCCTTTAACCGTAGAAGAGTATGAAGAAATCGCTCAGAAAAACCCTAAAGCTTTAGATTTAGCCTATAAGCTTACAGGGTGCAAAAAGAAAATAACAGAAAATAAGGCAAAGATTATTGCTTACCAAAGCCGTATTGATGCACTTGTTCCCTGGAAAAACCTTGATGTTCCTATGAATATAAGTGCCACAACTTCCTCTAAGGTAATCGTTGGTACTTTTCCTGAGGATCTTAGTGAAGAAGATATAAGGCTTAAGGTGGCCGAGCTTTCTCCCGAAACAGAGCTTTTTGACGTAGAGGTTGTATCTGCCGATACTAACCAGACCTGCGTTTTCATTGTTTGCTATAAGGGTGTGTATGATGAGCTTATGGCGACTCTTCGTAAAACAGGTCTTATCCTGCCTTCCTCGGCTACTCCCAATAATCCTGCTCAAGAGATTAAAACTCTCAAAAGCAAGATAAAGAAAAGGGAAGAGAGTATAGCAGAGCTTGAAGCGGCTATTATTGATTGCAAAGACCAATTATCCCTTTTGCGTTTCTTCGAGGATTATTACGTTATGAAGGCAGAGCGTTATGCTCAGCTTGATAACATTTCCTACTCGCCCCATACCTTTGTAATGGCAGGCTTTGTTCCTAAAAAAGACAGCGAAAAGCTCAGTGAAATTCTTTTCAATCGTTTCGGTGCAGAGGTAGAACTGGAGGATGCCGAGGGTGAGGATGTACCCGTTCTTCTTAAGAACAACCCTATAGCGGCTCCCGCAGAAGGTGTTCTGCTTTCCTATAGTGCACCAAGCCGTTTTGAACTTGACCCTACAGCGGTAATGGCAATTTTCTATTACATCTTTTTTGGAATGATGTTCTCAGATGCAGGCTACGGCCTTGTAATGTCCCTTGCCTGCGGATTGGCACTTTTAAAGTTCAAGAATATGGAAGCTGGGCTTAAGCGTTCCCTTAAGATGTTCTTTTTCTGTGGCCTTTCCACAACTTTCTGGGGGCTTATGTTCGGCAGTTTCTTCGGTGATGCTGTTTCGGTTATATTCAATACCTTTGTTGGCACAGCACCTCCCGTAATACCCGGTATTACAACGCCTATATGGTTTAATCCTACCGTTGGCTCAGGCCCTACAACCCTTTTGATGTTTTCTTTCCTGTTCGGCATAATTCACCTTTTTGCAGGTCTTACGTTGCAAGCGGTCAATTACTTCCGGGAGGGTAAGTTTATCTATGCAATCTACGACGATTTATCGTGGATATTGGTTGTAACAGGTGCGGCTTTTGCTCTTCTTTCTACCGATATGCTTTCGGGAATGATGAACGGCTTCAAACTGCCGCCTGAGTTTCTTACCATAGGCGGAATAATGGCAGGTGTTGGTGCGGTTATAATCCTGATTTTCTCAGGAAGAGAAAGCAAAAATCCCTTAAAACGCCTTTTGAAGGGTGCTTATAATCTTTACGGTGCCACAAGCTACCTTTCCGATATTCTTTCCTACAGCCGACTTCTTGCTTTAGGCCTTGCAACAGGTGTTGTGGCAGGTGTTTTCAACCAGTTGGGCTCTATGATGGGGAATTCGGTAGTTGGTGTAATCCTTTTTGTAGTGGTATTTATTATCGGCCACTTGCTCAATATCGGCATAAACGCACTTGGTGCTTATGTGCATACTAATCGTCTTCAGTTTGTCGAATTCTTCGGCAAATTCTATACAGGCGGCGGTAGGGACTTCAAGCCCTACGCTGTTAATACAAAACATTATAATATCAAGGAGGATATTTAAAATGGAATTAGGTCTTTTTCTTGCAGTTTTAGGTGCAGCAATTGCAACATTTTTAGCAGGTATCGGTTCTTCAATCGGTGTAGGTAAAGCAGGTATCGCCGCTGCAGGTGTGCTTGCAGAGGAGCCTTCTCTTTTCTCTAAGGTTCTTATCCTTATGCTTCTTCCCGCAACTCAGGGTATCTACGGCCTGCTTGTTGCCTTCCTTATTCTTCAGGGCGTAGGCGTTATCGGCGGTGGTGCAGGTGATGTTTCAAATCTTGAGGGTCTCCTTTATCTTGCCGCTTCTCTTCCTATTGCGGCTTCAGGTCTTTTCTCTGCAGTTCATCAGGGCAAGTGCTCTGTTGCAGGTATCCACACAGTTGCCAAAAAGCCTGACACAATGGGTAAGGCTCTTATTATCCCTGCAATGGTAGAAACCTACGCTATTCTTGCTCTTCTTATTTCCATTCTTGCTATTAACGGTATCGGAGCACTTGGTCTCTGATAAATGATAATTGGAGTGTCATTATGACAGGTTTAGATAAAATTATTAACCAGATTCAGCTTGATGCCGATAATACTGTAGAAGGCATCAAGGCTAAATCTGAAGCTCAGTGCAATTTGCTTTTGGAAGACGCCAAAGCCCAGGCAGAAGCTATACTCGCAAAAGGTAAAGATGATGCTGAGAAAAAATATAGCGATATCATAGCAAGGGCTGAGTCTGCCGCAAGCCTTGAAGAGCGTAAAATTATGCTCTTTACAAAGCAGGAGATTATCTCGGCTATGATTTCTGACACAGTGAATAATCTCATAAGCCTTTCTGAGGACAAGTATTTTGAGCTTATCTATAAGCTTATTGCAAGGTACAGTACTAACGCCGACGGTGTAATTTACTTTAATAATACTGACCTTTTAAGACTGCCTGCTGATTTTGCCCAGAAGGCGAATTCCGCTTCAAAAGGCAAGCTTACCCTTGGTAGCAATGCTGTGCAAATCGACGGTGGCTTTATACTTACCTATGGCGGTGTAGATGTTAACTGCAGTATTTCATCGCTTATAAGCGACAACAGCGAAAAAATCAGCGATGCTGTTGCAAAGCACCTCTTTGCTTAAGGAGGGTTTATGAAATCTCAGGATTTTACCTATGCGGTCAGCCGCATAAGAATGAAGGAAACAAAGCTTTTTAACAGAAAGGACATCGACCGTCTTGTTTCTCAGCAGGACTATGATTCTGTTATAAGAACTCTTTCAGAGTTTGGCTATAGCTGTGAAAATTCAAAGGATAGCTCGGATATTCTCAGTACAGAACAAAGCAAGCTTTGGTCATTAATGGCTGAGCTTGTTGAAGATATGAGCGTTTTTGATGTTTTCCGTCTGCAAAATGACTATCATAACCTTAAGGTCAGCGTAAAGTCGGTTTATTCCAATACACCTGCTGAGTCTATGTTTCTCAAAGGCGGTACCTTGGAAAGTACTTTGATTTATGAATGTGTTAAAAACCGCGACTATAAAGAGCTTCCCGATTTATTAGGCGAAACTGCCGCAAAGGCTCTTGATGTATTGCTTAAAACAGGCGACGGTCAGCTTTGTGACGCTATTATTGATAAGGCTTCCCTTGATGCTTTAGCTGATTTTGCAAGCAAAGCACAGGACGAAGTTATCAGGGACTATTCAGAGCTTTACATCGCCTCAGCTGATATCAAAATAGCTGTCCGCGGTGCTAAGCTTAATAAGAACTTGGAATTTTTTACTCAGGCTTTGTCGCAGTGCAATAGCCTTAATAAAGAAATCTTAGCTAAAAGTGCAGTTAAAGGCTTTGATGAAATCTGCGCATATTTAAGCACAACAAAATATAAGGATGCCGTAGATTATATCAAAAAGTCTATGTCAACCTTTGAAAAATGGTGCGACGACCTGCTTATAAGCGGTATGAAAAAGCAGAAGTCAGAGCCCTTTACCATAGGTCCATTGGTAGCTTATATTTTAGCAAAGCAAAATGAAATCAAGGCAGTAAGGCTTATTCTTATTGCAAAGTTAAATGGTCTTGACGACGCCAAAATCAACGAAAGGATAAGGGAAATGTATGTATAGAGTTGCTGTTTTAGGCGACAAAGAAAGCATATACGGCTTTGCCGCCCTTGGTCTTGACGTGTTCTTTGTAGCCGAAAATGATGATGCCGAGGCTACATTCAAAAAGCTTACTCAAAGCGACTACGCTGTGATTTATATAACCGAGCATCTTGCCGAAAGCTTAGAGGAAGAAATTGCAAAATTTGCCTACAAGTCTTCTCCTGCAATTATTCAGATTCCGGGCGTATGGGGAAACACAGGCAAAGGTATGCAGGATGTTAGGAAGTCAGTTGAAAAAGCTGTAGGCAGCGATATTATATTTAACGATTAAAGTTTTACATTATCCATGAAAGGATGATTAATTATGAGTAAAGGTGCTATTAAAAAGGTAGCAGGTCCTCTTGTAATTGCCGAAGGTATGAGGGATGCCAACCTTTTCGACGTTGTTCGTGTTTCCGAGCACAGACTTATCGGCGAAATTATTGAGATGCACGGAGATAATGCATCTATTCAGGTTTACGAAGAAACCTCTGGTCTTGCTCCCGGTGCACCTGTAGAGTCCACAGGCTCACCCTTAAGCGTTGAGCTTGGCCCAGGCCTTATTTCAAATATTTATGATGGTATCCAGCGTCCTCTTGAAGATATTATGGAGGCTTGCGGAACCAATCTTCAGCGTGGCGTTGAAGTTCCTTCCCTTAGCCGTGAGAAGAAGTGGAGCTTTACTCCTGCAGTTTCAGCAGGCTATAGGGTAGAAGCAGGCGATACCATTGGTACAGTTCAGGAAACTGACATTGTTCTTCATAAGATTATGGTACCTCCCACTTTTAAAGGTACAATAAAATCTATCGAAGAAGGCGACTTTACAGTTGATGATACTGTTTGCGTTCTTACTCTTGATAATGGTGAGGAAAAGCCTCTTACTTTAATGCAGAAGTGGCCTGTTCGTGTTGGCAGACCATACAAGAAAAAGCTTCCCCCCGAAGCACCACTGGTTACAGGTCAGCGTGTTATCGACACACTTTTCCCCATAGCAAAGGGCGGTGTTGCTGCTGTTCCCGGTCCTTTCGGCAGTGGTAAAACAGTTGTTCAGCATCAGCTTGCAAAGTGGGCAGAGGCAGACATTGTTGTATACATTGGTTGTGGCGAGCGTGGCAACGAGATGACCGACGTTCTTAATGAATTCCCTGAGCTTATCGACCCCAAAACAGGCAAGTCTCTTATGGAGCGTACTGTGCTCATTGCAAACACTTCCGATATGCCTGTTGCGGCTCGTGAAGCTTCTATTTATACTGGTATTACAATTGCCGAGTATTTCCGTGATATGGGCTATTCCGTAGCTCTCATGGCGGACTCTACTTCACGTTGGGCTGAAGCTCTCCGTGAAATGTCTGGCCGTCTTGAAGAAATGCCCGGTGAAGAAGGCTACCCTGCATATCTTGGTTCCAGACTTGCTCAGTTCTATGAGCGTGCAGGTAAGGTTAATATCTTAGGAAGCGAGGACAGAATCGGCTCACTTTCCGTAATCGGTGCGGTATCCCCTCCGGGCGGTGATATTTCCGAGCCTGTTGCTCAGGCAACCCTTCGTATTGTAAAGGTGTTTTGGGGTCTTGATTCATCCCTTGCTTATAAGCGTCATTTCCCTGCTCTTAACTGGCTTACCAGCTATTCGCTTTATACAGATACACTTTCCAAGTGGTTTGACGAAACGGTTTCAGAAGACTGGATGAAAATGCGTGCACGTTTAATGCAACTTTTACAGGAAGAAGCCGAGCTTGAAGAAATCGTAAAGCTTGTTGGTATGGATGCTCTTTCTTCACCTGACCGCTTAAAGCTTGAAGCCGCACGTTCTATCCGTGAGGACTACCTCCACCAGAATGCTTTTCATGAGGTGGATACCTACACCCCCCTTAATAAACAGCTTCTTATGATGAAGCTTATTTTAGCTTATTATGATAAGGCACTTTTAGCTTTAAGAGACGGTGCCGACATTGAAAAGCTTGTTTCAATGCCAATAAGAGAATCTATCGGCAGATTTAAGTATGTACCTACAGCCGATACAGATAAAGCTTTTGACGAAATCCTTTTCACACTTGATAAGGATATTGATGAGATTATAGCAAAAGGAGAGGACTAAAATGCCAAGAGAATACAGAACCATTCAGGAGGTTGCAGGTCCTCTTATGCTGGTAAAGGACGTTGAGAATGTTGCCTACAACGAGCTTGGCGAAATCGAGCTTGCGTCAGGCGAAGTAAGACGTTGTAAGGTTTTGGAAATCAACGGCTCCAATGCCCTTGTTCAGCTTTTCGATTCCGCCGCAGGCATTAACCTTTCAAATTCTAAGGTTAGATTTTTAGGCAGAAGTATGGAGCTTGCTGTGTCAAAGGATATGCTCTCCCGAGTTTTTGATGGTATGGGCAGACCAATTGACGGCGGCCCCGAGATTCTTCCTGTAAAACGAGTGGATATCAACGGTGTTCCTATGAACCCTGCTGCCAGAAACTATCCTCAGGAGTTTATCCAGACAGGTGTTTCTGCTATTGATGGACTTAACACACTTGTAAGAGGTCAGAAGCTTCCTATCTTCTCCGCTTCAGGTCTTCCTCACGCAAACCTTGCCGCCCAGATTGCACGTCAGGCAAAGGTAAGAGGAACAGATGAACCCTTCGCTGTAGTTTTTGCCGCAATGGGTATTACTTTCGAAGAATCCAACTACTTCGTAGAAAGCTTCAAGGAAACAGGTGCTATTGACAGAACCGTTATGTTCGTAAACTTTGCACACGACCCTGCAATTGAGCGTATTTCTACTCCTAAAATGGCACTTACAGCTGCCGAGTACCTTGCATTCGAAGAGGATATGCATGTTCTTGTAATCCTTACAGATATTACAAACTACGCTGACGCTCTTCGTGAGGTTTCCGCCGCCAGAAAGGAAGTTCCCGGCAGACGCGGCTACCCCGGCTATATGTACACAGACCTTGCTACTCTTTATGAAAGAGCAGGCAGACTCAGAGGCAAAAAGGGATCAATTACCCTTATTCCTATTCTCACAATGCCTGAGGATGACAAAACTCATCCTATTCCTGACCTTACAGGTTACATCACCGAGGGTCAGATTATCCTTTCTCGAGAGCTTTATCGCAAGGGTGTTACCCCTCCCATTGATGTTCTTCCGTCCCTTTCCCGTCTTAAGGATAAGGGTATAGGTGAGGGCAAAACAAGAGCAGACCACTCTAATACAATGAATCAGCTTTTCTCAGCTTATGCCCGAGGCAAAGAAGCTAAGGAGCTTATGGTGATATTAGGCGAAGCCGCCCTTACCGATATTGATAAACTCTATGCAAAGTTTGCCGAAGAGTTCGAAAACCGCTATGTTTCTCAGGGCTATATGACCGACAGAAGCATTGAAGAAACTCTTGATTTAGGTTGGGAACTTTTAAGAATTCTTCCCAGAAGCGAATTAAAGCGTATCGACGACAAGTACCTTGACCTTTATTACGATAAAAAGTAAAATCGGAGACTTATTATGGCTACAAAACAGGTTAATCCAACCCGTATGGAGCTTACCCGCCTTAAGAAAAAGCTTGCCACCGCCACCAAAGGCCACAAGCTTCTTAAGGATAAGCGTGATGAGCTTATGCGGCAGTTCTTGGATATGGTAAAACTTAATAAACAGCTTCGTGAAAAGGTCGAAAAAGCCATAGGGGAGGCTAACAAAAACTTTGTGCTTGCCTCTGCTTCTATGTCAAACGAAACCTTGTCAGCCGCAATGCTTGCACCTAAGCAAGAGGTTTACCTTGAGGTTGAAAGCAGGAACGTTATGAGTGTAGACGTGCCTAAGTATAAGATAAGCTACCGTACACCCGAGAAGAGCGATATGTTCTGTTACGGTCTTGCTTTTACATCCTGCGATTTGGACGATGCAGTAGCTTCCTTGTCCCAAGTTCTTCCCGATATGCTGAAACTTGCCGAGGTGGAAAAATCCTGTCAGCTTATGGCAGATGAGATTGAAAAGACCCGCCGCAGAGTAAACGCATTGGAGCACGTAATGATTCCCGAAACCAAAGAGAGTATCAAGTATATTTCAATGAAACTTGACGAAAACGAGCGTGCTACCCAGACTCGACTTATGAAGGTTAAGGATATGATGCTCAAGGAAGCCCACGGATATTAATATAACCAAACATTAAAATAGCCACAGCAGGTAAGCCCGCTGTGGCTGTTCTTTTTTTGTGAACATTGTTTGAAATCTTTTATAATTCTAATTTGGAAAATATATTGTCGATATAGGTAGTATAATATCCTTCGAATTTGAAGAAATTAATTGGAAGGTGAAATATATGACTCAGGAAAGACAGGCTCGTGCCGTAGCCCGTGATAATAAAAAACGGCGTAAAAAGCTGATTATTACAAAGGCAGTATGCGTGGTTCTTGCAATTCTCTGCCTTGTTGGCGGTGTAGCATCACTTGGTTACTACAAAACTCTTATGAGCTTTAACTATCAGGATGTGGATACCTCAACTCGTCAGCCTCAGACAGATGCTAATGGCAATGTAATTGTAACCGACCCCGAGATTTTAACTCTCGATACCAATTCAGGCAATTTGCTTTCAGACCCTTACATTCTCAACATTCTTCTTTTTGGTGCCGACCAGTATGGCGATGAGGGTAATTCTGACACAATGATTCTTATGTCAATTGATAACCGCCACGAAAAAATCAAGCTTACTTCTTTTCTTCGTGATACTTACGTGTATGTTCCCGGTTATTATGATACAAAGCTTACTCACGCTTACTCTTACGGCGGTGCTCAGCTTTCCATTCAGACAATTGAAGCAAACTTCGGTATAAAGATTGACCGCTATGCTGTAGTTAATTTCGAAACTTTCAGGGATATCGTAGATATTATGGATGGTGTGGATATCGAGCTTACTTATGACGAAATTCAGTATATAAATGCTCAGGTTGCCCAGAACGGACAGGACGATTACCTTCCTTGGGATACCGAGGAAGGCATAGTTCACCTCAACGGTCAGCAGGCTCTCTGGCATGCAAGAAACCGCGGTGGATATGTAAATGGTCAGTATTTCTATATGGGAGACGACTGGGGAAGAGTAGAGCGTCAGCGTGCTTTTCTTGACGCTGTTATGAATAAGCTCAGAAGTTCTGCATCCCTTACAGAAATCGTTCAGATTGTAAACGCTGTAGGCCCTAATATTACAACCAACCTTAAAAGCTCAGAAATAACAATGCTTGTGTCAGGTGCTCTTACATACCTTGGTTATGAAATGGAAGAGCTTTCAATGCCTGAGGATAACTGGGAAGCAATTGAAAACGAATCAGGTGAGTGTTTGGCAATTATAGATTGGAACTTAGCCCGCCGCACAGTTGCCGAGTTTATCTACGAAGACAGCGTAATGTAAAAATAACAGCAGATGGATTTTTAATCCGTCTGCTGTTTTTGTATTTATCAGATTATATTAAATTCCATATGAGCAGGTATCGCGTCGAGATATAGCCTTTCGGTGTCAATTTGCTTAATAAAGCCGTAAAGCTCACCAAACACAAGAGTCTTGCCGCCTGTGGTAACACACAGAAGTTTGCCGGATTTGATAGAAGGCTTAAATGTAAGCTCCATAGCTGAGCTTCCTGCCGTGAACTTCCAGGGCTTGTCGGGGCGTTCTTCCTTGCCCATAGCCTTAACAGATGCAAACTTGTGCATTTTACCGTCTAAGAAAAAGCAATTTTCAGAGCCTTCGGATGTATCGCCAACGCCGCCTGCAAGGCAAAGTGCAAACTGTCTGCCACTGATTTCAGTGTTTGCATACAAAGCGTGGTAACAGCTTTTTTCAGAAAGAGAATATCTCTGCCAGTCAAGAAAGGCAAAGGAGTTTTCTTTGCTTAAATTATATTCTGCACCGCCACACCTTACAACGCCTGAGGCACTCATATAGGGCACAAACCTTTTGAGGAAAAAGCTTTTGGGGTTTCCTTTTGAGGGAATCAGAACATTTAAACTGTCGCAGGGGTTTTCTTTAAGCTCCAGATTGATGTACAAGGTTTTCTCCTTGCAAAAATCTACGAATTCACATCTTATATATCTGTTAAGTGCAGTATTGGAAAAATTCATTCCTACTCTTGTGTCTGTAAAGGTAACATCGCCGTTTTTGCTTGAAGCGGGCATACTCAGCTTACCTAAGGACATATACTTTTTTAGGGTTCTGAAATCCCGCTCACCTGTGTTAAGGTCTACAATAACTGCAGTAACCTCAGAATTAATGCCTTTTTCTGCTACAGAAAGGTAAACAGCTGCACCGCCGCCAACAATAAGGTAGCTGTCACGCTCGTTTAAAGTAAAGCGGTTTTTAGCCAGCGACTTGTCAAAAATAAAGTTAGGCTCACGGCTATAGCCTGCACAGCAAAGCTTTCCACTTGCGTCAAAAATATTCTTTTCGTTTACAATTTCACGCTGCACAGTGCCACCTCCGCCTAAGTTTAAACTCTGTGTATTATTATACATTATTTGTGACTTAGTGCAATACCTTAGCTATAGTTAATTTTGGGAGAATTTTATGAAGCGTTTCTCATTTATATTGTGTATAATTACTTTTTCTGTTTTTCTTTCAGCCTGCAGAACCGTAAATATAACGCCTGCAAATGAGCTCACAGCCTCACTCTGGAGCGTGAAAAATACAAGTTCTGTTTCTGCTACCCTTGAGTTTGACGCTTCACTAAACGAAGCTTTGCTTAAAATAACCGATGAAAAAGGGGAGAGGATGAGCATAGATGGTGTTTTCGCAATAGATAAAGAAACGCTTTACATAACCTCAGACACTCTTTGCAAAACCTACACCTTCGGTTATAAGGTTTACAAAGACCGCTTGATTTTAAGCTACAATGGATACGACCTTACCTTTAACGCGGTAAAAGAAAAAGAGCCGTAAAATTACGGCTCAATAATTTAGTACCCGAAACTTCCTGCCAGAGAATCGTCATTTTCAATCCAATCCTCAACATAAAGGGCTGTGAATTTATCCTTTGTGTTTCTGATAACAACTCTTGTTATACCGGCATTAATAATTGCACGCTTACACATTGCACAGGCACTTGCGTTTTCAACGTAATCGCCTGTGGTTTGTTCCTTGCCTACAAGGTACAGGGTAGCACCCAGCATCATCTCGCGGGAAGCGTGGATTATAGCGTTCATTTCAGCGTGTACGCTTCTGCAAAGCTCATATCTTTCGCCTCTGGGAATGTTAAGTGCCTCTCGCTGGCAGTAGCCAATGTCAATGCAGTTTTTTCTTCCTCTGGGAGCACCAACATAACCTGTGGAAATAATGTGGTCGTTGTTTACAATAATCGCACCGAAATTTCTTCTTAAGCAGGTGCCTCTTTCAGACACGGTTTCTGCAATGTCCAGATAATAATTTTCCTTATCAATTCGTGTAAACATAGTAATCCTCCGCGAAATTTATTTTATTAATGGGGTATAAAGTTGCGTGGTTAACAGGATTCAGCGTTTAAGCTCACTGAGACACTTCTCACAAATGTGGTTATCTTTATATTCTGTTAAGTTGTCAGAGCTACCGCAAAAAACACACTGGGGAAGATATCTTTTAAGAACAATCTTATCATCTTCCACAAAAAGTTCCAAAGGACTGTTTTCGACCAAATCAAACATTCTTCTTACATTTACAGGTACAACAATTCTGCCTAATTTGTCGATTTTACAAATATTACCGCAAGCTTTTAACATAAATATACCTCCAATCGTTTTGTTAATTACCCTCCATGTCTAAATAGTACCAATTTGTGCCATTATTGTCAAGAATAAACTGTAAAAATATATAACTGTCGAAAGGTGAGTTTTTAAGTTGAATTATATCTGGGCGATTTTAATGTTCATTGCCTTTCTGTGGGCGGTGTTCTCCGGCAATATGGAGGCCTTGTCTGCCTCGGTTATGAACGGTGCCGCCTCGGCTGTGGAGCTTCTTATTTCTATTGTTGGTATTATCTGTTTTTGGTCAGGTATGATGGAAATAGCAGACAAAAGCGGTATTACAACTCTGCTTGCAAAGTTCTTTTCGCCAATCCTTACAAAGCTTTTTAAAAATGTTAGTAAAGACAGCCCCGCAATGCGTTACATAAGCCTTAATATAAGTGCAAATCTTTTAGGTCTTGGCAATGCCGCAACTCCTTTTGGTTTATGTGCAATGAAAGAACTTAAAACTTTAAACCATAGTAAAGATACTGCCAGCGACGATATGCTTTTGTTTGTGGTGCTTAATACCGCTTCATTACAGCTTGTTCCTACAACCCTATGTGCTTATCGCTCTAATTACGGTAGTAAAGCCCCCTTTGAAATCATTCCTGCAGTATGGCTTACTTCGCTGGTTGCACTTACTGTTGCTATAACTGTAGCAAAGGTGTTCTCGAATGTAGGAGGAAAGAGCCGATGAACATTATAGTTCCTCTTATAGTGGTAGCCTTTGTAGCGGTAGGACTGATAAAAAAGGTGCCTGTGTTTGAGGTGTTTTGCAAAGGAGCCTTTAAGGGGCTAAAAACCGTTGTTTCCATAGCTCCAACACTCTTAGGACTTATTACCGCAGTCACAATGCTTAGGGAAAGCTCAGCTCTTGACGCTTTAACAAGCTTTATAACACCATTTGCCGAAAAGTTAGGCTTTCCTGCCGAGATAATCCCCGTTGCTATCTTAAGGCCTGTTTCGGGCGGAGGTTCAACTGCTTTGCTTATTGATATTTTCCAGCGATTAGGTCCCGACAGCTTTGCGGGAAAAATCGTTTCCGTTATGGCAGGCTCAACAGAAACAACCTTTTACGCCATAACCCTTTATTTTGGCAGTGTTGGCATAAAGAAAATCCGCCACACCCTTGTAGCAGGTCTTGCGGCGGATTTAACAGCAGTTATATTTTCAGTTTTAACAGTAAGAGTTTTTCTTATCTAAATCTGAGCACCTTGTGCAAAAATGCTTTTCCGTTAAAGGGAATAAGGGGGTAGAGGTAGCTTTTACCGCTGACTGTTTTGTTTGTAACTAACAATACGATTGTCAGCAAAAGTCCTGCAATAAAGCCCCAGAGGTTGAAAAGCACAGTGAGTATCAGGATAATAACCCTCATAAATTTAAGGCAATATCCAAGCTCGTAATTAGGCTGAGAAAAGCTTGCAATTGTTACAAAAGCCATATAAAGAATAGTTTCAGTATTAAACCAACCTGCACTTACTGAAAATTCAGAAAGTGCAATGGCACCTATAATGCCCAAGGTTCCCGATAAGCTGTTAGGTGTATTAAGTGCGGCAAGCCTTAAGCCGTCAATGGTGACCTCCAAAAGTATCAACTGCCAGAACACAGGAATACTGCATTCCTCAGTGGTAAGCATAAATTGGAATACTTCCGGAACAAATTCAGGGTTTTGCAGCATCAAAAGCCATATTGGGGTTATCAGCAAAGCACCAATGGTAATTAAAAGCCTTGCAACCCTTAAATATGAACCTGTAATTGGCGGAAAATAGTAGTCGTCAGCTTCTTCGGTTATATCAAAAATTGATGTTGGCAGAATTAGTGCCGACGGTGAATTATCAACAAGGATTACAATGTTTCCCTTTAAAAGATTTGCTGCCGCCGAATCAGGCCTTTCAGTGTATTTTATCTTCGGAAAGGGATTGAACCATTTTTTAGGGTAAATTGCTTCAATTAAGCTTTGCTGATTCATAGCCAATGAATCTACATCAATATTCTTAATCCTGTCCGTTATTGCCTTCAAAAGCTTTTTGTCAACCTTGTTGTCCATATAGCAAACTGCAACATCCGACTTGGAGCAATGGCTTACAAAGAACGGCTTAACCGTAAAGTTAACATCCCTTATTCTTCGTCTTATGAGGGCTACGTTGCTTATCATAGTTTCTACAAAGCCGTCCTTACTGCCTCGCATAACCTTGTCATCGTCTGGTTCGCTGGTTTGCCTCTGGGGATATGTTCGCATATCCATCAGCACAGCCTTGTCCATTCCGTCGATTATAAGAGCAGTAACACCGCAAAGTATATTCTGAATAATAAGTTTCGGGTCTTTTTCTGTTGTTACTTCAAAATACGGAACACAGTTTTCGGCAAAGGTGTCGGCATCTTTGAAGTAGCTTTCATCCGTAACAGAGTTGAAAAACACCAAGGTTTTCATCAGCACAGCATCTTTAACAAATCCGTCAATGCAGTAAAGTGCTACGTTTCTTTGGTTGATAATAATGTTTCTTTTAATCAGGTCAAAGCTTTCATCAACCCTTAAATCAGCATCAATAACAGCCGTATTTTTCTCTAAACTTGTAGTTAGCATATTTATCACCTGTTGGTATTTTGCACCAGAGCTTATAAAATATGTAGTATTAAAGCAAGCTTTGAAAAATATATACAAAAGTTATGAGCTATTTTTGTTCTTTTTCTACCCTCAATATATGGTAAAACCTTTGACAAAAGAAAGTATTTATAGTATAAATATATTGTAAAGAAAACTTCTATGTGACTGACGGGTTTCACTGAAAACAGTGGGGGAGTGTAGAAGTTACAAAGCCGACCGTCTGGGCAATTCGCTTCACATAGAAGTGGATTGCCTTTTTGTTTTGCTATATAAGTATATTTTATATAAATAATTCATTCAGTAAGGAGAGATACAAATGAAAAATAAAAACTGGATTGGATTTAAAGAAGGTGTTTGGTGTGACGAAATCAACGTTCGTGATTTCATCCAGACTAATTACAAGGAATACACAGGTGACGACAGCTTTTTAAGCGGTGCCACCGAGCGTACAAATGCTTTAATGAAAAAGCTTCAGGGGCTTTTTGCTATCGAGCGTCAGTTTGGCGGTGTTCTTGATATCGACACAGCCACGGTTTCTTCCCTTACAAGCTACTCGCCCGGCTATATTGACAAGGACAACGAGCTTATCGTAGGTATGCAGACCAACCGCCCCTTAAAGCGCGGAGTAAATCCCTTTGGCGGTATCCGTATGGCTCGTCAGGCCTGTAAAGCTTACGGCTATAAATTAAGCGATAAGATTGAAGAAGAGTTCAAATACCGCACAACTCATAACGACGGTGTTTTCAGAGCTTATACCGACGAGATGCGTGCCGCCAGAAAGTGCCACGTTATTACAGGTCTTCCCGATGCTTACGGCAGAGGCCGTATTATCGGTGACTACCGCCGTGTTGCTCTTTATGGTGTAGACAAGCTTATTGAAGAAAAGCAAAAGGATAAAGCAAAGCTTGCTATAGAATCTTTCGACTCTCCTCAGATTCGTCTTGACGAAGAGCTGTATCAGCAGATCTCCTTCTTAGGGAAAATGAAGGAAATGGCTATGATGTATGGCTTTGATATAAGCCTTCCTGCAGAAAATGCAAGGGAAGCAATTCAGTGGACATATTTTGCCTACCTTGCTTCTATTAAAGAGCAGAACGGTGCTGCTATGTCCTTAGGCCGTGTAAGCACATTCTTTGATATCTATATTGAGCGTGATATAGCTAACGGAGTGCTTACTGAAGAGGGTGCTCAGGAGCTTATGGACGACTTCGTTATGAAGCTCAGAATAGCAAGGCACCTGCGTACTCCCGAGTATAACGAGCTTTTTGGTGGTGATCCCATGTGGATTACCGAGGCCGTAGGCGGTGTTGGCGAGGATTGCAGAACATTGGTTACAAAGAACTCTTTCCGTGTGCTTAACACTCTTTACACTCTGGGTTCTTCTCCCGAGCCTAACCTTACCGTTCTCTGGTCAATAAATCTTCCCGAGAACTTTAAGAGGTTCTGTGCCAAGGTTTCCAAGGATACAAACTCTATCCAGTATGAAAACGACGATGTAATGCGTCCCATTTACGGCGATGACTATGCAATCGCCTGTTGTGTTTCAGCAATGAAGGTTGGTAAGCAGATGCAGTTCTTTGGTGCCCGTTGCAATCTTCCCAAGCTTATGCTTATTGCTATTAACGGCGGTTACGATACCACCAGCGGTATTCACATTGGCCCTCAGATGGGTGTTTTAGAGGGGGAGAAGCTTACCTATGAAGCTGTTATGGAGCGTCTTGATGTTTACCTTCCTTGGCTCAGCCACCTTTATGTAAACACAATGAATATTATCCACTATATGCACGATAAGTACGCTTACGAGAAAACTCAGATGGCTCTTCACGATACATATGTTGACCGTTTTATGGCTTTCGGTATTGCAGGCCTTTCTGTAATTACCGACTCCTTAAGTGCCATTAAGTACGCGGATGTTAAGCCTGTCAGAGATGAAGAAGGCTATATCGTTGATTTTGAAACTACAGGAGAATTTCCCAAGTTTGGCAATGACGACGACAGAGTTGACTCACTTGCTAAGGATATGACCCACAAGGTGATTACAGAGCTGAGAAAGACAAACACTTACCGCAATTCTATTCACACTCTTTCTGTTCTTACAATTACATCAAACGTTATGTACGGCAAAAATACAGGCTCAACTCCCGACGGAAGAAAAGCCGGAGAAGCCTTTGCGCCCGGTGCAAACCCAATGCACAACCGCGAGGAAAACGGTGCCCTTGCTTCTCTTAACTCTGTTGCAAAGTTAAGCTATGACGACTGCCGTGACGGTATTTCCAATACATTCTCCATAACTCCCGATGCTTTGGGTAAAAATGATGATGAGCAGGTAACTAACCTTGTTACAATTCTTGACGGTTACTTTGCAAAAATGGCTCATCACATCAACGTTAACGTAATGACCCGTGAAACTCTTATGAAGGCTTACGAAAATCCCGAGGAGTATCCCAACCTTACAATCCGTGTTTCAGGCTATGCTGTACACTTTAATAAATTAAGCCGTGAACAGCAGCGTGAGGTTATAAGCCGTACCTTCCACGAAGCAGTATGAGTAAGGGTTATATCCACTCGTTCCAAAGCCTTGGCACAGTAGACGGCCCGGGTGTAAGGTTTGTAGCTTTTCTGCAAGGCTGTAATCTTCGCTGTAAGTGCTGTCATAACCCCGATACATGGGCAAGGGTAGGGGACGCCAAGGAATATTCGGCAGAAGAAGTTGTAAACAAAGCAATACGCTATAAAGAGTATTTCAAAGACAACGGCGGTGTTACCCTTTCGGGGGGCGAGCCTCTTTTGCAGGCAGAATTCGCAAAAGACATCTTTAAACTTTCCAAGGAAAATGGCATAAACACTTGCATTGATACCTCAGGCAGTATTCTGAATGATGAGGTTATGCTCTTACTTGACGTAACCGACAGGGTCCTCCTTGATATCAAATACACCGACGATACTCTCTACAGAGAAAACGCAGGTTGTTCTATGGAGGTTCCCCTCAGGTTTCTCGGAATTCTTAATCAAAAGGGAATTCCCACAACCCTTCGACAGGTAATTATCCCTACCATAAACGACACCGAGGAAAATATCACAAAGCTTCACCAGATTGCCAAAGAGCATAAATGTGTAGATAAAATCGAGCTTCTGCCTTTTCGCAAAATCTGCGTGAGCAAATATGATGAAATGAAGATAACTTTTCCTTTTGGCGATTTGCCAACTCCTTCAAAGGAAAAAATGGAATATCTTATGTCATTTATAAAAGAATATCTATAACTAATTCTCCTTCGGATTCTTATCCGGAGGAGAATTTTGCTGTATAGAAAACTGCTATATTTCTGTCGGGCATAATGCATAAGATAATATCAATCTGTCTACTCGTACTGAACAGGGCGTTACGTTGATTTTTTGTGAATTTTTACGTAAGAAATTACGAATAAAGTTGCTATTTTTCTATTAATATGTTATAATACTTAATTATTATAGGCTTATTATGCTTGAAAGGATGTGTCTGTGTGACAGTACTGGGTATCGACCCCGGATATGCCATTATCGGCTATGGTGTAATCAGTGCTGAAAGCTGTAACTTCAAGCCCATTGCATACGGCTGTATCACCACTGATGCAGACACAGATTTTAATATCCGCTTAAAGCTTATTTTCGACGGTATGAATAAGGTTATCGAAAAAGCAAAGCCTGACTGTATAGCTATAGAAAAGCTTTATTTTCAGAATAACCAGAAAACCGCCATAATGGTGGCCGAGGCAAGAGGAGTAATACTCCTTGCCGCTCAGCTTCATAATATTCCCATATTTGAATACACACCCTTGCAGGTTAAAACTGCAGTAACAGGCTACGGTAAGGCAAAAAAGCAGCAGGTTATGGATATGACCAAGCGTCTTTTAAAGCTCAGGCAAATGCCAAAGCCTGACGATGCCGCTGATGCCCTTGCAGTTGCTGTTTGTCACGTTCAGGCGGCAGGCACCTGCTTGCGTCGGGAACTTATGAACGGCATCAACTAACCCTGTCGGGAGGTACAGTTATGATTTATTCCCTAAGAGGTAACTTAATAGTAATGGAGCAGGGCTTTTCTGTTGTTGAGTGCGGTGGTGTTGGCTACAAGTGTTACACCAGCATAAACACCCAGAAAACCCTAAAGCTTAATTCTGAGGTTACCCTGTTTACGTATATGAGTGTCCGCGAGGATGCCTGCGAGCTTTTCGGCTTTGCTACAAGGTCAGAGCTTCAGTGCTTCAAGCTTTTAATCGGTGTTTCAGGTGTAGGCCCTAAGGTAGGCATTGCTCTTCTTTCTGACCTTACCCCTGAGCAGATCACCCTTGCAATTTCTGCAGGTGATGTAAAATCCTTAACCAGAGCTCAGGGGGTAGGCCCCAAGCTTGCATCCCGAATTATTCTTGAGCTTAAGGATAAGCTTAAGGGCTTTGGTACTGCTGAAGCGGGCGTTGAGCTTAAAGGCTCTGTTATTGAGGATACAGGCAACATCTCAAAGGCGGTTGCGGCTCTTTCTGTTCTGGGCTTTTCTGCCGCCGATGTTACTCCTGTGCTTTCAAAGCTTGACCCAAACCTTACGGTAGAACAGCTTATAGGTGAAACCTTAAAGAAAATGGGTAGGTAATTATGAGTCAGTTTAACTATAGCGAAGAATTCGATTTTGAAAACAGAATAGTAGATACAGCCGAAACTCCCGAGGATATTTTTGACGGCGATAATCCCTTAAGGCCCAAAACCTTTGACGATTATGTGGGTCAGGAAAAGGTTAAAGAAAACCTTAAAATTTTTATCGAAGCCGCCAAAAAGCGTGGCGAGGTTTTAGACCACGTACTTCTTTACGGTCCTCCCGGACTTGGTAAAACCACTCTTTCCGCAATCATTGCAAACGAGCTTGGTGTGAATATCCGCATCACCTCCGGCCCTGCCATTGAAAAACCCGGCGACTTGGCTTCTCTCCTTACAAACCTTAACGCAGGAGATGTGCTTTTTATTGATGAAATTCACCGCCTTAACAGATCGGTTGAAGAAATTCTTTATCCTTCTATGGAGGATTTTGCAATTGATATTATCACGGGTAAAGGTCAGATGGCGGCTTCCTATCATTTGCCGCTTCCTAAGTTTACTTTGGTTGGTGCTACAACCCGAGCAGGTCAGCTTTCAGCCCCTTTGAGAGACCGTTTCGGTGTTATTTCACGTCTTGAGCTTTACTCTCACGATGAACTTGCAAAAATTGTTACCCGCAGTGCAGGTATTTTAGGCATAGACATCGACGAAGAAGGTGCTCTGGAGCTTGCCTCACGCTCACGCGGTACTCCGCGAATTGCCAACAGACTTTTAAAGCGCGCAAGGGACTTTGCTCAGGTAATGAGCGACGGAGTTATAACTGGCGAGGTTGCAAAAATCGCCTTGGACAGACTTGAGATTGACTCCTTAGGTTTAGACCAGAACGACCGAAGAATGCTTCTTGCAATGATTAATAACTACGGCGGTGGCCCCGTAGGACTTGAAACTTTAGCCGCCGCTATTGGCGAAGAGGCAGTAACAATTGAGGATGTTTACGAGCCTTATTTAATGCAAATCGGTTTTCTCAACCGAACACCCCGAGGCCGCTGTGTAACTGCCCTTGCATATGAGCATCTGGGTATTAAAGGCACAGTAAATACTCAGCAAACATTATTTTGATATTAACGAAATTCAGTATAGGAGGATTTAACAATGGGTAGATTATTTGGTACAGACGGCGCAAGAGGTATAGCAAATACCGAGCTTACCCCTGAGCTTGCTATGAATATTGGCAGAGCTGCCGCAATGGTGCTTATAAGCGATACTGTGGAGCATCCCACATTCTTAATCGGTAAAGACACCCGTCTTTCCGGTGATATGCTTGAAGGTGCACTTATTGCAGGCCTTTGCTCAGTAGGTGCAAACGTTGTGCTTTTAGGTGTTGTTCCCACACCTGCTGTGGCATACCTTATCAAAAAGTATAAGGCTGATGCAGGTATTATGATTTCTGCATCCCACAACCCCTTCGAGTTTAACGGCATTAAGATTTTCAACGACGAAGGCTACAAGCTCCCTGATTTACTTGAAGAGCAGATTGAAGCCATTGTTCTTGATCACGAGTGTGATTATAAAGTATGCCGTGATTCAGATATCGGCAAGGTTACACGTAAGGATGATGCAGTAGACGATTATATCGAGCACGTAATCAGCACAGTTGATTACGACCTTAAGGGTATGCGTATTGCTCTTGACTGCTCCAACGGTTCTTCATCCACAACTGCCAGAAAGCTTTTCGAAGCACTGGGTGCTGAGTGCCACGTTCTTTTTGACACTCCCGACGGCGTTAATATCAACGCAAATTGCGGTTCAACTCATATCGAGACCCTTCAGAGATTTGTTAAAGACAACCACCTTGACGCCGGTCTTGCTTTCGACGGAGATGCTGACAGATGCTTAGCTGTTGACGATAAGGGCGAGCTTGTTGACGGTGACTACATAATTGCTATTATTGCTGCCGACTTCAAGAGCCGCGGTATACTTAAGAAGAATACAGTTGTTTGCACAATAATGACCAATATGGGCTTCAATAAATTCTGCGAAGCTAATAATATGAACCTAGTTTCCACAAAGGTTGGCGATCGTTATGTTCTTGAGACAATGCTCAGAGAAGACTACAACATCGGCGGCGAGCAGTCAGGCCACGTTATCTGCCTTGATTATTCCACAACAGGCGACGGCCAGCTTACAGGTGCACAGCTTTTAAGCCTTATTAACCGCCGCTCTGCTAAGCTCAGCTCTATTGCAACTCTTATGGAGCGTTTTCCTCAGGTTCTCGTAAATGTTACAATCAACCCCGAGCTTAAAACAAAGTTCTACACAGACAAGGAAATTAAAGAAGAATTGGGCCGTGTAGAGGATATCCTAGAGGGAAGAGGCAGAATTATTGTTCGTCTTTCAGGCACAGAGCCGCTTGTTCGAGTAATGCTCGAGGGAGAGGATTTTGCCGAAATTACCCGTCTTGCTAACGAGACAGCAGCACTTATAAAGGATAAGCTTTCATAATGAGATGTACTGATAAATGGCTCAATTACGAGCTTTTGGACGCTTCAAACGGCGAAAGATTAGAGCGTTGGGGAGATATTATATTAATCCGCCCCGACACTCAGATAATCTGGAATACTAAAAAAACCGACTACCGCTGGAACAAGGCTCACGCCCGTTATATCCGCTCAAATTCAGGCGGCGGTCATTGGGAATACTACAAAAAACTTCCCGAAACATGGAATATCAAATATGACGACTTAGGTTTTGTAATAAAACCTATGGGTTTTAAACACACAGGTGTTTTCCCTGAGCAGGCTGTTAATTGGGACTTTGCTATGGATAAAATCAGCAAAGCAAATCGCCCTGTTAACGTACTCAACCTTTTCGGCTATACTGGCGGTGCAACGGTTGCTTGTCTTAAGGCAGGTGCAAGCGTTTGCCATGTTGATGCCTCAAAGGGTATGGTTAATATGGCTAAGGAAAACGCTGTGTTAAGCGGAGTTTCAGATAAACCTGTAAGATGGATTGTTCACGATTGCGTTAAGTTTGTAAACAGAGAAATCCGCCGTGGAAGAAGATACGACGCAATTATTATGGACCCGCCTTCCTACGGCAGAGGTCCAAACGGCGAGGTATGGAAGCTTGAAACCGAGCTTTTCCCGCTTTTGGAGCTTTGCAAGCAGGTTTTAACCGACGAACCCTTGTTCTTCCTGCTTAACTCCTATACTTCAGGTCTTTCTCCTGCTGTAATGGAGTACACCCTCACAAGTGTGCTTGCTGATACATTCGGCGGTAAGGTAACCGCTGACGAAATAGGCCTGAGAGTAAGCTCCACAAATTTAGTTTTACCCTGCGGTAATACCGCAATCTGGGAGAGATAATTTTAAATGAATCAGATTGATGTAAAGGACCTTGTTTTCTCATATATGTCCGATGAAGAAGTACAACAGAATATTTGTGACTTTGTTATAAACGGGGTTTCTCTTACAGTTCATAAAGGCGAGTTTTTAAGTGTTATAGGTCACAACGGTTCAGGTAAGTCCACGCTTTCCAAGCATTTTAATGCTATTTTGCTTCCTACAGGCGGCAAGGTTCTGGTAGAGGGTATGGATACCTCAGACGAAGACAAATGCTACGATATCCGCCGTAAGGTGGGGCTTGTTTTGCAGAATCCCGATAATCAGCTCGTTGCAAGCATCGTTGAGGAAGATGTAGCCTTCGGCCCAGAAAACCTCGGCGTAGAGCCGAAAGAAATCCGCAAACGCGTTGATGAAGCATTAAAGGCTGTGGGTATGTACGAATACCGTACCTTTGCACCTCATAAGCTTTCAGGCGGTCAGAAACAGCGTGTTGCCATAGCGGGTATTCTTGCTATGAAGCCTGATTGTATTGTGCTTGATGAACCTACCGCTATGCTTGACCCTCAGGGCAGGGAAGAGGTGCTTACTGCAATCCATAATCTTAATAAAGAGCACGGCATTACAATCGTTCTTATTACTCACAATATGGACGAAGCCGTAACCTCTGACAGGGTAATTGTTATGGACGGCGGTAAAATCCTTACAGAAGGTACTCCCAATGAGGTGTTTTCGCAGGTAGAGCTTTTAAAGAAGCACCGCCTTGACGTACCCCAATCCACCGAGCTTTGCTACAAGCTCCGTGCTTACGGTGTAGATATAAAAGAACTCCCACTTAATATTGACGATTGCGTCAAAACCTTAAAGGAGGTGCTTTTATGAGCATTCTCCGTACCGAGAATTTAAGTTTAGTTTACGGCAAGGGAACACCCTTTGAGAAAAAAGCCGTAAATAATGTAAATATTGAAATTAAAGAGGGCGAGGTAATTGGTATTATCGGCCACACAGGCTCGGGTAAATCCTCCCTTGTGCAGATGCTTAACGGCCTCTTTAAGCCTACGGAAGGCACAGTTTACTTCGAGGGTAAAGACATTTTTGCCAATCCTAAGGAGCTGAGAAAATTCCGCTTTAATATCGGTCTTGTTTTCCAGTATCCCGAAAACCAGCTTTTCGAAGAAACCGTTGCCAAGGACATAGCCTTCGGCCCTAAAAATATGGGACTTTCCGAAGAAGAAATAGCCGAAAAGGTTAAGAAAGCCGCACGCTTTGCAGGTCTTAGAGAAGAACTCTTAGATCGTTCTCCTTTCGACCTTTCAGGCGGCGAAAAACGTCGTGCCGCCATTGCAGGTGTTATTGCAATGGAGCCGAAGGTTCTTATTCTGGACGAGCCTACAGCAGGTCTTGACCCTGTTGGTAAGGATGTGCTTCTTTCTCAGATTGAGTCTTACCATAAGGAATCAGGCAACACAGTTTTGCTTGTGTCTCATAATATGGAAGATATCGCTCGAATTTCTGACAGAGTCCTGGTTATGAATAATTCCCAAATGGTAATGTTTGATACTCCAGCCAATGTTTTCTCAAGAGCTTCAGAGCTTAAAGCTATAGGTCTGAGAATCCCCGAAATTACTGAAATTACAATTAAACTGAAAAATGCAGGCGTGCCTTTACCTTCAGGCATTCTTACGGTTGAAAATGCCTTCAAGGAGCTTTGCAAGTTTATAAATAAAGGGGGTAATATTGATGCGTGATATTACATTAGGTCAGTATTTCCCCTCAAACGGCGTACTTCATAAATTGGATGCAAGAACAAAAATCTTGTTTTTGGTAGGTTTTATTGTTCTTATTTTCTGCTCATTTAATTTCTACGCCTTAGGCTTGGTTGCAGCATTTACGATGGTAACTGTTCTTCTTAGCAAGGTTCCCGTAAATATGTTTTTAAAAAGCCTTAAAACCATTATTCTTATTGTGGCCATCACTTCGGTTCTGAACCTGTTTTACGGCTCAGGTGAACCGATTTTTGAATGGTGGATTTTTTCCATTACCCTTAATGGTATTTTCAATGCGATTTTTGTTACCGTCCGAATTATATGTTTGGTTATTGTAAGTTCTGCTCTTACCTTTACAACCTCACCTACAGATATGACCGACGGTTTAGAGCGTCTTATGAAACCCTTGACGGTTTTCCACATAAGCGTTCATGAAATTGCTATGATGATGACAATTGCCCTACGTTTTGTTCCTACACTTTTAGAGGAGACCGACAAAATTATGTCTGCTCAGAAAGCAAGGGGAGCAGATATGGAAAGCGGCAACCTTATTAAACGTATCAAGGCACTTATTCCCGTTTTAGTTCCTTTGTTTGTTTCCTCTTTCCGCCGTGCCTATGACCTTGCAATGGCAATGGAATGTCGTTGTTATCAAGGCGGAAATGGCAGAACAAGACTTAAGCAAATGCACTTTACTAAAAAAGACGCCGGTGCTTTGGTTGTAATGTTATTATTGACTGCAGGAGTTGTACTTTGTGATATCTTCCTCTAATGAAAATTTGCGTAATATTTTAATTACAATTTCATATGACGGCTCAAAGTACCACGGTTGGCAGATTCAGCATAATGCTGTTACTGTGCAGGAGGTATTCCAGAATGCCCTCTATGCAGTAATAGGAGATAAGCCTGATATTAAGGCTTGCAGCCGTACCGATTCGGGAGTTCATGCCGAAATGTTTTGTATCAGCACAAAGATTTCACACCCTATTCCTGCAGTAAGGCTCAAGGCAGCTCTTAACTCCCATTTGCCCGACAGTGTTGTAGTATTAGATGCAAAGGAAGTTCCACTTGACTTTCACGCCCGCTATAATGCAAAGGGTAAGCGTTATGTGTATAGAGTTCTTAATAGAGCTGAGCGTGACCCTTTTTATATCGGCAGAGCTTTGCATTACAGATATAATATCGACACAGAGCTTTTGAACAATGCTTCTAAAGCCTATATCGGCACCCACGATTTTACTTCCTTCTGTACCCTTGATAAAAGGGAAAAGGGCGATTTCGTTCGTACTATTTATGACTTTTCGGTTGCTAAAAAAGGCGATATTGTGGAATTTACCGTTGAAGGTAACGGTTTTCTTTACAATATGGTGCGTATTATGGTTGGTACACTTTTAAGTATCAATGAGGGTAAATTAAGCCCTGCTTCTATCCCCGATATTATCAAAGCCGAGTCCAGAGACTCAGCAGGCCCCACAGCACCCCCTCAGGGCCTTTATCTTAACGAAGTTTTCTATGATTTATAAAGAAAGGAGGAACAGAAATTGAAAAAACGTAAAATTTCTCCCCGTCATTATAAGGAGGAAATGTACGATACCAAGCGTGCAGTTTTAAGCTACGAACAGCTTCCGCTTGAGGATTATGACCAGAACGCAGGGGATAAGGAAAAGGACAGTAAAAAGGCTCTTTCCTATAAAAAAATTATCCTTGCATTTATGGTGCTTGTTCTTTTAGTGGCTATTGTTTTTGTTGTGTTTAACCGTTTTACCTGCTCAGGCTGTTCCTCTTATAATCTTACTTCGGCTAATTTTCCTGTTTCGCTTAAGGGTTCTTTGGTTTCAAACGGGAATTTCGATACATACAGCGGAGGCTTTGCCTATGTTTCCGATACCCATTATGTAGCTTATAATAACGACGGTGAAGAGGTGTTTACATCTCAGGTTTCCTTCAATAATCCCGTAATGAGGCTTAATCATAACTGTACGGCTGTTATTTATGACTTAGGCGGTCACAAATATTCTTTATATTCAGGCGAAGCGCTTGTATATACAGGTGAGACCGAGTCCAAAATGTACCTTGCCGATGTTACCGCCGACCTTAAGTTTGCCACAGTAACCGAAAGCCATGACTACAAAGCTAAGCTTTCAGTATACAGCACGGTTGATACTCCTCTTTACGGCTATTCCTTTGAGGAATATTACATCACCGCAATGGCACTTAACTCTGATGCAACAGGTGCAATTGCCTGTGGCGTAACTGCCGAAAACGGCATTGAAAATAGCGTAGTTTACGTTTTCGATTTCACCGAAGAAAAGCCTCTGGCTTTCCACGAAATTTCCGGTGATGTAGTTTTTGACTGCGAGTATCTTGGTGACGGTTCTGCCTGTGTAATTGGCGAAAATGCTTCTTATATTATTAACGGCAGAAACTTCTCTAAGCTTACCAAAAATTCATATTCTCAGATGACTCTTACATCATACGATATCAACACCGACACAGGCGAGCTTTGCTTAAGTCTTTCACGAAGCGGTGACGGCAGAAATTGTACAATTCAGTGTATAAATAAGTCAGGTGCGGTTGATTCAAAAATCGAAACCGATTATGCCGCTGATTATATATCATCCTATAAAAACAGAGTGGCAATCAGCGATTCATCCAATATTTATCTTTATACCCAAGGCGGCGAATTGCTTGGCAGTATAAAGGTTACTCCCGACAGCCGCCAGATTCGACTTATTGCTCCTGATGCATCGGTAGTTTTGGGACTTAAGGATATTTCACTTTATACTTTTTAAAGGTTACATATGATTTTAGATATTGTTTCATTAATAATAATTGTTATTTTTGTCATAATCGGAATAAAAACCGGAGCCGCAAAGGCAATATGCAGGTTGCTTGCGGTGATATCTTCCTTTCTTCTGGCAGTTTTTATTTCGCACTTTTTGGCAGAGCTTGTTTATAATGCATTCATAAAACAAACAATAATTCATAATGCCAGCAGAGCCATTCATCACTCTGCACTAACCACAGCTGCACAGAAGGCATCCGACTTTATGGCTTCGCTTCCTGCTGTTCTTACTAATTCTCTTGCTTACTTCGGTGTTAACGAAGCAAAGGTTTCTGAATTATTCAGCACCTCTGCAACTTTAGCTATTGAAGAGGTTATTATGACTCCCGTTGTGGGTGTTATCTCAATTGTTTTCTTTGTTATTCTTTTTATAGTGCTTCTTTTTGTGCTTAAAAAATTTTTTGGCGGTATTTCAAAATTGTTCCGACTTCCTCTTATAAGAGTTGTCGATTCTATTGCAGGCTTTGTGTTGGGGATTTTAGAGGGTTTGTTGGTAGTATATATCTTAGCCTTTGCTCTTAAGCTTATAATTCCTCTTACAGGTGGCGACCTTTTTATACTTAACGAAGCCTACGTTTCAGAATCTTTATTTTTCTCATTGTTTTATTTTGGCGGTTTAAATACGCTTATTCAAAGCTTTATCTATAGCTTTGGCAACATATAATTTTTTGGGTGGGATATGAAATGGATTATAATAAGTCCAATAAGGTAGATTGGGCATATATTTTTACCGTGCCTAATATACTTTGTTATTTCAGAATTGCTCTTATAGCCCCGATGCTCTGCTTTTTCTTTAAAGCACGCAGTATGGACTATGCCCAGGAGTATACAATCTCTGCAGCAGCATGCCTTTTGCTTTCGGGTCTGAGCGATTTTTTCGACGGATTACTTGCCAGAAAACTTAATCAGATAACCGAGCTTGGCAAAATGCTTGACCCTGTGGCAGATAAGCTTACGCTCTTTGCTGTTGGTATTTGCGTTGTGTTTATTGAGCCTGCAGTAATCCCTGTAATTACCTTGCTTATTATAAAGGACTTTTTAATGCTTATAGGTGCCTCGTATATGCTGAAAAATCACGTTAAGCCCTGTGCATCAAAATGGTATGGCAAGGTAGGTACATTTTTATTCTATATCTCTGTAGGTCTTATTGTACTATTTGACCTTATCTTAGGTATGAGAGATGAGTTTAAAATTTACGCCATTATTCTGCTGACTCTTACAGCAGTAATGATGATTTACTCACTTATACGTTATTCTATGTTTTTCCGTGAAATTATGAGAGCGGAAAAAGCAAACAAGGAGGCAACAAAATGATATGTTCAAAATGCGGCAAAAGGCCTGCGGTGGTCTTTGTCTCTGTAAATAAAGATGATGCCAATCCCAAGGGCTATTGCCTTACATGTGCTAAGGAGCTTGGCATTAAGCCTGTTGAGGATTTAATCAATAAAATGGGTCTTTCCACAGAGGATTTAGAGGCTATGGAAGAGCAGATGAATTCTATGATGGAAAATATGAACGACGGTGATATGAGCGAGATGCTCAACGCCATTAAAGAAGAAGGCTTGGTTGAGCAGATGCGTCTTGATGATTTTCAGAACGATAACGCCAACAAAGACGATGACGGCTTTTCTCCCGGCGGTGCATCCACTTTCCCTGCATTTTTCAACAACTTCTTTGGCGGCGGTAAAAGCGGCGACTCTGCTTCTCAGGGCAGTGCCAAGCAGAACAAAAAGCAGGAGAAAAAACAGAGTAAGGAGCGTCGCTTCTTAAATCTCTACTGCTATGACCTTACCAGAAAGGCAAAGGAAGGCAAAACCGACCGCATAATCGGCAGAGATAAAGAAATCGAGCGAATTATTCAGATTCTCTCCCGAAGAAGCAAAAATAACCCCTGCTTAATCGGTGAGCCCGGTGTAGGTAAAACCGCTATTGCCGAGGGCCTTGCTATGCGTATTGCATCAGGGGATGTTCCTCAGCGCCTTAAGAATAAAGAAATTCACCTTCTTGACCTTACTTCACTTGTGGCAGGTACACAGTTCAGAGGTCAGTTTGAAAGTCGTATCAAAGGCTTAACCGATGAGGTAAAGGCACTTGGTAACATAATCCTCTTTATTGACGAAGTTCATAATTTAGTGGGTACAGGTGACGCTGAAGGCTCAATGAATGCCGCAAACATCTTAAAACCTGCACTTTCCCGCGGTGAAATTCAGGTTATCGGTGCAACTACATTTAATGAGTACAGAAAGTATATCGAAAAGGACAGTGCTTTAGAGCGTCGTTTTCAGCCTGTTACAGTTGCTGAACCCGGTATTTCCGATACTATCGAGGTACTTACAGGTATTAAGGAGTACTACGAAATACATCACCGCGTTGTAGTAAGCGATGATATTGTACGTAAAGCTGTTGTATTTTCCGAGCGATATATTACCGACCGATTCCTGCCCGATAAGGCTATCGACCTTTTAGATGAGGCTTGCTCCTGTGCAGGACTTCGCAACAAAGAGCTTGAGCGTTTTGATAAACTTAATGATGATAAACATAAATTTGAGGTTCAGCATTCTGAGCTTTCAGCTGCCGAAGAGGTAGACTATGAAAAGCTTGCAACTGTAAAATCAGAGCTTGCAAGAGTAGAGCAGGAGCTTTCCGCAATTGATGAAGCAAGTCTGATTAATAACGTAACTGAAGAGGACCTTGCTAAGGTAATTGAGCTTTGGACAGGTATTCCTTCCTCACGAGTTCGCGAAAACGAGCTTTTAAAGCTTGCCGATATCGACCTACAGCTTAAAGAAAAGATTATCGGTCAGGACGAAGCGGTAAACGCTTTAGCAAGTGCTATTAAGCGTAGCCGTGTTCAGATTGCACCCAGAAGACGCCCTGCATCATTTATCTTTGTAGGACCTACAGGTGTAGGTAAAACCGAGCTTGTTAAGCAGCTTTCCCAGCTTCTTTTTGATACTCCCGAAACCCTCATTCGTCTTGATATGAGCGAGTTTATGGAGAAGCACTCTGTCTCTAAAATTATTGGCTCACCTCCAGGCTATGTTGGTTATGATGAGGCCGGTCAGGTGACTGAAAAGGTTCGCCGCCGCCCCTATAGTGTGCTTCTTTTTGACGAAATTGAAAAAGCACATCCCGATGTTCTCAATATCCTTCTCCAGATTCTTGACGAAGGTAAGCTTACCGATGCACACGGCAGAGTAGTTAATTTTGAGAATACCGTTATTGTTATGACCAGTAACGCAGGCTCCAATAAACGTGAGAATGCCCTTGGTTTTGGTAAAAGCGAGCAGGATGCGACCCGCGAAAAGGTCATGAAGGCTCTTTCTGAGTTCTTACGTCCTGAGTTCTTAGCCCGCGTTGATGAGGTTATTGTGTTCCGTCATCTTGAGGGTGAGGACTTGATAAAAATCGCTAAGCTTATGCTTAACGAGTATGTTCCCACATTAGAAGAAAAGGGAATCAAGTTCAGCTTCTCTGATGAGCTTTGCACCTTCCTTGCCGATAAGGTAAAGGACGGCAGAAGCGGAGCGCGTGACTTACGCTCTGTTATCCGCAAAGAGGTAGAGCAGAGAATTGCTGAAGAGATGATTATAAAGGGTGTAGGCAATATTTCAGGTATCCACGCCGATGTTAAAGATGGCGAGGCTTCTTTACAGATAATTTGATCTATAACTAATCAAAAATCCCGACAAGTTTTAATCTTGTCGGGATTTTTTTATGTAATCTTATTTGTTAAGAAATCTGTTCATAAGGGTGTAACCCTTTTCAACAAATACGCCTGTTTTCATGGCTTGAGCCTCGGTGAATTTTTCAACACCGGAGTTTATTTCAGCATTGCTTCTGTAAATAAGGTAGGGAACAGGTGTGCGTGAATGTGTCTTTGTGTTAAGAGGTGTGGGGTGATCAGGGCAAACAAGAACTGCAAAATCCTCATCCATACCCTTTAATGCTTCAACGATAGGAGTAAGCACTTTTTTGTCAATAAGCTCAATTGACTTAACCTTGTTTTCTGCCTCAAATCTGTGGCCGCACTCATCAGGAGCTTCAACGTGAACATAAACAAGCTCAGCACCATTCTTGAACTCTTCAATAGCGGCATTTGCCTTGCCCTCAAAGTTGGTGTCAATATAGCCTGTAGCACCATCTACATCTACGCTTCTCATTTTTGCACAGATTGCAATACCCTTTAAAAGGTCAACTGCAGAAATCATACTGCCTGTAACGCCGTAAAGCTTCTCAAAAGAGTCAAGTAAAGGTTTTGTACCCTCACCCCAGAGCCAAATAGAGTTAGCAGGACGCTTGCCACGGGCTTCTCTTTCTTTGTTAACGGGGTGGTCTTTTAAGAACTCGTAACTCTTTTTCATTAAAGGCAGAAGCTTTTCTTTTGCAACATCAGTAGGTAAGTATTCTTTAATAGCTTTGCCTGTAATGTCGTGGGGAGGAGTAAGCTTGCCGGGTTTAGCATTACCATTATCCCAAACAAGGCAATGTCTGTAAGAAACGCCTGAGTAGAACTTAAACTCTTCATCGCCAAGCTCCTCTTCAACAGTTTCAATAATTTTTCTTGCCTCTTCTGTAGAGATATCATCAGCACAATAGTCAAGAATTGTTTTGTCTTCATAGTTTTCCTCGTCGGAAAGAGTTACAAGGTTACATCTGAAGGTGACGTCAGTGTCTTTAAGATCGATACCGATACTTGCGGCTTCAAGAGGAGAACGACCGCTGTAATATTTCTTTGCATCATAGCCTAAAACTGCGAGGTTTGCAACATCAGAGCCAGGGCTCATACCGTCTTCAACCGTTCTTGCAAGTCCAACTTCGCCTGCTTTTGCAAGCTTTTCCATCATTGGTTTGTTGGCAAGCTCCATAGGAGTTTTACCGCCAAGTACTTCGCTTGGCTCGTCTGCCATACCGTCGCACAGCATTACAAGATATTTCATATATATTCTTCTTTCTGATTTTAGTTGTTCTGAATTTCACCCTGGCTTAATGCCTTGAGGTATGCGTTGATAAATCCGTCTAAATCGCCATCCATAACAGCGTTTATATTACCTGTTTCAAAGCCTGTGCGGTGGTCTTTAGCCATAGTGTAGGGCATAAATACATAGCTTCGGATCTGGCTGCCCCAAGTGATTTCTTTCTGAACGCCCTTGATGTCAGAAATCTTCTCTAAATGTTGTTGTTCCTTGATTTCAACAAGCTTTGAAATAAGCATCTTCATAGCCACATCACGGTTCTGATACTGGCTTCTCTCAACCTGAGAAGCAACAACGATACCTGTGGGAATATGGGTAAGACGAACAGCAGAGGAGGTTTTATTAACCTTCTGACCGCCTGCACCTGATGCACGATAAACGTCCATCTTGATTTCTTCTGGCGGAATAACAACAGAAGTGTCCTCTTCGATTTCAGGCATAACCTCAAGTGAAGAGAAGCTTGTGTGTCTTCTGCCGGCAGAGTCAAAGGGAGAAACTCTTACCAGACGGTGAACACCTGCTTCACTCTTAAGGTAACCGTAGGCATTTTCGCCCTCAATTAAAAGCACAGCACTTTTAAGGCCGGCCTCATCACCGTCAAGGTAGTCAACTTCCTTGACATTAAAGCCGTGAGCCTGAGCCCAACGGGTATACATTCTGTAAAGCATCTGAGCCCAGTCCTGAGCCTCAGTGCCGCCTGAACCTGCGTGGAAGGTGAGAATAGCGTTGTTTTTGTCATATTCACCTGTTAAAAGTGTCTGAAGTCTCTGCTTTGCAACACTTCTTTCAACACTTTCAACGTCAGCCACAGCTTCTTCCAGTAAGCTTTCGTCCTCTTCTTCGTCGCCAAGTTCAATTAAAGCCATAGTGTCTTCATAAAGAGCGTGAAGCTTTTCATATTCCTCAACCTTTGCCTTAAGGTTGCTGGTACGCTGTAATACTTTCTGAGAATTCTCAAGGTCATCCCAGAATCCTGGTTCAGCCGCACGATGCTCTAACTGTTCGATTTCAGAACGCATTGCCTTTAAGCCTAATGCGTCTGCCAAATCATCAATATCAGCTTTGGAGCCCTCAAGTCTCAACTTTAATTCCTCAAACTGAAGCATAAAAATACCTCTCTTTAAATCAAACTCATAATATTATACCGCAAACTCCATAAAATGTAAACAGAATATATTTGTTAAACTGTCAAATAATTTTGTTGATTTAAAGGATATTATTTGTTATAATACTAAAAGGTGATTAAAATGGATTATAAAGGACACGTATGTCCCGTATGTAACAAGACCTTCGAAAAAGGCGACGATGTGGTTGTTTGCCCTATCTGCGGCACACCTCACCATCGAGCTTGCTACGAAGAAATTGGTCATTGCATAAATTTAAACCGACACCGTGAAAATTATGATTACAGACGTGAATGCGAAGTGAATTCTGTCCAGGATGAAGAAATCACCTGTAGCTTTTGTGGTGCGAAAAATCCTAAGGACAGTAAATTCTGCAATTTTTGCGGCAGACAAATAGGTGAAAATAACGCTTATTCCGCTACATCTAATGCAGAGCAGACCGCTAACCCTCAGGGTGGCTTCGGCGGTGCCTTTTTTATGGACCCCTTAGGCGGTGTTAAGGCAGATGAAGACTTGGGTCAGGGTGTTAAAGCATCTGATGCGGCAAAGTATGTAAAGGCTTCAACCCCTCATTATATTCCTCAATTTAAGCAAATGAAAGAAAAGGGAAGAGCCAGATTTTCCTTTGTAGGGTTCTTTTTCGGCGGCGGTTGGATGCTTTACCGAAAAATGTACAAAGTCGGCATTGTAGTCTGTTTACTTATGGCTCTGCTTCTTTTTGGTGATTTGTATACTGCGGTATATCATAGCGAGGCTGTTAAAGCTATTGATACAGCATATACCGAAATGTATTCAGGTATGATGCAAAATTACGGCCTGAATTTTTACGGTGCATTAGGCGATTTTTTTGCTTCATTAAGCACAGAGCAGCTTGTTATCTGCATAACAAGAACCGTTATAAGCCTTTTAAACATACTTTTAAGGGTTATTTGCGGAATTTTTGGCAATCGATGGTATTATAAACATACCATTAAAAATATCAGTAAAATCAAAACCACCTCAGCCTCTCAGCAGGAGGTTGATACAAAGCTTAACACCAAGGGTGGTGTTAATGTACCCCTGGCTATTAGCTTAATAGCTTCCTACTACATCATTATTTATTTACCGATGTTTATTTAACTTAAGAGGTGCAATTATGAAAATCACAAAAGCTGTTATTCCCGCCGCCGGTTTAGGCACAAGGGTTTTACCCGCAACCAAAGTTATGCCTAAGGAAATGCTTCCTATTGTTGACAAGCCTGCAATTCAGTATATTGTAGAGGAAGCCGCAGCTTCAGGTATTACAGATATTCTTATTATTACAAACCGTGGCAAGGGTTTTATCGAAGACCATTTCGACAAAGCTCCTGTTCTTCAAGGTGTATTAGAGCAGGACGGCAAAGACGACCTGCTTGCAACTATTAAGGATTTAGACAAGCTTGCCAATATCCACTACATACGCCAGATTGATACCTTAGGTCTCGGCCACGCAATCAGCAAGGCAAAGTCCTTCGTATGCGGCGAACCATTTGCAGTTCTTTACGGTGATGATGTTGTGGTAGGCGGCGAAAAGCCTGCTACCAAAGAGCTTATCGATGCTTACGGCACATACGGTAAGGGCGTTTTAGGTATTAAGCCTGTAAGCAAAGAAGCAATCCGCAGTTACAGCTCTGTTAAGGTTGAAAACATAAAGGATAACATTTTTAAATGTACCGATATGATTGAAAAGCCTCAGACTGATGCCGAAGTACTTTCTCTGTATTCTATTCTGGGCAGATGTGTACTGCCTCCCGAGATTTTTGATATTCTTGCTCATACCAAGCCCGGTGCAAAAAACGAAATTCAGCTTACCGATGCAATGCGTGAGCTTGCCATTACCGAGGGTATGACAGCGGTTGAGTACACAGGTACCCGCTATGATATCGGCAACAAGTTCGGCATTATGCAGGCGGCTATCGAAATCGGCTTAAACCATCCCGAAATCGGCACCACCTTAAGAGAGTATCTTAAAAATTTTGCAAAAACTTTATAATTAAGTGAATTTTCTGCTTTTGAAAGGAGCATACATAATATGAAAGCAGTTATTACAGTTTTAGGTAAGGATACTGTGGGTATTCTTGCAAAGGTCTCTTCATTCTGTGCAGAGAGAAATATGAACGTTGTAGAGGTAACTCAGAGCGTTCTTCAGGATATGTTCGCAATGGTAATGCTTGTGGAGCTTGACCGTGCAAACGTTCCCTCTTTTGAAAAGCTCAATGCTGATTTTGATGCCTTAGGTCAGTCCATAGGCACTAAAATTCACATTATGCATGAAGATATCTTCAATAGCATGCATAAGATTTGAGGTAAACCATGTTAGAAACCAAAGATATTTTAGAAACTATAAATATGATTGAAAACGAGCATCTTGATGTCCGTACCGTAACTATGGGTATCAGCCTGCTCGATTGTATCGACAGCGACATTAACAAGGCCTGCGATAAGGTTTACGACAAAATCTGCCGCTATGCAGAGGACCTTGTAGATACAGCTAATGACATTTCAAACGAGTACGGTATTCCGATTATCAACAAGCGAATTTCCGTAACTCCCATTGCAAACATCGCTGCTGCATGCCAGAACAGCGGCGTGGTAAAGTTTGCTCATACCCTTGATAAAGCTGCCGCAACCTTAGGCGTAGATTTTATCGGCGGTTATTCAGCCTTAGTTCAGAAGGGCTTTGCCGCAGGCGACTTTGCTCTTATCGAAAGCATTCCTCAGGCTCTTGCCGAAACTAAAAAGGTTTGCTCATCTGTAAATATCGGCTCAACAAAAGCAGGTATCAATATGGATGCAGTAAAGATGATGGGTAAGGCTATTAAGTCTGCCGCCGAGCTTACTGCTGATAATAACTGCCTTGGTGCCGCTAAGCTTGTTGTTTTCTGTAATGCTCCTGAGGATAACCCCTTTATGGCAGGTGCTTTCCACGGTGTAGGCGAGGCTGACTGCGTAATCAACGTTGGTGTTTCAGGCCCCGGAGTTGTGCGTGCCGCTCTTACAAAGTGCGACGGCTACGACTTAAGCAGAGTTGCTGATGAAATCAAGCGTACAGCTTTTAAGATTACAAGAATGGGTCAGCTTGTTGCTCAGCAGGCTTCCAAGCGTCTGTGCGTACCATTCGGTATCGTTGACCTTTCCTTGGCTCCTACTCCTGCAGTAGGCGACTCAGTTGCTTACATCCTTGAGGAAATGGGTCTGGAGGTTTGCGGTTGCCACGGTACAACTGCTGCTTTGGCTCTCCTAAACGATGCAGTTAAGAAAGGCGGCGTAATGGCTTCTTCTCATGTTGGCGGTCTTTCAGGTGCATTTATTCCGGTTTCTGAGGATGCAGGTATGATTCACGCTGCCGAGGTTGGTGCTCTTGACATTACAAAGCTTGAGGCTATGACTGCAGTTTGCTCAGTTGGTCTTGATATGATTATTATTCCCGGCGACACATCTGCCGAGGTTATCTCTGCAATTATTGCTGACGAAGCCGCAATCGGTATGGTTAACTCAAAAACAACTGCTGTTCGTCTTATTCCTGCAATCGGTAAGGGAGTAGGGGACACTCTTGATTTTGGCGGACTTCTTGGCTACGGCCCTGTAATGCCTGTAAGAAGCGGTTCTCCTGCAAAGTTTATCAACCGCCGCGGAAGAATTCCTGCACCTATGCAGAGCCTCAAAAACTGATTTTCGTCATTTTATTTATTATTTTTTTAAAATTCTTTCAAATTCCGTTAATTTGATGGGTTTAAAAGTATTGACAAAATCTTCATATTAATATATAATAATCAGGCTGTGATTTTTCATAGCCTAACACGCGTCAATAGCTCAGCAGGATAGAGCAACTGCCTTCTAAGCAGTAGGTCCGGGGTTCGAGTCCCTGTTGGCGCGCCATATGGTGACTATAGCTTAGTTGGTTAAAGCGCCAGGTTGTGGCCCTGGAGACCGCCGGTTCGAATCCGGCTAGCCACCCCACCTGATCCATTAGCTCAGTTGGCAGAGCACTTGACTTTTAATCAAGGTGTCCGGAGTTCGAATCTCCGATGGATCACCAAAAAGACAGACTTCTTCTGAAGCCTGTCTTTTTTATTTTTCTTTCTCTTGATTTTTAAACGTGGTTATGGTAATATATACAAGTTGTTAAATATATTGGGCTGTAGCCAAGCGGTAAGGCAACGGACTTTGACTCCGTCATCCCGTGGGTTCGAATCCCGCCAGCCCAGCCAAAAAAATCTCTCGTACAAAGTACGGGAGATTTTTACTATGAATGCGGAATTCGTACCCTGATAGGGTGAGCAACGTTAAGGAAACAGTCCTCAGAGCTGTTTCCTTAAGGCTCTTTTGATTCCCTTTATACGTAGGCGTAATAAAAAACAGGGTACCCATTTGGGTACCCTGTTTTTTGTGGAGCGGATGAAGTATCTTCGTCTTAAAAGAGAGCATCATCTCGCCTGGTAATTCGCATAGTAGGGAAGAAGCGACTTAAATCCACGACCTAAAAATGTACCACCGGCACATTTTTTTACGGTCTTTCGATTCACTTCATCCTACGATAAAATAAAAAATAACGGTACCCTCTTAAAGGGTACCGTTATTTATTTGTGGAGCGGATGAAGGGAATCGAACCCTCACGATCAGCTTGGAAGGCTGAAGTTCTACCACTAAACTACATCCGCACATCGTCAACGCCAATGATTATATCATAACGTTAACTCGTTTGTCAACAAAAATTATGTCAGATTTACTGCTGGCTACCGTCGATTCTGTAAATGTTCTGAGAATCAATATCAATATTAGGAATAATAATAGGCTTAATTCCTGCATTAGCTGTCACAGTTGTAACCAGAGCCTTAACATAGGGGTAAAGAATCTTAAAGCTTTCGGTGTGTATCATTTCCTTGGTAGCTCCTGCGGCATAAGAAAAAATACCCACAACCACTACTTTAATGTTAAGCTTCTTATCGTCAGAAGTGTCGCCTGTTTCAACCTCGAACTCGCCACGGCAGATGTTGCCCTGACCGTCTTTTGGGTACTTAACATTATAAGAAAATTTGTTTCCTATTTTAATCTGCACGTTGGGGTCAAGTCGATTAAAGAAATTAATATCAGAAACTGTGTATGCTTTAAGCTCGCAACAAGCCATGAAAACATCTCCTCAATAGGTAAATTTTGCTTAAATTATAGCACAATGCTACAAAAAAGCAATATACTAAAATTATATTTCTACATTGTTTTAAAAAAATATTAATATTTCTCTTGATTTTCTGTTTTTATAGTAGTATAATAGACCAAGCAGTTTATTCTGTAAAAATTATGTTAGGAGATGAAAACTATGAAAAATCAGTTCGCAAAAATCGTTGCAGTTCTCATGGTTCTCACTATGGCTGTATCCGTTTTTGGTCTTTGCGCTTCTGCTGCTGAGACAACTGAGACTCCTGTAGCTCTTTTAGGTGACGTTAACCTCGACGGTAAGGTAACAATCCAGGACGCTACTCTCATCCAGAAAGCTATCGCTAAGCTCGCAACTCTTGACGAGGTTCAGACAGCAGTTGCTGACGCTACAGAGGATGGCAATGTAAACGTTAAGGACGCTACAGCTATCCAGAAGTGGATCGCTAAGTTCGAGGATGCAAACCAGAACATCGGCAAGCCCATGGGTGCTACTGATGACGAGGCTTCCACAGACGAGGCTACTAAGGATCAGGCTACTGTAGACGAGGCTACAAAGGACGAAGCTACAACAGATGAAGCTACAAAGGACGAAGCTACAACTGACGAAGCTACAACTGATGAGGCTACAAAGGACGAAGAGACTCCTGTAGATCCTTCTACAAAGGACGAAGAGACTCCCGTTGATCCTGCAACAAAGGACGAAGCTACAACTGACGAAGCTACAGCTGACGAAGTTGCTTACTACCTCGTAGGTTGGATCAACAACGCTGACGTATACGATACAACATACGCTATCGTTGATGGTACAATCACAGTTGAGCTCACAGCTGATAGCTATGTAGCAGTTCAGGATGAGAACGGCACAATTTTCTGGACAAACGGTTGGCTTGATTTCAACCCCACATCCGCAGTTCTCGGCGAGTTTGGTGGTTCTAACGACAAGTTCCACGTTGCTGCTGGTACAGTAACTTTAACTTGGGATGCTGCTACTTGCACACTTGCACTTGCTTAATTACTTATTAATTTAAGACATTAGGAGTTGGCTTTTTAGTCAGCTCCTTTTTGTTTTATTATATTATTTTAATAACCATATTATCAGGGGGCGTAGCTTAGCCGGTAGAGCGTTCGGTTCGCAACCGAAAGGTCGAGAGTTCAAATCTCTTCGTCTCCACCAAATTGTTTAACCTTGCTTTTTGTATTATTAGTGGTATAATAATCATATTCTTAGCGGTTTGAGGAAGTATTATGAGTACTAAGTTTAAAAATTACACTAATTATTTTATAAATTTGATTTGCCCAGCTTTTGTGTTTGGTTCAATTACAGGCGTTTTAACAGCCCTTATTATAACTATTTATAAAAAGTGTGCAAGTCTTGTAATCGGCGTATCAGAAAATGGCTACGGCTTTTTGAGGACTAACCTCTATTGGGTTGCCTTGGTGGTTGTTGGATTTATTGGTTTATCAATATTTCTTTCGTTTCTTTACAAAAAAGCGCCTAACCTTAAGGGTGGCGGAATTCCTACTTCAATCGGTATAATCAGAGGCGTTCTGCCGTTTAAATGGTTTACAAATATTATCGGTGTGTTTTTTCTTTCTCTGCTGTCTTTTTTAATCGGTGTTCCCTTGGGTAATGAAGGCCCTTCGGTGCAGATGGGTACACTTTTAGGCGGTGCCAGCGTTTCGCCGCTTTTAAAGAAGCACAGAGTCTGGAGCCGATATTCTATGACAGGCGGTTCCTGTGCAGGTTTCTCTGTTGCAACCGGTGCTCCTGTTTCAGGTATTGTTTTCGCTCTTGAGGAAGCACATCAGAGCTTTTCGCCTATGATAATGATTGTTGCATCAACCTCGGTAATGTTCTCTTATATTACTACGGAAGTGTTGTCATTATTCTTTAACATCAATACCCGCCTCTTTCACGAAATCACCTTGCCTGAGGTGAGAATCCGCCATATATGGCTTCCTGTAGTTGTTGGTGTGATTGTTGGTGTTTTGGCAGTTATTATTCTTAAATATTATAAGTTCATAAGCTTTGTAATTAACAAAAAGCTTTCTTCTGTACCTCATAAATATAAGATATTGGCAGTATATGTATTAACCCTTATTGCAGGTCTTTGTTCTTTTTCTTTTATATCTACAGGTCATCATCTTATTGATGAACTTATGGTTTCTTCGCCAACCTTTATAATGCTTATTGCAATACTTTTAATCAGAACAACCTTAACTTTTTCTGCTAATTCTTGCGGTATTACAGGCGGACTTTTTCTGCCTATTATGGCACTTGGTGCAACTGTTGCGGCGTTAACAGGAAAAGGCCTTGTTGCTCTTGGAGTTAGTAATGAGTTTTACACATTTATTGTTGTTCTTGGTATTTCCGCCTGTATTTCCGGAATGATGAAAACTCCTTTCACAGCTGTGGTTTTTGCCATAGAGGCTCTTTCATGCGGTGGTTACGTTCTTCCTGTTATTGTAGCTACCTGCATTTCTTACGTTATTACCGAAATGTTTGGCGTTCAGTCCATAACAGATATTGCACTTGATAATACCGTGGAAAATTATTATCACGGCAAAGAGCGAAAAGTTTACGATACCTTCGTTAAGGTTGAGCCTGCATCCTTTGCTGTAGGCAAACAGATTCGCGATGTTTTATGGCCCAGTAATCTTTTTGTTCTTTCTGTTAAGAGGGAAGACAACGATGCTGAGGTGGATGTTCACGGCGGAAAACAGCTTAGGGCAGGGGATATACTTCACATCAGATATTCAACCTTCGACGAGCTTGCCACAAAGGAAGAATTGTTTTCTATTGTAGGCTCACAAGACTTCGACGAGCATATTGATACAGTTATTTAAACTAAAAACACCAGAGTACTTTAAAATACTCTGGTGTTACTTATTTTGTTAAAATCATCTCGGCACATTTTATTCCGTCAACTGCCGCAGAAACTATTCCGCCTGCATAGCCTGCTCCCTCACCGCAGGGGTAAAGACCTCTGATGTTAAGTGCCTGCAGTTTTTCGTCTCTTACAATTCTTACAGGGGAGGAGCTTCTTGTCTCTGCTCCTGTAAGTACAGCATCCTCTGCTGAAAAAGCCTTTAACTTTCTTGCAAAAGCCGAAAGCCCTTCTTTAAGTCCTTGGTTTATATATTCGGGAAAAACATTTTCAAGCTTTGCCAAGGTATAGCCGGGCTTGATTGTAGGCTTTACACTTGTGATTTTGTTATTGCTTCCGTTAATGAAACTGCCTACAGTCTCTACAGGAGCACAAAAATCCTTGCCGCCAAGCTCGAAGGCTTTTCGCTCAATCTCTCGTTGCATTTTTACTCCTGCAAGGGGAGAGTCTGAGCTGAAATCTTCGGGATATATGCTGACAAGCACGGCAGAATTGGAATTTTCACCGTCTCGTTTGCTATAGCTCATACCGTTTGTGCAAAGCAATCCTTCCTCGCTGGAGGCATTAACAACAAAGCCACCGGGGCACATACAGAAGGTATATACGCCTCTTCCTGCAGAATCCTTTGCGTTTAGCTTATAGTCAGCAGTAGGTAGCTTAGAAGCAAAATTTCCATACTGGCTTTTATTAATATCTCTTGCCTTATGCTCAATTCTTACACCCATTGAAAATGGCTTTTGCTGAAGAATAACGCCTTTGTTAAGAAGCATTTCGAAGGTGTCTCTTGCACTATGGCCGATTGCAAGCACGGCACACTTTGTGTCTATTACTTCTGTGTTTCCGCATTTCGATACAGCAACGCTTTTAAGCTCACCGTTCTTTACTGTAAGGTCGGTAACTGTAGCCTCAAACCAAAACTCGCCGCCTAAAGCGATAATTTCCTTGCGGATATTTTTGATAACATTCTTAAGCACATCGGTGCCGATGTGGGGTTTAGCATTTATAAGAATTTCTTCCTGAGCACCAAACTCCACAAACGTTCTCAGTACGTGGGTAGCACGGCTATCGTTGGTTCCAGTGTTAAGCTTTCCGTCAGAAAATGTGCCTGCACCGCCTTCGCCAAACTGTATGTTGGAGCTTGTGTTAAGCATTGCGTATTTAAAGAAAAGCTCCACATCCTCAGTTCGGCGGTCAACATCCTTGCCGCGTTCGATAACAATGGGCTTTTCCCCGAATCTTGCCAAGGTCAAAGCCGCAAAAAGTCCTGCAGGACCGCTACCGATTACCACAGGCCTTTCTTTAAGGGAATTTGTAGGAGTAAAGCTGTATCTGTAGGGAGTATAACTTTCTGTGTTTTTGAATTTGCTGAGGATTTTATCCTCGCTAACTCTCAGTTTAACCGTAACAGTAGCATTGTAAAAAATATTATCTTTTTTTCTTGCGTCTATACTTAATCTGTGAAGTCTGAAGCTTTCGATATTTTCTTCTTTAAGTTTAAGATTTTTAATTAACCCAAGCTTAACGTCATCTGCTGTGTAGCTCACAGGTAGTTTAATATTTTTAACTTTAATCATAATCCAATCGCCGCTATATATCCTGTTGCAAAGGCAAAGTGCAGATTATACCCTCCGCAGTCACCGTTGCAGTCCAGAGCTTCACCAATAATATAAAGCCCTTTTACTTTCTTGCTTTCCATTGTTTCAGGGTTAACTTCATCGCCTTTAACTCCGCCTTTTGTAACCTGAGCGTTGTTAAAGTCTGCAAGTCCCGATACCTTAAAATCAAAGCTGTTAATAAGCTTTCCAAGGGTCTTTATCTCACGCTCTGTTAAATCCTTAACCTTTTTGTCAAAGTTTATGTGAGCAGATTTAATAAGAGCCTGAGCTATTCGTTTATGAAAAATTCCTGTCATTATGTTTTCAGCATCAAGTTTGCTGAAAACCTTTTGGTTATTGCTGAGTATATCCAGAATTTCGCCAAATTCTGCCTCGGGCATCAGCTTAATTCTAAGGGTATAGTTCTTGTCTTTTTCAATATACTGAGAAAGATTAAAAACACAAATACCTGAAAGAGCATTTTCGGCGAATTGGATTTCTCCTATTTCTGTGCTTATTACCTTATTGTCGGAAATAAGGCTGATTTCGCCCTGCACACGTATGCCTTTAAGCGACTTAAGGTGCTCCGACTTAACACTAACAGGGCATAAAGCAGGGGATGGCTTAATAATGCTGTGGCCTAAAGATTTCAGAAGCTCATATCCCGATTTATCACCGCCTACCTTAGGTGCTGCCGCACCGCCTGTTGAAAAAATAACCTTGTCCGCAGTTATGGTTTCTTTGTCGGTAGTGATTCTGAATATGTTTTTCTCTTTAACAACCTTAGCGGCCTTGTTTTCGCATAAAAAGCTTACGGTGTCTTTTTCAGAGTTGAACCGTAGAACATCAAGAACAGAGCTTGCTTGGTTGGATTTGGGGTACACTCTGCCAAAGTCGTCTGCCCTTGTTATAAGCCCCATGCCTCTGAATAGTTCCAGTAGCTTCTGGGCAGCACAAGCCGTTAAGACCTTATTGACATAAGGTTTGAAGCTTCCGTGGTAATCAGACTCATTTACATATAAGTTGGTCAGGTTGCATCTGCCGTTACCTGTGGACAAAAGCTTTTTGCCGACCCGCTGATTCTTTTCAATTACAGCAATTTTCAGATTTTTGTGCATATCAGAGGTTAAAGCGGTAAAGAAAAGTCCGCCTGCACCGCCGCCGATAACAGCAACATCAAAATGTTTGTTCATAATAACACCTAAAAAATATGGGCAATTATAAAAATTGCCCTAAATAATCAGAATAATGTAACAATCCACGGAATGCCGTAGGTAATAAATGACATAATGCCCATAGCCATAATAACGCCTAAAAGAATACTTATAACAGAATCCTTGAGATTAAGCTTTAAAAGTACAGCAATAAGTGCACCTGTCCAGGCGCCTGTGCCTGGAAGAGGAATACCAACAAACAGCAGAAGTCCCCATCTCTTGTATTTTGTAACCTTAGAAGACTGCTTCATAGCTTTAGCTTCGATTTTATTAACCAGCTTGCCAAGATGTTTTGTCTTTTTCATAAGGTTAAATAGTTTTTCGATAAATAAAAAGATAAAAGGAATAGGCAGAAGATTACCCACAATGCTTATAATAGCGGCAAGCCAGTAGTCAACACCCAGCAGGCTTGCGGCAATCATACCGCCGCGGCACTCAAGAATAGGGAAGAGAGAAATAATAAAAACAATAAGCTCGGCAGGAATACCGCCCATAGCACCTACGATGCTGTTTACCAATGTCTCGGTTAAACCCTTATGTTCATCAGCGGTTGCAGATGCTGAAATAGCTAAAGTTTTGATTTTGCTAAGCATAATCCACCTCGGTGAAAATTAATGTTATTGCCTGTGGCACATTATTTTATATTATATAATATAATTTTGGAATTTACAACAATAAAATTGACATATCACCCTAAATTAGATAAAATATACCTTAGAATGGGTGATTATATGAAGATCAGAAGCAAGCCCCTTATAGTGGCACGAATTTTGCTGGCATTACTTACACTTTCTCTAATAGTGTTCATATTTTCAAATTCAGCACAAACTGCTGAGGTTTCAAGTGCATCTTCGGGCAGGATAATGGCATTTCTTAATAGTATCTGCTCATCTCTTAAGCTTAATTTTACCTTTACTCAGAGCATAGTCCGTACCCTTGCGCATTTTGCCGAGTTCGGGCTTTTGGGAGTTCTTTCGGTGTCGACTTTTCTCAGCGTTTTCGGAGTGAAAGCAAAAACGTTGATATTATCAGTATTACTGTCTGTATCAACAGCAATTATTGATGAGTGTATACAGCTTTTTTCAGATGGCAGAGCCTTTCAGTTTTCAGATTTGGTAATAGATTTTACAGGTTCTTTGTTAGGTATAGTAGGCGTGTTTTTAATAGCACTTTTAATTAATAATCATAAAATCAAGGTTCAGAGAAGGAAAAGCAATGGAAAATGTAATGAAGAATAAAAACACAGAACGAATGGGTACAGCACCTGTGTTAGGCCTTATTTTCAAAATGAGCCTGCCTGCAATGTTTTCAATGCTTATTCAGGCTCTTTATAATGTTGTTGACAGCATGTTCTTAGGTGCCTATGGCGGCAATTCTGATGCCCTTACCGCAGTATCTCTGGCATATCCTATGCAGCTTTTAATGATTGCTTTTGCTGTTGGTACAGCTGTTGGTGTTAACTCTGTTATTGCCAGACGTTTAGGTGAAGGCAGACGTAAAGAGGCAGAATATGCCGCAACTCACGGTATTTTACTTGCAGTTGCTACTTGGGTTGTCTTTGCACTTTTGGGTATATTTGTTTCCAAGCCCTTTATGGTTTTTCTTAACAGCGGAAGTCAGCAGATTGTTACTTACGGCACAGATTATCTTACCATAGCTCTTGTGTTTTCACTTGGCTCTTTTGTGCAGATTATGATCGAAAAATGCATTCAGGCTACAGGTAATATGCTTCTGCCTATGAGCTCTCATATAATCGGTGCTGTTACCAATATTATACTTGACTGGCTTTTGGTATTCGGTGTTGGCGTTTTCCCTGAAATGGGTGTAAGAGGTGCCGCTGTTGCTACCGTTGCAGGTCAGTTTGTAGCTATGTTTTATCTTATTATTATTCTGTTTAAGAAAAATACAGGAATCAAAATTTCCTTTAAAGGCTTTAAGCTTAAGTTTGAAGTTATAAAGGATATTTACAAAGTAGGTCTTTCAGGCATTGTTATGCAGGCTGTAGGCTCTCTTACAGTTGCACTTATTAACTTTATTATCAAAACCTCAGGTGCTTATGGGGCTGATGTTTCAACTGCCGCCCAGACGGTTTACGGTGTTTATTATAAAATGCAAAGCTTTGTGTTTATGCCTGTGTTTGGTCTTAATCAGGGTATTTCTCCCATAATCGGCTATAATTACGGAGCTAAAATCAAAGAGCGTATGATGAAAACTCTTCGCTATGCAGTTATAATTGCCGCCGTAATTATGCTCTTGGGCACAATTGCTTTTCAGGCTTTTCCTGAGGCACTTCTTAATTTGTTTGGCCTTGAGCCTGACTATATTGAAATTGGTATAGTTGCCTTAAGAAGAATCAGCCTTTGCTTCCTTCCTGCCTCTGTAGGCATTGTATTTACAGCACTTTTCCAATCTGTGGGTAAAGGTGTACGAAGCCTTCTTATGTCATTGCTCAGACAGGTTATTTTAATTCTGCCTCTTGCGTTGATTTTCTCACGTATAGACGTAAATCTTGTCTGGATTGCATTTCCTATTGCAGAATTTGTTGCTTTGGTTGTTGCTTTTGTTTTCTTCTTTGACCTTAATAAAAAGGATTTTTCACGTCTTGGTCAATAATCTTTAATCACCTGCATATATTTAATCAGGTGATTTTATGGACAACTTCAATAACAGGAATCTTTACCCTGAGGACGAATGGCAAAGCCTTTCGGTTCCTGTAGTAAAAAAGGAATACTCAGAGCCTCAGGAGGAAGTAACAGACGCTGTTGCTACACCAAAGCGAGAGAAGCACAGTAAGCATCCTGTACTTACAATTCAGCTTACCTTAAGCCTTTGCGTTCTGCTGTTTATATTTATAATTAAATTCTTAAGCACTCCGTTTTATGACAAGGTGATGGATTGGTATAGGACCGAGATTTCAAAGTCCGTAGTTTATAATTTCGATTTTGAAAGCTTGGATTTCTCTTCTGTATTTGCAACACCTGATGAAGACTAAAGTTTTCGGCACAGATTTTTATTTTTCATTTCCTGCAATTGCCTTTCTTACTTTAGCTATTATTTGCGATAAAAAAGGTACTGTGTTAATCTGCCTTTTATCCTCGATTCTCCATGAGTTGGGCCATATTGTTGCTATGAAGATTGTGGGTGCTAAGCTTAAGTCGGTTAATTTTAACTTAGGCGACGTTGCCATTAATGCCGATTTGTCTATGCTTTCCTATAAAGCTGAGCTTTTTGTAAATATTGGCGGAGTTGCAGTTAATTTTATACTTTCAATAATAGCTTTGACGTTATACATAGTTTTTAAAGCAGATTTTTTTCAAAGTCTCTTTATTTCAAATGTATTGATAGGGGCTTTCAATTTTCTGCCTGTTCGATATTTGGACGGCGGTCAGGTTCTTTTAATGCTTTTGCAAAAACGCTTTAGTTTAAAGCTTTCAGAAAATATTCTCAATGCGCTTACTGTGTGCTTTATGGTGCCTGTGGGCATATGCGGGCTTATGTTTCTTTTCAGTTCAAGCTATAATTTTTCATTGCTTTTTGCAGTGTTTTATTTAATATGTACACTTGTTTTAAAGGAGTTTAAAAATGTATCCTAAGGAAGTTGAAAAAATATTATTAAAGGTTCAGAAGCCAGGTAAATACACAGGCGGTGAGCTTAATGCAATCATTAAAAACAAGGATGAGGTGGATTTAAGATTTGCCTTTTGTTTTCCTGACACCTACGAGGTAGGTATGTCTCACTTGGGTATGAAAATCCTTTATAGCCTTTTTAATTCTGTACCTTACATCTGGTGCGAGCGTGTGTTTGCACCTTGGATTGATATGGAAGAGCAGATGGTGAAGCACAATATCCCTCTTTACGCTTTAGAAAGCGGCGATGTATTATCTGAGTTTGATTTTATCGGCTTTACTCTGCAGTATGAGCTTTCCTACACCAATGTTCTTAATATGCTTAAAATGGGCAATGTTCCTGTGCTTTCAAAAGACAGAACAGAGCTCAAGAATATTGTTGTAGCAGGCGGTGCCTGTGCCTCTAACCCCGAGCCTTTAGCTGACTTTGTGGATATTTTCTTTATTGGTGAGGGCGAAGAGGTAGACCTTGAGGTTATGGAACTTTTCCGCCAGTGCCGTAAAAATAATGAGTCCAAGCAGGAGTTCTTAGTAAAAGCCGCTCAGATTGAGGGCGTTTATGTTCCTGCTCTTTATGATGTTGAATACAACGAAGACGGCACAATCAAATCTTTTACTCCCAAATGCGGTGCTCCCGAAAAAATTCATAAACGTGTTATTATGGATATGGATAACGCATATTTCCCCGAAAGTTTTGTTGTTCCAAACGTTGAGATTGTTCATGATAGAGCAGTTTCTGAGATTTTCCGCGGATGTATCCGTGGTTGTCGTTTTTGTCAGGCAGGTTTTATGAACCGCCCTGTCCGTGAAAAGTCCATTGATACCATAAGCGACCAGTGCTACAAGCTTTGTAAAAATACAGGTTATGACGAGGTTTCTCTTACCTCCCTTTCATCAAGCGACTATTCTCAGATTGTGCCTTTATTAACAAAGCTTACAGAGTGGACTGATGAGGAAAAAGTAAGCCTTTCTCTGCCTTCTTTGCGTGTTGACGGCTTTACTGATGATATTATGAGCAAAATCAAAACTGTCCGCAAGTCAGGACTTACTTTTGCTCCTGAGGCAGGCACTCAGAGGCTTCGCGATGCAATTAATAAAAATGTCCGCGAGAACGAGCTTTTAGAGACCTGTGCTACAGCTTTCAACGGGGGTTGGACTAACATAAAACTTTATTTTATGACAGGTCTGCCTACAGAAACCGATGAGGATTTAGAGGGTATCGCAAATCTGGGACAAGCTGTGGTAAATACATTCTACAGATGCGAAAACCGTGCAAAGGGTAGAGGAGTAAACGTTACCTGCTCAGCTTCATCTTTTATACCTAAGCCTTTTACACCTTTTCAGTGGGAAGCTCAGGATGATATCGACGAAATCAAGCGTAAGCAAATGGTAGTTAAAAATGCCATTAAGACTAAAAAAATCACATTTAATTATCACGATGCCGCCACAACCTTCCTTGAAGGTGTATTTGCAAGAGGCGACAGAAAGCTCTGTAAGGTTATGCTTAAAGCCTGTGAGAAGGGCTTTCATTTTGACGGATGGAGCGACTGCTTCTCAATCGACAAATGGCTTGAGCTTTTTGAAGAGTGCGGTATAGACCCTGAATTCTATACATCACGTAAGCGTAGCTTTGATGAGATTCTTCCTTGGGATTTCATCGACTACGGCGTTAACAAAAGCTTCCTTAAGTCCGAGTGCTTAAAAGCTTACGAAAGTGCTACTACCCCCAACTGCAGAGAAAAGTGCTCTGCCTGTGGTGCGGCAAAATATAAGGGAGGTGTCTGCTATGAAAAATGTAAGAATATGGTTTAAAAAGGGCAAAGAATGCAGATACATCTCTCATCTTGACCTTAACCGAGTTATGCTCAGAACCGTGTTCAGAGCAAAACTTCCTATCTGGTATACCGAGGGTTTCAATCCTCATCCTTTTATCACATTCCCTCTGCCTTTATCTTTAGGTTTTAAGGGTGAGGCTGAGTGTATGGATGTCCGCTTTTTAGACGAGAACTTCGACCTTTCTAAGGTCGCTGAGATTATGAATCAATTCTTACCTGAGGGTATCAGAGTGTATGATGCCACCGAGAGCAAAATGAAACCCGGCGACATTGCTTTTGCAAAATTCACCGCTAAGCTCTATTCTGATGTATTAACGGATGCCGAACTTAAAGCTGAGCTTTGCGAGCTTATGCTTTTAGATGAATACCTTGTTCCCAAAAAGACCAAGTCAGGTATTAAGGATGTAAATGTAGCAGAGTACCTTAAGCTTATTGAGATTTTACCTGAGGGCGAAGTTCTTAATATCGCTGTAACTCTTCCTGCGGGAAGCTCTAACAATGTTAACATTCAGCTTCTTATTAATGCACTGGAAAGCTACGTTAAGTCCGATGTTTACTATGATATAACCCGCTTAGGTGTTTTTAACAAGGAGATGCGTCCCTTTGAGTAAGCCAAAATTTGAAATTGTACTTATTGATGCTGACGAAACGATCTTCGATTTCAGAAAAGCTGAGTATACAGCCTTTAAAATGACCCTTAATTCCTTTGGTAAAGACTGTACAGATAGTGAATATGAAGCTTATAGCGATATTAACGCAAAGCTTTGGAAAGAGCTTGAAAAAGGCACCATAAGCCGTGATGAGTTAAAAACCAAACGCTTTGATCAATGGTTTGATTTAATGGGCTTTAGTCTTGATTCAAAGGAATTTAACGAGCAGTATGCACCTAATTTGGGTAAATGCGGTTTTCTAATAGATGGGGCGGAGGAGTTTATTAAAAAGCTCAGCACCTTTTGCGATATTTATATTATCACAAACGGTCTTGTTGCGTCTCAGACAAGCCGCTTCAATAACAGCACAATTAAACCTTACATCAAGAAGCTGTATATTTCCGAAGCTATGGGTTATGCTAAACCCCGAAAAGAATTTTTTGATTTTTGCATAGACGATATAGGCGAGAGTGACAGATCAAAATATATTGTTTTGGGCGATTCGCTTTCTTCCGATATGCAAGGCGGCAGGAACGCAAATCTTACAACCTGCCGTTTCTCCCGCGACGGCGATATTTCAGGAAGTACTCTCTGCGACTATGAAATCACAGAATACGATTCGTTTTTTGAAATATTATTTTAAAAATTTTAAAAAAACACTTGATTTTTTTGTTTCGTTGCTATATAATAATTGACGTTGTCAAACGCAGAGATGTCCGAGCTGGCCGAAGGAGCACGATTGGAAATCGTGTGTACGGCTAAAACCGTACCAAGGGTTCGAATCCCTTTCTCTGCGCCAGAAAAGCACTTGCTTATGCAGGTGCTTTTGTTTTTTTATAAAAAATACCAGCCTGTAGTTTCAAGCTACAGTCCGATTTTTATTTGCGTATGGATTTAAAAAATTCTGTCAGGATTTGTGAGCACTCATCCTCCATAACTCCGCCGAAACACTGGGGCTTATGGGTAAAGGGAAGAGCAAAAAGATTTGTAACGCTTTCACAGGCACCGTTTTTCAGGTCAAATGCACCGAATACTACCTTGTCTATCTTGGAGTTTATAATGGCACCCGCACACATAGGGCAGGGCTCTAAGGTAACATAAAGCTCACATCCGGAAAGATTAGTAGAGCCAAGAGTTTTGTTGGCATTTGTTATGGCTACAATCTCGGCGTGTAAAATGCCTAAGTTGTCTCTTTCTTTAAGATTTCTGCCGGTGGCAATAACCTTGCTGTCTTTAACAATTACAGCGCCAACAGGCACGTCAGAGGTATCAAGGCATTTCTTGGCCTCTGCAAGTGCTAATCTCATAAAGTCGTATCTGTCCATTATCCGATTACCTTAAGGGTCGATATACATTCCAATAATGTAATAACAAGGAAGATTATTATGGTAGCACTTGTAAAGAAGGTTTTGATTCTTTCTTTAAAGCTCAGCTCGCCTTCATATTTCTTTAATTTGCAGAAGCTTTTGTCTTTTTTCGAAAACATATATACAGCTACCAGAGCAAGTACGAACACAGCAGCATAAATGCACATATAAACAAAATCAACGTAAAATGTGTCATAGCCTGCAAGCTCTAAGTTTTCGTAGGCTATATCGGCAATTACAGACATAAAGTTGTTAAGCCAATGTATAATCATAGCAGGGAAGATAGAGTTTGTGTAAATTACTGCCCAACCTGCGGCAAGACCAACTACAAAAGCAAAGGGTGCTTGTGTAAAGTTGCCGTGCATCATACCGAATAGGATAGCGGAAGTAATAAGAGCAAAGCCGTCACCGTATTTTCTGAGTCTGCCCATTATACAGCCTCTGTAAACCAACTCTTCGGTAACAGCAGGAACCACAGACACAGCAATAATATAAGTGATATGCTCTAAAAGGGATGTGCTTCCTGTTTTCATATCGCTGTACAGAGTCTCTAAGCCGAAAACGCTTAAATCAATAGAAAACAGCTGTGCAATGTAGTTGGCGGTAATGCAAACCGTAAAACCAATTGCAATAACGCCTGCAAGCTTTTTAAATGATATTTTCTCACTTGGCAGAATTTCATTAAGGTCAGTTTTAGTAGCTTTTGCAAATATAACCGCTACAACACCAAAACCAACTAAAGAAACCAATGCGTTTAAAAGCATATCGGGAATAAGGCTCAGCTTGTCACTTTCGAACATAGGAGTGCCCTCATATGCCGCCCTCATAACAGAGCTTAATATTACTGCAAGTATGGAAAAAACAGAAAGGCAGATTATACTCAAAAGTCCTGTAGAGATACTTCTGCCTCTTAAAGCTCTTTTTTCATTTTGCTTTGCCTGGATTTTAAGATATTCTTCCTCATTTACAGGAGGAACATTGTAAACATTATCAATCATATAATCACTCCAATATTCTGTATTATAGCACTATTGATTTAAGAATGCAATTTCTTTAAAAAATTTTAAAAAAACCTTGACAAATAGCGACTTTAGGTGTATTATCTTGAGGTAATAATAAAGCAAAGCGAATAGCTTTCACCTGTGGGGTGCTGTCTGCACGGGTCAATATTGCAGGATTTTTACTTATGTTATCCTTGTATTATTGTGCGGACAGATTATTCTGTCCGCTTTGTTTTTATCAAAACTGGAGGTGCTTTAACATTAGCAAACAGGAAGTTCTCATTAACGAGAAAATTCGTTGCGACGAGCTCAGAGTAATCGGCACAGACGGTGCACAGCTTGGCATTATGTCATCTGACGCTGCTCTCAAGCTCGCATTTGACCAAAATCTTGACTTGGTGCTTATCGCTGCCCAGGCAAAGCCACCCGTTGGCAAAATTATGGACTACGGCAAGTACCGCTTCGAGCAGGCAAAGAAAGAAAAAGAAGCCAAAAAAAATCAGAAGGTTATCAACATCAAGGAAGTTCAGCTTTCACTTAAGATTGATACTCATGACTTTGATACCAAAAAGAATGCCGCCATTAAGTTCTTATCTAAAGGCGACAAGGTAAAGGTTTCTATCCGTTTCAGAGGCAGAGAAATGGGCCACTCCCAGTTCGGTTACGACCTTATGGAGCGTTTTGCCAATGATTGTGCTGAGGTTTCCAATATTGAGAAGCCTGCAAAGCTTGAAGGTCGCAATATGCTGATGTTCCTTGCCCCTAAACCAGTAAAGTAAGAATTAACAGGAGGATTTAATCATGCCCAAAATCAAAACACACAGCGGTGCTAAAAAGCGCTTTAAGGTTTCTAAGAACGGTAAAGTAATCCGCGCTCACGCTAACAAGAGACACATTCTTAACAAGAAGACAACAAAGCGTAAGAGAGTTCTTCGTCAGACAGCTGTTGCAGATGCAACAAATGTAAAGCAGATGAAGCGTCTGATTCCTTACAAATAATTAACAAAAGAAACCTGGAGGTAAAATACAATGGCTAGAGTTAAAGGCGCGATGGCTACTCGCAAAAGAAGAAATAAAGTATTAAAGCTCGCTAAGGGCTACTATGGTGCTAAGTCCAGACACTTCAAGATGGCTAAGCAGGCTGTTATGAAGTCCGGCAACTACGCTTACATCGGCAGAAAGCAGAGAAAGAGAGATTTCCGTCGTCTTTGGATTACTCGTATTTCTGCAGCTTGCAGAGCTAACGGCACAAACTATTCTACATTTATGAACGGCCTTAAGAAGGCTAACATCACACTCAACAGAAAGATGCTCTCTGAGATCGCTATTGCAGATCCCGCAGCTTTCACACAGTTAGTTGAGAAGGTTACAAAGTAAAAAAGCTAAAAGTGCGCCCGATTTTATGTCGGGCGCATCTTTCGTGTAGGTGAACTATGTTAGAGATTACTTCAAAAGATAATAAAACGGTTAAGAATATCAGCAAGCTTTTAAGTAAATCCAAATACAGAAAAGAACAAGGTTTATTTGTTGTTGAGGGTATAAGGCTTTGTACCGATGCAATCCGCAGCGGTGCCGAAATAGAAACCTTTATATGCACAGAGGATGCTTTGGTAAAATACCCCGATGCAGTAAAAGAGCTTGAATCAAATGCAGATAATTCTTTTATTGTAACTGCTAATATATTTAGTATGCTCAGCGACACAAAAACCCCACAGGGTGTGATTTGTGTTGTAAAAGCACTTGACAATAAGCCTCAATTTGATAAAATAAACAATAAGTATGTACTTTTGCAGAATATGCAGGACCCCAGTAACCTCGGTGCCGTGTTAAGGTCAGCCGATGCACTGGGCTTTTGTGGCGTAATTCTCAGTAAAGACTGCTGTGATATTTTAAGCCCTAAGGTTTGCCGTGCAAGCATGGGCGCAGTTTTCAGAGTACCCTTTGTGATTTGTGACGATGAGTGCGAATTTGTAAAGAATTTTAACAAGTCAGGCAAATCCTACGCTGCTGTTGTGAGAAACGGCACAAGTATTACTGAGTTTGATTACGAAGGTAATGCCCTTATATGTATTGGTAATGAGGGTAACGGTCTTACTGAGGAACTTGTAAATGTATGTTCCTATGCCGTTACTATTCCTATGAAAGGAAACGCTGAATCTCTTAATGCAGCAGCTGCTGCAGGAATAATTATGTGGGAAATGATTAGATGAATAAATCTACTCTCTATTATATATGGCTTACTCAGGGAATAGGCTATTGCTCGGATAAAGTAAAATATATTTATAACCTTTATCCCGACATCGAGCTTCTTTACAAAGGTGGCGAGCAAGAGCTGAGGCTTTGCGGTATATTTACCGAAAAAGAAATATCTAAGCTTCTTAAAACTGACCTGAGTGTAGCCGAGAAAATTATACTCAGGTGTAATGAACTTAACTTTAAGATATATGATATTACCATGGAAGAGTACCCTCAGTGCCTTCGTGATATTCCTGATGCACCTGCTGTTATATATGTAAGTGGTGAATTGCCTGATTTTGAAAGTTGTCACAGTGTATCTATTGTGGGTACTCGCAGAGCTACTGTTTATGGTATCCGCACTTCGCTTGATTTAGGTGCCAATCTTTCAAAACAAGGTTTTATAGTAGTAAGCGGCGGTGCACTTGGTATTGACTGTGCAGCACATAGGGGAGTACTGCAGGAAAAGGGCAAGGCAGTCTGCGTTTTAGGTTGCGGTATAGATTATAATTACTTGCTCGAGAATAAAGAACTCCGCAATATG
>JAZTWD010000052.1:0-1829 GCA_045635685.1 Ruminococcus sp.
GAGATTATGGCTTGCATCATCCTTAAGGAAAATGAGAGCCTTACAGAAGCCGAGGTTAAGCAGTATGTGCTTGACCATATGGCAAAGCACAAGGTGCCCAAGTACGTTGATTTTGTTGAAGGCTTCCCAATGAATGCCGCAGGCAAAATCCTTAAGTACAAAATGCGTGAGGACGCAGTTAAAAAATACAATCTGTCTAAGGCAGATAAAATCGAAACAGCTTAATATTTTTTAAATAGATAAGGAGAGTAAACTATGCTGGATATTAAAATTACCAGAACTCAGACTCCTAAAGAGAAGCCTGATCAGACTAAACTTGGTTTTGGTAAAATCTTTACCGACCATATGTTTATTATGGACTACACAGAGGGCAAAGGTTGGCATGACCCCAGAATTGAGCCCTACCACAACTTAAGCCTTTCTCCTGCATCAATGGTTTTCCATTACGGTCAGGAAATGTTTGAGGGCTTAAAAGCTTACCGCGGCGCAGACGGCAAAGCTCGTCTTTTCCGTCCCGATATGAACGGCAAGCGTACAAACGACACCAACAAGCGTCTTTGCATTCCCGAGCTTCCTGTTGAAGATTTCGTTGAGGCAGTAAAGGCTATTGTAAAGGTAGATGAGGACTGGATTCCCACAGCTCCCTCCACATCTCTTTACATCCGTCCTTTCATTATTGCAACTGATGACTTCCTTGGTGTTGCACCTTCTAAAACTTATATGTTCATCATTATCCTTTCTCCCTCAGGCGCTTACTACGAAAGCGGTCTTGCTCCTGTTGGTATCTGGATTGAGGATGATTACGTAAGAGCTGTAAAGGGCGGTATCGGCTTTGCAAAAACAGGCGGTAATTACGCCGCTTCCTTAGCTGCTCAGGTTAAGGCTCACGACGGCGGTTACAGTCAGGTTCTCTGGCTTGACGGCGTTGAGAGAAAGTACATAGAAGAAGTTGGCGCTATGAACATCTTCTTCAAAATCGACGGCAAGGTTGTTACTCCTGCACTTTCAGGTTCAATCCTCCCCGGTATTACAAGAAACTCTGTAATCACTCTTTGCAAGGATTGGGGTCTTGAAGTAGAGGAAAGAAAGATTTCCGTTGACGAGCTTATCGAGGCACAGAAGTCCGGCAAGCTTGAGGAATGTTTCGGCTCAGGTACAGCTGCTGTTATTTCTCCTGTTGGCACACTCCGCTATAAGGATGATGTAATGCAGATCGGCGACGGTACAACCGGTGCACTCAGCCAGAAGCTTTACGATACAGTTACAGGCATCCAGAACGGCACAGTTGAGGATAAGTTCGGCTGGGTTGTGAACGTATGATAGAAAGCCCTAAAAGAATTACTCTTTTCGCAGGTCACTACGGCTCAGGCAAAACAAACATTGCAGTAAACTTTGCCTTAAAGCTTAAAGAAATGGGGAAGAGTGTAGAGATTGCCGACCTTGATATCGTTAATCCCTACTATCGTACCAAAGACAGCGAAGAAGAACTCGGTAAAGCAGGCATCAGGGTTATATCCTCAGAGTTTGCAAACTCAAATGTGGATTTTCCCGCTATGCCCGGCGAGGCTTATTCAATAATCGATAATAAGGATACATACGCTGTATGCGATGTCGGCGGTGACGACAGAGGAGCCTATGCATTAGGACGATTCCGCGAAGGTATTATGGCTGAAGATTACGAAATGTATCTTGTAATCAACAAATTCCGCCCCTTGACAAGCGACGTTGATTCTTTAAAAGAAATTAAAGAAGAAATCGAAGCAGCGGCAGGTATTCCTTTTACCGCTATTGTAAATAACTCTAATTTAGGTCGCGAAACTACCGCTGAG
>JAZTWD010000053.1:0-19535 GCA_045635685.1 Ruminococcus sp.
CAGAAGTTGCCGATGTTTTTAAAGCTAACGACTAATAAATATAAATTGCCTTGCCTTTTTTCGGCAAGGCTTTTTGTTTACAAAAGTTTTAACTTGTGCTATACTTTAGCGGTAACTTTTTATGGGAGGCGAAAACGTTGGCTGTTTTAAGTGCAAGAGATATTTCTGTTACCTTTATTGAGCGTACTCTTTTTGAAAATGTTTCTTTTGATATCGAAAAGCGTGACAAAGTGGGATTTATCGGCTCTAACGGTACCGGAAAAACTACGCTTCTCAAGGTGTTAAGCGGTGAGCTTAGCCCTACCACAGGTGACGTTTATACTGCCAGGGATGCAAAAGTGGGATATATGCATCAGCACGTTTTAGAGCATCCTGAGCGTAGTGTCTTAGACGAGCTTTTAAGCGTTTTTGACCACCTAAAGGAAATGGAAATCCGCCTTGAATTTTTAAATAGAGAAATGGAAAAAGGCGAAAACTTAGATGCCCTTATTACAGAGCAAACCGCACTTTTAGAGCGTTTTGAGCGTGAGGGCGGACTTACCTATAAAAGCCGTGCACGCTCTGCACTTTTAGGCTTAGGTTTTACTGAAGAAGATATGTTAAGGGCAAGCGGTACCCTTTCAGGAGGGCAGGCAAGTAAGCTTTCATTGGCAAGGCTTCTTTTAAGCGGTGCGGATATTTTGCTTTTAGACGAGCCTACAAACCACCTTGACATTGAGTCTGTAAGATGGCTTGAGCAGTATATAAAGGACTTTCAGGGCACAGCCATAATCGTAAGCCACGACCGATATTTTCTTGATGCGGTTACCAACAAAACCATTGAGCTTTCCCACCTGAAAACCACGGTTTACACAGGTAACTACACAACTTTTATGGAGAAAAAACAGCGTGAGCAGGAAGCTGTTCGCAGAAAATTCATTAACGACAGCCGTGAGATTAAGCGTATCGAAGGAATTGTTGAGCAACAAAAGCGGTGGGGCAGAGAGCATAACTTTATCACCGCTGCCAGCAAACAAAAAGAAGCCGACCGCATCAAGGCTCAGCTTACTCCGCCCGACGGCGAGGAAGAAACTCTTACTTTAAAGTTAGATCCAAAGCGTGAAAGCGGTAACGATGTGCTTATTGTAAAGAATCTTTCCAAAGCTTTTGGCGATAAGGTTCTCTTCAAAAACGTTGATATGCACATCCGAAAAGGCGAAAGGGTGTTTATTTTAGGCGGTAACGGTACAGGTAAGACAACCCTTTTTAATGTTCTTACAAAGAAATATGAAGCTGTGTTTGATGAGCTTACCTTCGGTGCAAGGGTTGATATGGGCTACTTTGACCAGATGCAGTCTGACCTTAATACCGATAATACTCCTGTAGAGGAGATAAGCGACGCTTTCCCTATGATGAGCAACACTCAGATTCGTACTGTTTTAGGTCGCTTTCTTTTAAAAGGTGACAATGCGTTGAAGAAGATTTCCACCTTAAGCGGCGGCGAGCGTGCCAGAGTTGCACTTCTTAAGTTGGTGCTTGCAGGGTCAAACTTCCTGCTTCTTGACGAGCCTACCAATCATCTGGACACAGCATCCCGTGAGGCTCTGGAAGATACACTTTTAAATTACGATGGCACAATGCTTATTATCAGCCACGACCGTTATTTTATAAATAAGCTTGCAACCAGAATTTTAGAGCTTAAAGAGAACGGCGTAAAAGAGTACCTTGGTAACTATGATTACTACGCCGAAAAGCAAAAGGAAACCGCAGTTTCGGCAGTGGCAGTAAAAGCCGAGGAAAAGCAAAAGGTTAACGATTATAAGCTGAGAAAAGAAGAGCAGTCTAAAGAGCGTAAGCGTCAGACGGCTATAAGAAAAGCCGAGGAGCTTATCGAGGAGCTTGATTTAAAAATTGCCGAGACCGAAGCTTTACTTTCAAGCGAAGAGGTTATAAGCGATTACGAAAAGCTTGTGGAGCTTACAAAAGTTCTGGAAGATTTGCAAACTCAGCAGGAAGAAGCCTATGAAAATTGGGAGTCTTTAGAGGAATAAAAACAGGAGCTGACTTTTACGGTCAGCTCCTCATTTGTTTTATTATGTGTTCTATATTTTAAACCCCGCCGTTGATGAAGGTTTTCTTTGAATCCGACCTTTCCAAAGGAGGAAAAGCCCTGCCATGGCTAACTGTCGAAAGACCTTCAAGGGGATGTCTTGTGGCTAACGGGTTATTTGAGGCTGTTGTAGATTTCTTCGTAAATTCTCTTTGCATTGTTGAAGTCATCGAATTCGAAGAAGTCGTTAGCTCTGTCAATATACTCAGTTTCGGTTTTGCAGGAGTTTTCCATATACTTGCAAATCTCATCAACTACAGCCTCGTGGTTTGTAATAATGGGGCCAAAGCCCTGAGTAGGATAATCAATACCGCCTGACTCGTAGTGGGGAGGCAGGGTGTCGGGGTGGTAGTAAACAATAGGCTTTCTCATATACGCAAAGTCAAACTGAACACCTGAGTAGTCTGTAACCATAAGGCTTGCTTCGGTTAAAATCTTCTCGTAGCTCATATCGCCTGCGGCAGGCACAATCTCAACAAAGCCGTTCTGCTCAAAGTCCTCAAGCTGAGGGCTCATTGCGGGATGCAGAAGGTAAGTGATGCCATAGCCGTTTTTCTTTGCACATTCAATCAGCTTTTTGTCGTTAATAAGGGTGTTGTAAAGTCTGAAATATTCTGTGTGCTTAAAGTGCTCGTTGTAGGGCTTAACCTTGTATGCAATACCAAGGGTAACAACGTTACGTCTCCAGGTTGGAGTAATAAGAATAAACTTCTTATCGTTATTCTTAAGACCGTCATAACGTGCCAATCCATTTAATTTAAGCATACTTTCCTCATAGCCGTAGATAGGATGCATAAGGTTCTTTTTCTCGTACTTTGAGGCTAAGCAGTAAAGTGTTGTGTTGTCGTAAAGTCGGTTCTGATACTGACCTAACTGCTGAACGGTTAAGCCGTGCTGAATGCAGATGATTTTAGCATTGAAAAGGTCAAGGAAGTTGGGTACAAGGTACTTTGGGAAGCCGCAATACTGCATAACAGAAGCGTGGGTAGCCGCAACAGCCTCGGCATTAAGTGCGTAAAGCTTGCATTTTAAGGAGTTGTGAATAAGCACTCGGCTTTTGTCGTACTCTAAAAGTCGCTTGCAGTCGGGGGATTCTTTGTCGATAACGTAGTAAACCTCAACGTCATCCTTAACTGTGTTTGCGTATTTGAAGAAATATTCGCCGTTGTCGCCGCCTTTGTAGAGCTTATCAAAGGTCATCCAGATTCGCTTGTTTCTGAAATAGGGGCGGGTAAGCCAGTAAATGCTTCGTAAAATTACACGTCTTACAGCGTTTGAGAAAGGCTTTGTGTGAATAAGCTGAGAGCCTAAAAGTGCGATTTCACGGAAAAATCTTTTAATGCCTGAGCAATTGAATACTCTTAAGTAAACACCGTTTTTGCATTCAAGGGCCTTTTTATGGTTAAACTTCCAATAAGCTTTGCCGAATCTCAGGCGGATTCGTGAAAATACCCTGGCAAACTGAAGGCTGAGGGCTTCCTCTTTGCCGTCGATTACATAGGTGAAGTTTATTTTATCTAAGCTTTCGGTAACAGGAATAAAGAAATGAACGTTGAATTTTTTGGAGTAGCTCATACCAAAGCACTTGAGTAAGGGGTAAATTGCATACTCCGTAAGCTTTACCTTTTTGCCGTCGTAATTTGCGTAAAGCTCAACATCTTCGGTAGCAATAAAGTCTTTACCTGTAAATTCTGCGTCAAACTCTAACTTGCCGTCGCCATAATTGATGTTGTTGATAATAAGTGCAACGCTGTTAAGAGTTGAGATATGTGCACTTTCCTTGCCTTCTACTGCAAACTTAATGTTGCCTTCCTCGTCAAGCTCAATTCGGTGGCTTTCATTTGCACGCTCAGTTTTGTCTTTAATAATCTTCATCCACAGGGAGCGGTTGATGTATTTGCATCTAATAGCCGCCGCGGTGTATATAGTGTTGTCAATAAGTTTAAGAGCATCGCAGACTGCATCGTAAAACTCAAAAACTTCTTCGTCTGTGAGGATACCCTTGTTGTTTTCATAGTAATTGTTGGCAAATTTTGCAAAAATCAGCTTGCAAAGAGCATACTGAACAAAAGAGGGAACATTACCCTTTTCTGATATGAGCTTTTCCATAAAAGGAATCATAAACTTACGGATGCTGTCAGTATAATAAGCTTTGTCATACTGGCCGTCAAAAAGCACACTGTCGTTTTCTAAAGCACGGGTGCTTTTGCACCAGACTTTGTTAGAATAGCTTATGTTGAAGTTTTTAAGAAGAGCTTCAAGAATAAACTTCTTAAGTGACTCTTCACCGATTGAAAGGTCAAAGTTAATGCCGTTTATGTCCTGAGTTCTGAAGAAATAGCCGAAAATAGCCATAGCGGCATTGTAGGGCACCTCGTTAAGGTCGCAGTATTCAGCTAAACCGTCAAGCTTTGAGTAGCCCATGAACTTTCCGTTCTTGTTTCTTGCTTTAACGGAAATTTCTACAGGGGAGTCGGGGGTTTCTTTAACAGCTCTGCCAATAAAATCCACCGCTTCTTCTGTAAGGGTTACAGCAGATTCGGTAAAGCATACAAAGCCCTCAGCAGTAAGGCTTAAGCCTTTGCTGTAAATTTCGGCTCTTGTTTTAAGCTCGCTTTCAGAAAGAAGTGAAACTTCCTCAGAAAAAGTTTTAAGCACTTCCTTAACCTGAACTGAGGACTCATCGTCTTTGATTAAGTCGGCAACAAGTACCTTAACATTGCCGAAAACCTTTTTGCAGGCAAGGTAGGAGCTTACGCTTTCCATTAAATTTTCATCGTTTGTTACCGCCATTATAACGGTAAGGTTTAAATTGCTCATATTAACCTCACTTATTGACAAACTTTTGCATTATGTGTTAAATTATATTGACCGCATATTTGCGGATATTAAACTCAGGAGGGAACAGGATGATAAGAAAAGGTGTAAAAAGACTTTCCGTTGGCTATATCCTTATGTTCATCGAGATACTTCTATTGTTTCACTATCAGGGTGCTAAAAATCCTTTTTCGCTGATTTTTAAATCCCTTAGTGCCGAGAGCACACCTGTTATTTGGTACATCGGCTTGTTTTTAGTGGGTGCCGTAGGTTTAGCTCTGGCAATCTGGGGCGGAGTTGATTACAAGAAAACCGCACCAAAGGCCGCAACCCCCGGCAATTTAACCAAGGTTGCAGATTTATACCGCGACCAAAAGGGAAGAGAATACTTTTACGATAATGCAAAGTTTGTTCTCATTTTCCTTGTTGTTCTTGCCCATGCGATTTCTCCCTTTAAAGATATGGCAGACTTCTGGCTTAAGGGCGAATATATGCTTTTGTGGCGAGCAATCAACACAATGCACATGCCCTGCCTTATTTTTATTTCGGGTTTCCTTGCTAAAAAGTATATAAGACCCGACGGCTCTATTAATGTTCAGAGACCTTTCACTTACATTGTTTATTATTTAGCCGCACAGTTCACCGTTGGTGCCTTTGAGGTTTTCGTTTTAGGCGACTCAATTTCCAAGAGTATTCTTGCTCCAAGGTCTTCGCTGTGGTTTTTGGTATGCCTTATCTGGTGGTACCTGCTGTTACCTGTAATTGAAAAGATTGACCCCAGAATTATGCTGACAATTGCAGTTGTGTTCGGTCTTCTTATCGGTTATGATGAGAAAGTAAGCAACCTTATGGCAATTTCCAGAATGATTGTTCACTTCCCATTCTTCCTTACAGGCTATTACCTCTCAACAGGTCAGATGCAGAAGCTTTTCACAAAAAAGTCAAAGCTTCTTTCAATTCCTGCTTTCTTAGTGGCTATGCTCACTTTAGTGGGAACTCTGTACCTTACAGGCTCAGGCAAGGCTCTTAACTTCAGTATTAACGGCTTTATTACCTGTGACCGTTCTTACTTTGCAATTTTCAAGAACTGCGATATTAACCCTGTTTTCTGGTTCTTACCCAGAGTATGGTTCTACCTTTGTGCCGCACTTCTTTGCTTTGCATTCCTTGTGTGGATTCCCAGAAAGAAGAACATCTTCACAGCTTTAGGTGCACGTACACTTTCTGTGTATATCCTTCACCGTTATCTGTACCTTGCATACCTTGAGTTCAAGTGGTATAACTTCGACTTCCTGCCCTTTGAGGTTAGCGAGACTGCCGCAGGCTTTATTATGATTGGTATATCTGTAGTGCTTACAATAGTGCTTTCGCTTTATCCCTTCTATCTGCCCTTTGAGCTTTTGGGAAGAGTTAAAGTTAAGCCCTTGCTCAGAAAGCAGAAAGAGGCTTAAGCAAAGCAACTTTGCACTACCCTTTATTATACAATATCACACAAATTAAATCAATATGCGACATATATACATTTAGAATGTCTAAAAGTGATTTTTGTGTAAAATATTATTGTAATTTTAATTAAATATGGTATAATTATTTGAAGCGGTTAGTCTGTGTTTTGGCTACCGCTTCAATTGCGTATGTGAGTTGTGGAGGGAACTTATGGAGTTTTTAAAAAAGCTTAAAACCTTTCTGTTTGCAGACAGCAGAAAGCTTAAGTCAAGGGTGTTAATCTCTCTTGGAGCTTGTCTTACCTTTGTAATGACTTACTTCCTTGCACCTATTATTGAGATTTTTGTAGCCAACACAATGTTTTTTGACTACAGGGTTTCTCAGGTAATGATTACCGTAGGCATTTCGGCGTTTATAGTTTTTGCCGTGCTTTTCGGATTGTCTTTCTTACTTAAGGGCAAACTTCTTAACTGGTATTTGTCTTTACTTACAGGGCTTTCCGTAGGTGCTTACATTCAGTCAATTTTTATGAACTCAAGCGTAGGTGTTTTAGACGGCACTGAGGTTTTGTGGATTGACCTTGCCACCGAGGCGGTTATCGGCCTTGCTGTGTGGGGTATTATCCTTTTTATCTTCTTTGCTTTAGAGCAGTTTAGTAAAAAAATCTGGACTTATGCAGTAGGGTTTATTTGTGTTCTTCTTTGTGTAATGCAGCTTGCAAGCTCTGTTGGCGTTTTCTTTATAAGCGAAATCGACGAGAAAAGCAACATACAGGCAACCCGTGTAGGTGAGTTTGATTTATCTGACAAACATAATGTTATTGTACTTGCAATCGACTCTTTTGATATCGACTTTGCTGAGGAGGTTATGGCAAATGACCCTCAGTATTTCGACGAGTTTGACGGCTTTACTTGGTACAAAAACACCACTCCTCATTACTCACGTACTTTTCCTTCTGTAGCTTACCTTTTTACAGGTGATAATTCTTTCTACAACGCTGAATATGACGATGCTATGGCTACCGCTTGGGAGGATAACGGCTTTTTTGAGGATATGAAGGAAGCAGGCTATGCTGTCCGCGTTTATGCTCATCAGAAGTATGTTAATCCCGACGACGACTACCTTATGGAATATCTTGATAATTACAAGGTTGTCGAGCCTGAGATTGACTACCTTAAGCTTGAAAAGGAAATGGTTATTCTTTCCCTTTATCGCACAGCTCCCGTAGCACTTAAGCCTTTCTTCGAGACCGACACTACTCAGGCAAACAGCGCTTACTCCCTTTCAAATAACGAGCGTATTTCACTTACAGATTACGCTTTTTACGACAGACTTAAAACCGAAAAGCTTAACAAGGACAACGAATCAGGGGAGAATGGTACATTCTCATATTACCTTTTCAAAGGTTGCCATGCCCCTTACGTTTTCGATGAAAACTGCGAGGAAACCGACGAGAAGGTTACCGTTAAAGAAGCTACCCGAGGTGCCCTTACCAATGTTTCTGAGTATTTGAGACAGCTCAAGGAACTTGGTATCTACGATAATTCTACAATTATCATTACCTCTGACCACGGCAGGAGCGGCACACTTACCGAGCTTGATGACTCAAGAGTTGTAAGTATGTTCTATAAGCCCGCCGGTGCAAAAGGCGAAATGAAAGAAAGCTTAAGCCCTCAGCAACTTCTTAACGTTCGTCCTACTGTGCTTAAGGAAATGGGACTTGACTACAAGGAATACGGAACACCTTTTGATGAGGTTGCCGAGGACGCAGACGTTACACGCTATATGTATATGAGCGGTGCGTCAAGTGATGGCTCTGTTCGTGAGGAAAACCTTGTTACCTACGAAATCAAAGGCGACGCCAATGATTTTAACAACTGGAAAATTATAGATAAACACCACATAGAATATCCCTTCTTACAGGGTTAAGAATAAAACCGTCGGACTATGTTCGGCGGTTTTTGTTTTGCTCTGTGAATGTTTTTGGGAATTTTAATTTCTCATTGCGATATAAATTTTTGGAAATTATAATATACATAAGATATATTATCAGCGAATTGATGTGGTTATTGTGAAGCTTGGTTATGTTTTGCGAAGGGTATTTTCTATGAATACCCGAGGAATGTTTGAAAAGATTAAAGAAGTTAAAGAAAAAAGCGGAAAGTGTTATCTGACTGTTTTTTGCGATATGATATACTGTGGTTTTAAATATCAGGCAGGGTATATGGACTATGCTGTTTTTGAGATGTACAGCCTTAACAAAGCACAGCGTAAAACCATTGTAACAAGAGGAATCAACAACTCCTTTATAAAGCGATTTAATAACCCTGAGTACACTCCTGTTTTTGACGATAAGCGTAAATTTAACGCTACTTTCACGGATTATATAAATCGTGGCTGGATAGATTTGGAAAAAGCAGACCACAGCGAATTTGAGGCTTTTATTGCAAAGTATACGCAGTTTATTGCAAAACCTTTTAATGGAATGTGCGGTAAGGGAATAGAAAAGCTTACTGTCTCTGATTATAATTCCGTTGAAGAAATTAAATCTTATCTTCTGAGCAAAAATCTTTTCCTTTTAGAGGAAGTTATTATCCAGCATCCTGTGATGAGTGTGCTTCATCCTCATTCTGTAAACTCCTGCCGTGTGATTACTTTTCTTAAAGACGGCAAGGCGAATGTTGTGGCGGCTTACCTCAAAGTTGGCAGAGGCAAACACGTTGATAATTTTAACTCAGGCGGTATGGTTGTGCCTGTGGAAGAAGACAGGGGAGAAGTGATTTTTCCTGCTGTTAACAAAGGCGGAGAGCTTTTTGAAGTTCATCCTCTAACGAATGTTAATATAAAAGGCTTTAAGGTTCCTATGTGGAAAGAGGTTATCGATTTGGCAAAGAAGGCTTCTTTGGTTGTGCCTCAGGTAGGGCTTGTAGGCTGGGACATTGCAGTAACCGATAAAGGCCCTCTTATTATTGAGGGTAACGATTTTCCCGGTCATGATATTTACGGCTTACCTCCTCACCGTAAAGACGGTATAGGAGTACTGCCCAAATTTGAAAAGATACTTAACTCTTAAATTAGGCTCTGCTTTGTGCAGAGCCTTTTTGATTATTAACTTTTTGTTCATAAATTTATTTGTACATATTGTTATAATATAATATTATGTTGTAAAATGTCGAATTATGTCTGAAAAGGAAGATGCAGTATGCCAAGTAAAAAAGCACCTGTTGACTTTACAAAACAGATGAAAAAGGAATACACAATAATCGCTCCCGATATTTTTCCTACTCATATGGAGATTCTGCAGGAGCTTTTCAAAATGCAGGGCTACAACCTTTTTGTTGCTCGCTATGAGGGCAAGGAGGTTGTTGATACAGGGCTTAAGTATATGCACAACGATATGTGCTATCCTGCTATCTGCTCCACAGGTCAGCAGATTTATGCTTTGAAGTGTGGTGATTTTGACCCTGATAAGTGCGCACTTATCCAGTTTCAGACAGGCGGCGGCTGCCGTGCTTCCAACTATATCTGGCTTCTTCGTAAGGCTCTCAAAAATATGGGATGGGAGCATATTCCTGTTATTTCCTTAAGCCTTACAGGTATCGAGAAGTACTCGGGATTTAAATTCACCCTGCCGCTTATGCTTAAAGCAATTATGTCAATTATTTACGGCGATATGCTGATGCTTCTTAAAAACCAGACAACACCCTACGAGGTAAATAAAGGCGACACCCGAAAGGTTCTTGACAAATGGGTTAAAGAAATTGTATCTCAGCTTAGGGTGGGTAAGGGACTTTCCCCTAAAAAGTTCAGAGAAAACCTTGAGGTCATTGCTAAGGATTTTGCAGATATAGAGATTAAAAAGACGCCTAAAATCAAGGTTGGTATTGTAGGCGAGATTTACGTTAAGTTTTCCTCTTTCGGCAACAATGGTTTGGAAAAATTCTTGGAGTCTCAGGGCGTTGAATATATGGTGCCCGGTGTGCTTGGATTCTTCCAGTATTGCTTTGCAAATATTGAAACAGACTATAAATACTACGGCGGAAGCTGGTGGGTTAAACAGGGTGGTAAAATCGCAGAGTTCGCCGCCGCTAAGGTAGAGAGCATAATGCTTGATGTTCTCAAAAAATATCCTCAGTTTACTGCACCTGCTCCTTTCAGCCACATCAAAGAGCTTGGTGAAAAGGTTATTGACAGAGGCGTAAAGATGGGCGAGGGTTGGCTTTTACCTGCTGAAACTGCCGAGCTTATTGAAAAAGGCTACTCAAACGTTATCTGTACTCAGCCTTTTGGCTGTCTGCCCAATCACATTGTTGGCAAGGGGGTAATCCGCAGTATGCGTGAAATTTACCCCAATGCAAATATCTTTCCCATTGATTTTGACGCAGGAGCAAGCAAGGTTAATCAGGAAAACCGTATTAAGCTTATGCTTTCTGTGGCACAGGAGGAAATGAACCTATGAAAAGAATAGGTCTTGACGTAGGCTCCACCACCGTTAAGTGTGTGGTGCTGGACGAAAATTCAAAAATAGTATTTTCTACATATAAACGTCATTTCTCAAAAATATCTGAGATGACTTCAGAACTTTTAAAGGAAGTATACTCTGCTACAGGAGATGCTGAGATGTACATTGCCGTCTCAGGCTCAGCAGGTATGGGTATGGCAAATGACTTAAGGCTTCCATTTGTGCAGGAGGTTTACGCCACCCGCAATGCTGTTAAAAAGCTTTGCCCTGATACCGACGTTGTAATCGAGCTTGGCGGTGAGGATGCTAAAATCCTTTTCCTTTCAGGCGGTTTGGAGGTAAGGATGAACGGTACCTGTGCAGGCGGTACAGGTGCATTTATAGACCAGATGGCATCCCTCCTCAACATTACTCCCGAGGAGCTCAATATTCTTGCAAAGAATAAAGAGAAAGTTTATACCATTGCATCCCGTTGCGGCGTTTTTGCAAAAACCGACGTTCAGCCCCTTATAAATCAGGGTGCAAGAAAAGAGGATATATGTGCAAGTATTTTCTACGCTGTGGTTAATCAGACCGTAGGCGGCCTTGCACAGGGCAGAGAGATTAAGGGAAATATCCTGTATTTAGGCGGCCCCTTGACCTTTATGTCAGAGCTTAGATTAAGCTTTGACGATGTGCTTAAATTAAATGGAACTTTGCCTGAAAATTCCCTTTACTTTGTAGCTTTAGGTGCGGCTTTTTCATCAGCCGCCGAAGCTCAGAATATACAAGACCTTGCCAAAACTATTGAGACCTACAGTGCCAAAGGCGGCTATACAAGCTGCCGCAGGCTTTTTGAGAATGAGGCTGAGTATGAAGCTTTCAAAATAAGGCATAAGAAAGCCTCTGAGGGTATTAAGGAGCTCAGCGAGCCTGAGGCTGAAATGTACCTTGGTATTGATGCAGGTTCCACAACTGTTAAATGTGTGCTCTGTAGTGAGTCAGGCGATATTTTCCGCCCTTACTATACCTCCAACAGCGGTAACCCTGTGCCTGTTATCAAGGAGTATCTCATTAATCTTTTCAGGGATTATCCTGACCTTAAAATCAAATCCTCTGCCGTTACAGGCTATGGCGAAGATATTATAAAAAGTGCTTTCCATATGGACTACGGCATTGTTGAAACCATTGCCCACTATACCGCCGCTAAAAAATTCAAGAGTGATGTTGACTTTATTCTTGATATCGGCGGTCAGGACATTAAGTGCTTTAAAATCAGGGGCGGTGCTATTGATAACATCTTCTTAAACGAAGCCTGCTCCTCAGGTTGCGGTTCATTTCTGCAGACTTTTGCTCAGGCTTTGGGTTATTCTGTAGAGGAGTTTGCACGTCTCGGACTTTTTGCCGACAGACCTGTTGACTTAGGCTCACGCTGTACTGTATTTATGAACAGCTCTGTTAAGCAGGCTCAGAAGGACGGTGCCTCAGTTGAGAATATCTCAGCAGGACTTTCCACAAGTGTAGTTAAAAACGCACTTTACAAGGTTATCCGCTGTGCACGTGCCGAAGAATTAGGCAAGAACATTGTGGTTCAGGGCGGTACTTTTTTAAGTGATGCCGTGCTCAGGGTTTTCGAGCAGGAAATCGGCAGAGATGTTATAAGACCTGCTTACTCTGCAATTATGGGTGCCTATGGTGCCGCACTTTACAGTATGCAGAAGTTTAAGAAAAAGGGCAGAGAGTCGAAATTAATTTCTCTAAAAGAATTATTGGATTTCAAGCACAGTGTTAAGGCAATCACCTGCCACGGCTGTGAAAACAGATGCCGACTTACCATAAACACTTTTGGCGAAGGTGACAAATACATAGCAGGTAACCGTTGCGACAAACCTCTGCAAAACGCAAAGGGTATGGTTTCTTATAACCTTTATGAATATAAAAATAAGCTCCTTGATGCTTACCGAGAGCTTCCTTTGCTCCAAGGTAAGCCTACCATAGGTTTACCCTTAGGGCTTAATATGTACGAGCTTCTGCCTTTCTGGGCAAGCTTTTTCTATGAGCTTGGCTTTAACATCAAGGTGTCGCCAAAGTCTAACCGCAAGCTTTACCTCAGAGGTCAGCACACCATTCCGTCTGACACAGTCTGCTACCCTGCAAAGCTCATGCACGGCCATATTGAGGCTCTTATTGACGAGGGCGTGGACGCAGTTTTCTATCCCGATATGACCTATAATCTGGACGAAAAAATGGGCGATAACCACTTTAACTGCCCAGTAGTTGCTTACTATCCTCAGGTTATCGTATCAAACGTTGGTGCTATAGAGAAAACAAAGTTTATCTCTGACTTTATCGGACTTCACGACAAAAAGCAGTTTGAAATTCATATAGCACCTATTTTAGAGAAGCATCTTGGCAAGTTCGATAAAAAGAGCATTAAAAAAGCAAGCGACAAAGCCTATGCGGCTTACTTCAAATTCCTTTCTGACGTAAGAGAAAAGGCAGAGGAATTCCTTAGCATTGCCGAAAAAGAGGATTTACCCGTTATTGTCCTTTCCGGCAGACCTTACCACATCGACCCGGAAATCAGCCACGGCATAGATACCCTTATCTGTAGTGAGGGTGCAGTGGTAATTACTGAGGACTCTGTGAGCCATAAATACGATAAGTTTAGAGTAAATGTGCGAAATCAGTGGACATACCACGCCCGCCTTTATGCCGCCTCTAAATTTGTGGCAGAGCATAAAAGGGGACATAAGGTGAATCTGGTTCAGCTTGTTTCATTCGGTTGCGGAGTTGATGCTGTTACCACCGACGAGGCTCGCTCTATAATCGAAGAAGGCGGAAAGATTTACACCCAGCTTAAAATTGACGAAATCTCCAATATGGGTGCGGTGAGAATCCGCCTCAGAAGCTTACTTTCGGCTGCTGCTGACAGAAATGATTAAACACAGCGGATTTTTCGCGTAAAATATGTTAAAAATGATACCTCTTTTTTGGTTGACATCAGGCCTAAATAGGGGTATTATTTCGTGGGGAAAAATTTTATAGAAATCAGGCGATTTAGTATGACGAACGTAATACTTTGTCTGGGTATTGCAATTCTTGCAGGACTTTTAATGACAAGACTTTGCAAACCCTTAGGACTTCCTGCCGTTACAGGCTATCTGGTGGCAGGTATACTTATTGGCCCCTACTGCTTAGGTCAGTTGGGAATAGAGGGCTTAGGATTCACAAGCCTTCATTATGTTGAGAGCCTTTCTATTATCTGTGACGTTGCCTTAGGCTTCATTGCCTTTACAATCGGTAACGAGTTCAGAGTATCTCAGGTTAAAGCTATCGGTAAGCAGGCGGCAATTGTAAGTACAGCGGCGGCACTTCTGGCAACTATTCTTGTTGGCGGCGGACTTTTAGTAATTCACCAGTTTATGCCCGATGTTGTAAGCATTCCCACAGCTCTTGTTATGGGTGCTATTGCGGCGGCTACTGCTCCTGCGGCTACACTTATGGTTGTTAAGCAGTACAAGGCTAAGGGCCCTGTTACAACTATGCTTTTGCCTGTTGTAGCTCTTGATGATGCTATTGGTCTTATTATTTTCGCAGTTTGCTTAGGTGCGGCTAAGGCTTTTGCAACAGGCCACCTCAATGTGCTTTCTTTGGTTCTTGAGCCTATAATCGAGATTGTTGCATCTCTGGCTGTTGGTTCTATACTTGGTGCAGGTCTTGCGTTTACCGAGCGTTTCTTCCATTCCAGAAGCAAGCGTCTTTCATTAACTGTTGCTTTTGTACTCTTAGGTGTTGCAATTTCAACTCTTAAGTTCAATGTTGGCGGTGTTCACGTTGGTTTCTCATCCTTGCTTCTTTGTATGATGATGGGTACAGTTTTCTGCAACCTTTGCGACTTCTCCGAAGAGCTTATGGACAGACTCGACCGCTGGACAGGTCCTTTGTTTGCACTTTTCTTTGTAATTTCAGGTGCAGAGCTTGAGCTTTCAATCTTTACCCAGTGGGCAGTTGTGCTTGTTGGCGTTGCCTACATTGTGCTTCGTTGCCTTGGTAAGCATTTTGGTTCTTACTTCAGTGCCAAGCTTACAAAATGTGACACCAACATCACAAAATACCTTGGTATTACCCTGTTCCCACAGGCAGGCGTTGCCCTTGGTATGATGTCTGTTGTTGCGGCGTCCGCAGAGTTTCACGGCAGCCATGATGTTGAGATTATCAGAAACCTTACCCTGTTCTCCGTTATGATTTACGAGCTTGTTGGCCCTATGATGACCAAGGTAGCTCTTACAAAAGCTGGCGAAATCATCCCCGAGCACAGAAAATCCGCTCGAGGAGTTATTCACATGTAATATTTTATGCCCCTGTGAGCTTTCACAGGGGCTGTTTTTCTGTCAAAATTAATAATGGTTGTGAAAAACCAAAGGTAGCAATAGGGCAAATTGGAGATTATAGGCAAATATGGCTTAAACTATAAAATTTACTTGACAAATATCGGGTAAATAGGGTAAAATAAATCTAATTTCTTTTATTATATATAAGTATAAATGCAATGACGGAGAATGGTTTTTCAAGGGTTTCTCAGAGAGCCTGTGTATGCTGAAATCAGGCAAATCCAAAACTAACCTCTCACTCCCCAGCAGGTTTACCCAACAGCTTAAGCTCAGTAGGTATTCACGGATAGCTTCCGTTAAAGGCTAAAAGTGGTTGCCTTTTTTTAGGCAGCAATACGGGTGGTACCGCGGTTATTTATCGTCCCTGAAGCATAAGTATAGCTTCGGGGCGTTATTTTTATATTTTGTATTTTTCGTTTAGTTACGTATTTTTCGTTTAGTTAGGAGAAAAGAAAAATGAAACAGGTAAGAATTTCTGATGTTACTTTAAGAGAGGGCACAACTCACAAGGGTGCAACCTTAAGTTTCAAGGAAAAAATCGAGATTGCAAAGCTTCTTGATAAGCTTAACACCGATGTTATTGAAATGGCAGCTATCGAGAATACTGCCACAGATACTCTCCTGCTAAAAACTCTATCTTCTCTCCTTAAAAATTCTCAGCTTGCAGTAGTTGCAGGCACAACCAAAGAGCAAATCGACAAGGCTTGGGCTGCTATAAGCGGTGCAAAAGCCAAACGTCTTATTGTATCCCTTCCCACATCTAATGTAAGAATGGAGTACATAAGCCACTTTAAGCCTAAGGCAATGATTGAAAAGATTAAGGAGCTTGTGTCCTATGCCGCAAGCTTCTGCGACTTTGTTGAGTTCGAAGCAGAGGATGCAACAAGAAGCGAGAAGGACTTCCTTCATCAGGCAGTTAATGCCGCTTTAGAGGCAGGTGCAAAGGCTGTTACAATTTGTGACACAGCCTCTGCCACACTTCCTTCTGAGCTGGAAGCTTTAATCGCAGGCCTTTATGACGCTTGCCCTAAGCTTAAAGATGCACAGCTTGGCGTTGCCGCTTACAACGAGCTTGGTATGGCAAACGCCTGTGCCGTTTCAGCTTTTAAGTGCGGTGCTGAGTATATTAAAACAGCAGTTTCCAAAACAAAGCTTAACTCTACCGAAAGCTTCGTTCACCTTATCCGATTAAGAGGCGAACAAATGGGCATTAGCGTAGGTCTTAACGTTACCGAGCTTTCACGTACTGCTACCCAGATTAAAACTATTGCAAAAATCCGCAGAAGCGACAACACTCCCTTTGATAATAAAATAGGCGAGAGTGCAGATATCGCAATCAGCAAAAACAGCGATATTTCTGAAATCAGCAAGGCTATTAAAGAGCTTGGCTACACTCTTTCTGATGATGATACAGCCAAGGTTTACGAGGCGTTCCTTTTAACAGCCGCTAAAAAAGAAGTAGGCTCCAAAGAGCTTGAGGCTATTGTTGCTTCAGAAGCTTTGCAGGTGCCTCCCACATATAAGCTTGTAAGCTACGCAGTAAACTGTAGCAACGTAATCGCTCCCACAGCTCACATTGTGGTTGAGAAAAAAGGCGAGGAGCTCTGCGGCCTTTCCACAGGTGACGGCCCTATTGATGCCGCTTTGCTTGCTTTGGAGCAGATTGTAGGTTGCCATTACGAGCTTGACGACTTCCAGATTCAGGCTGTTACCGAGGGTAGAGAGGCTATGGGTGAGGCTCTTATCAAGCTTCGTTTCGACGGTGTGCTTTACTCAGGCCGCGGTATTTCTACCGACATTATGGGTGCAAGCATCAAGGCTTACCTCAATGCCCTCAATAAAATTGTATACGAGGAGGATTAAGAATGAAGTTATCTTTTTCCACCAACGGCTGGAACGGCTTTACATGGGAAGATTTTTATACCATGGCAAAGGACTTAGGCTTTGCGGGTATTGAAATCCACGATGTTAAGGAGCAGGCTTTTCAGGGCGGTAACGGCCCTTTAAAGCAGGAGAATGTTTCTAAAACTGCCAGAAAAATGGCTAACTTAGGTCTTTCGATTCCCTGTATTAACGTTCTTTGCGATATTTCAAATAAAAATAATATTGATGATAACGTAACTGAGATTATCGAGCATATTTCCCTTGCTAAAAAGTTAGGTGCTCCTTTTGTAAGGCTCAGAGCAGGTGCAGAAAGCACTGATGAAACCGACGACACCTGTGCAGATGTACTTCGTGCTGTGAAGGACTTTGCCGAGGAAACAGGAGTAGTAGTGCTTGTAGAGACTGTGGGCGTTTATGCCGATACAAAAAGGCTTGCCGACCTGCTTAATCGCTTTGCCTGCGATAACATTTCGGCACTCTGGGACTTTAACCACCCCTACAGGGCAGGCGAAACTCCCGAAACTACACTTACAAACTTAGGTGCTTATGTAAAGCACGTTCACATCAAGGATTCCGCTACAGTTGATAATGGCTTTGAATACCGCCTTATGGGCGAGGGTGATATGCCCATTGACAGAATGATGCTTTCCCTCCGCTCAATTAACTACGAAGGCTTTATTTCCTTTGAGTGGCGAAGCGAATGGATAGAGGAAATCGGCGACGCAGGTATTGTGTTCCCTCATTTTGTAAACTATATGAGCCGTTTTGAAACCGCCAAAACCGCCTCCGATATCCTTTACGATAACAACACAAAAACAGGTAAATACGTCTGGAAGAAGGAAACACTCATTACCAAAACCTTCCCTGAGGTTCTGGATAAAATGGCAGACCTTTTCCCTGACCAGTATGCCTTCAGATACACAACCCTTGACTATACACGTACGTATTCCCAGTTCAGGGACGACGTTGACGAGTTTGCACGCACACTTATTTCCTTAGGTGTTAAGGCAGGCGACAAGGTTGCTGTGTGGGCTACAAATGTTCCCCAGTGGTTTGTAACTTTCTGGGCAACTACCAAAATCGGTGCAGTATTGGTTACTGTTAACACAGCCTACAAAATTCACGAGGCTGAGTACCTTTTCCGTCAGTCCGATACTCACACATTGGTTATGATTGAAAACTGCCTTGATGCCGATTATGCAGGCATTATGCAGGAGCTTTGCCCTGAGCTGAAAAACACCAAGCCCGGCGAGCCCTTACATTCAAGAAAGCTTCCTTTCCTCAGAAATATTATTACAGTAGGCTTTTCAATGCCCGGCTGTCTTACCTGGGAGCAGTCTTTAGGTCTTGCTTCAAAGGTTCCTCTTGAAGAGGTAAAGAGAAGAGCTTCTTTAATTGACCCCAACGACGTATGTAATATGCAGTACACCTCAGGAACCACAGGTTTCCCCAAGGGTGTTATGCTTACTCACTATAATATCGTTAACAACGGTAAGTGCATAGGCGACAGAATGGACCTCTCCACCGCTGACAGAATGATGATTCAGGTGCCTATGTTCCATTGTTTCGGTATGGTGCTTTCTATGACAGCCGCCATGACCCATGGTGCTCAGCTTTCTCCCATACCTTACTTTTCAGCCAAGAACTCATTGGCTTGCATTAACAATGAGCGAATTACCTGCTTCCACGGTGTTCCCACAATGTTCATTGCGCTTTTAGAGCATGAGGATTTCGAGAAAACCGACTTTTCCTACGTTCGTACAGGTATTATGGCAGGCTCACCCTGTCCTATATCCGTAATGCAGGATGTTGTAAATAAAATGAATATGTCCGAAATCACCATTGTTTACGGTCAGACCGAGGCTTCTCCGGGTTGTACAATGAGCACAACCACTGACCCTCTTGATGTCCGAGTGGGTACCGTAGGCAGAGCCCTGCCTCAGATTGAGTGTAAAATCGTAAACCCCGAAACAGGGGAGGAGATGCCCATTGGTGAAACAGGCGAGTTTGTAGCCCGTGGCTACAACATCATGAAGGGTTACTACAAAATGCCTCAGGCAACTGCAAATGCAATTGACTCTGACGGTTGGCTTCACACAGGTGACCTTGCTTGCAAAAATCCGGACGGCAACTTCCGTATTACAGGCAGACTTAAGGATATGATTATCCGCGGCGGTGAAAATATTTACCCCAAGGAAATTGAAGAGTTTATCTACACTCATCCTAAGGTTAGCGACGTTCAGGTTATCGGTGTTCCCGATGAACAGTACGGTGAAGAAATTATGGCATGCATCATTCTTAAAGAGGGCGAAAATCTTACAGAAGCTGACGTTAAGCAGTATGTGCTTGACCATATGGCAAAGCACAAGGTGCCAAAGTACGTTGACTTTGTTGAAGGGTTCCCCATGAATGCTGCAGGTAAAATTCTTAAGTACAAAATGCGCGAAGACGCAGTTAAAAAATA
>JAZTWD010000054.1:0-19440 GCA_045635685.1 Ruminococcus sp.
TGGAAAAATTAAGATATTTTATAGTATTAACTTAAAAAATGGTGGATTAAAGGAAACTTTATGTTTTATGTACAAATACTGCATTGGATTTCACATTATAAAGTAAGTAAATTTATCTTAAAAATATTGATTTATATTTTGTTTGGTAATATAATTACAATAGGAAAATTTATGGGTTAGCATAGATTTCACGGAGGTTAAGTTATGCATATACTTCGAAGAACCTGGGCAGAGGTAGACCTTACCGCTGCTGAGCATAATTTTAATATAATCAGAGAAAAAGCAAAGGGCAGTAAAATCTGCTGTGTTGTTAAGGCGGACGGCTACGGCCACGGCGCAAAGGTGCTCTCAAAGATGTATGAGGATTTGGGTGCAGATTACCTTGCGGTTTCCAATATCGACGAAGCTGAAGAACTGAGGGACTACGGTATTACCCTGCCTATTCTTATTCTTGGCTACACCCCTGTTCATGACGCCAAAAGGCTTTTAAAGTTAAACCTTACTCAGGCGGTTTATTCCCTTGATTTTGCCAAAGAGCTTTCGGCAAGGTGCGAGGAGCTGGGCAAAAGGCTTAAGGTTCACATTAAAATCGACACAGGTATGAGCCGTATCGGCTTTATGTGCCAGAGCTTCCCGAGAGACAATGAGTCTATCGGCGAAATTTTGAAGGCTTGCTCCTTAAAAGGCCTTGATGCAGAGGGCATTATGGCTCATTTTTCAGTAGCCGACGAAGGGGAAGAGGGCAGAGAGTACACCGAAAATCAGCTTGAAAACTTTGACTATACAGTAAACGCACTTAAGGAAAAGGGCGTGGAGTTTAGCATAATCCACCACGCAAATTCAGCAGGTACAGAGGACTACGAAAACGCTCACAAATCTATGGTAAGAGCAGGTATTATCCTTTACGGCCTTGCTCCTTCTCCAAAGCTTCAGGGCGCGATGCCCCTAAAGCCAATTATGACCTTGAAAACCTCTGTAGCCTCTGTTAAAAAAATCTACAAAGGCACAACGGTAAGCTACGGCAGAACCTTTGAAGCAGAGGAAGATATGACCGTGGCAACCGTTACCATAGGTTATGCCGACGGCTATTTCAGAGATTACTCAAACAAGGGTTATATGCTCTTAAAGGGTAAAAAATGCAGAATTTTAGGCAGAGTTTGTATGGATCAGACCATTATTGACGTAAGCGATATTGAGGATGTAAAAATCGGCGACGAGGTAATAGTTTTCTCAGCTACAGAGCACCCCACCGTTGATGATTTGGCAAGCTTTGCAGATACTATAAATTACGAGGTGCTCTGTGCAGTATCCAAACGAGTGCCCAGGTATTACCACAAAAACTCAACTACAGTGGATGTGATGTATAAGCTATGAAACTTTTAGCAGTAGACGGAAATTCAATAATGAACCGTGCCTATTACGGCATAAGACCCCTGACCACTAAGGACGGTCAGTTTACCCATGCTATTTACGGCTTCCTTACAATGCTTTTAAAAATTAAAGCAGACACAAACCCCGACGCAGTTGCAATTGCTTTTGACTTACACGCCCCCACATTCCGCCACAAAGCCTATTCAGGCTATAAGGCAACCCGAAAAGGTATGCCCGAGGAGTTAAGATGTCAGGTAGAGCCTTTAAAGGAGCTTTTAAAGCTTTTAGGCTACAAGCTTGTGTCTGTCGAAGGCTATGAAGCTGACGATATTTTAGGAACATTTGCAAAGAAAAGCTCTGAAAAAGGCTATGAGTGTGTTATCGCCACCGGAGACCGCGACTCTTTCCAGCTTATAAGCAATACCGTCAGCGTGCGTTTTGCTGCCACAAAGCAGGGCACACCCTCAGCAGAAATTTACGATAAGCAGAGGATTATTGAGGAATACTCCGTTGAGCCTCGTCAGCTTATTGACATTAAGGCTATTCAGGGCGATACCTCTGATAATATTCCCGGTGTTGCAGGCATTGGCCCTAAGGGTGCAACTGACCTTATAAGCCGTTTTGAAAACCTTGATAATATCTATGAAAATATCGACACCATTGATATTAAAGAGGGCGTCAGAAATAAGCTTAAAGCAAATAAAGAAAACGCCTACCTGAGCCGTATGCTTGGCGAAATTTACTGCGAAGTTCCCATTGATACAGATATAGAAAACTATAAGGTTGAGCTTGAGGATAAGGACGCCGCCGCAAGATATATGGCATCTTTAGAGCTTTTCAAGCTTATTGAAAAAGTAGGCCTCGGGGATGCCGACACCACTGCTCTCCCTGAAAAAGAAACAGTAATAACCAAAAAGGTAGAAACCTACTCCAAAGCTTTAAAGGAATGCGTAATCGACGCAGAGCTTGAAGGTAGCGGGTTCAAAAGCTTTATTGCTGTTACAGCAGATAAAGTATATGTAAGCAATTCGGAAGAAGACTTTATAAATTTTCTTGAAAATAAGAAAATAAAAAAGGTTGTTTACGACAGCAAGCCTTTGTTTTCCTATGCGGATAAAAAGGGCTTTGATGCAGAGAATATAGACTTCGATATTTCTTTGGCGGCTTATCTTTTAAGCCCCTCCTCAACTGATTACAGCATAGAAAGGCTCTGCACCGAGTATGGTGTGGTACTGCCTGATGTTGAGGGCGAAGGTGTAACAAAAGAACAGGCTTCACTCTGGGAAATTTACCTTAAATTAAAAAAGCAGATAGAAGAAAAAGAGCAACTTAAGCTTCTGTGTGATATCGAAATTCCCCTGGCAAACGTTTTGGCAAGAATGGAGAATTTAGGCTTTGATGTGGATGCAAAGGGTATTGAAGACTATGGTGTGGTTATAGCCGAAAAGCTCAAAGTTATGGAGCAGGAGATTTACAAAGAGGTTGGTTATGAGTTTAACATTAACTCTCCCAAACAGCTTGGTGAAGCTCTCTTTGTGAAAATGGAAATCCCAACTGGCAAAAAGACCAAAAGCGGATATTCCACCAGTGCCGACGTGCTGGACTCTTTAAAGGACAGCTACCCTGTGGTTAAGCATGTTTTAGAGTACAGAACTTATGCAAAATTAAAGTCCACATATTGCGACGGACTTTTAAAGGTTATAGCTCCCGACGGCAGAATTCACTCAAGCTTTAATCAGAAGGAAACCCGCACAGGCCGTATAAGTTCCACCGAGCCAAACCTGCAGAATATTCCTGTAAGAACCGAGCTTGGCAGAGAACTGAGAAAGTTCTTCAAAGCAAGTGAGGGCTGTGTTTTGGTAGATGCGGATTATTCTCAGATAGAATTAAGAGTTCTTGCAGATATTGCAAATGATAAAGAAATGATTAAAGCCTTTACCGATAATGTTGATATTCACACCGTTACCGCTTCGCAGGTTTTTGCTTTGCCAATTGATATGGTTTCGCCAATTCACCGAAGCCGTGCAAAGGCCGTTAATTTCGGCATTGTTTACGGAATCGGTGCCTACTCCTTAGCTAAGGATATCGGTGTTACCAATAAAGAAGCCAAGGCTTATATTGATAATTATTTAAAGCACTATTCAGGCATCGACAGTTATATGAAAAACGTCATAGAGCGTGCCAAAAACGAAGGCTTTGTGGAAACAGTTTTCGGCAGAAGAAGATATCTGCCTGAGCTTACTGCAACAAATCATATGACCCGAGCTTTTGGCGAGAGAGTTGCCCGAAATATGCCTATTCAGGGTACTGCCGCCGATATCATCAAAATTGCTATGATAAAGGTTGATAAGCGTCTTAAATTAGAGGGTCTTTCTGCAAGATTAATTTTGCAGGTTCACGACGAACTTATTGTAGAGTGCCCTCAGTTTGAGGCAATGCAGGTTGCTATGATTTTGCAGGAAGAAATGGAAAGTGCCGTTAAGCTTTCCGTACCTTTGGTTGCAGAAGCTTCAGTGGGCAAAACCTGGTATGACGCAAAGGGGTAAATATGAAAAGAGTTTTATTTGTTTGCACAGGCAACACCTGCCGAAGCCCTATGGCAGAGCTTATTTTTAACACTAAGGCAAGGGAAAAGGGCATTCCTGCTCACGCTCAGAGTGCAGGGCTTTGCACCATTGAAGGTCTGCCTATTCACGATAATTCTTATGAAGCATTAAAAGAAATGGGAATTGAGTCGGATTTTTTCAGCTCTACCGATATTTACGATTTAGATATGGAAAACTTCGACCTTATAATCGGTATGACGGCTGAGCATATGAGGGAGCTTAAGGCAATGGGAATTCCCGACTCAAAGCTCAGGCTTCTTAATGCTCAAAAGGGCGGAGTAGCCGACCCTTACGGCTCAGGTTTAGGTGTTTACAAATTATGCAGAGATGAAATTTTAAATTCTCTTGAAGAAATATTCGCAGAGCTATGATTATTAGAAAAATGACTGTTGCCGATGTAAAATACGCGGCAGAAATCGAAAAACTTTGTTTTGTGCATCCTTGGTCAGAGCAAAGCATAAAAGACGAAATGGCTAAGGAAAATTCGGTTTTTCTTATGGCTTTTGATAGTGAAGCTCCCATTGGCTATGTAGGCTTAAGCGTAGTCTTTGACGAAGGCTATATGGGCAACCTTGCCGTAATTGAAAATTACCGCCGAAAAGGCATAGGTAAGGCTCTTATGAATGAGCTTATAAATGAGTGCATAAAGCTTGATTTGGCCTTTGCAACCTTAGAGGTACGTTCATCCAATACTCCTGCCGTAAAGCTTTACCAAAGCCTTGGATTTAATGAAGTCGGCAGACGTAAAAATTATTACAAAGAGCCTTTGGAAGATGCCATTTTACTTACAAAATTTTTTAAAGAAATATAAAGGTGAGATATATGAAAATTCTTGCAATCGAATCCTCCTGCGACGAAACCGCCGCTGCAGTAGTTGAGGACGGAAGAAAGGTACTGTCCTCGGTAATAGCTTCTCAGGTAGAGGAACACCGAATTTACGGCGGAGTTGTGCCCGAGATTGCCTCACGCCGTCACGCCGAGGCAATAGTAGGTGTAGTTGATGAAGCCTTAAAGGAGGCTCAGTGTACTTTAGAGGATATTGACGCTTTTGCCGTTACCTTTGCCCCGGGTCTTATCGGTGCACTTTTAGTAGGCGTTAACTTTGCAAAGGGACTTTCCATTGCTACAGGTAAGCCTCTTATTCCTGTGCATCATTTAAGAAGCCACATTGCCGCAAACTACATAACAAGCCCTGAGCTTAAGCCTCCTTTCCTGTGTCTTGTAGCCTCAGGCGGTCACAGCCATATTGTAGCCGTTAAGGATTATACCGAAATGGTGGTAGTAGGTCAGACCAGAGACGACGCCGCAGGCGAAGCTTTTGATAAAGCCGCCAGAACCTTAGGTATGTCTTACCCCGGCGGTATCGAAATGGACAAAGTGGCAGAGCTTGGCAACCCCGATGCCTTTACGCTTCCTCGTCCCACAGTTGCAGGTTCAGCTTACGATTTCAGCTTCTCAGGCCTTAAAACTGCGGTTATAAATTTAATTCATAACGCAGAGCAAAAGGGCATTACCCTTTCTAAAGAAGACGTAAGCGCATCTTTCAGAAAAGCTGTTGTAGGTTGCCTTACAGATAACCTTTTCAAAGCCGCCGAAGACTTCGGTGCAAAGACAATTGTAGCCGCAGGCGGTGTTTCGGCAAATTCACTTTTACGTAAAGAGCTTACAAGAATTTGTAATGAAAAGGGTATGGATTTATACATCCCCGACCTTAAACTCTGCGGTGACAACGCGGCTATGGTAGGCTCGCAAGGATATTATGAATTTTTAAGCGGAAATATTGCCGAACTTGACCTTAACGCCACCGCAACGCTTCCTATAGATTATTCAACAAAAAAAGAGCAATAAATTTATAAAAAGTTTCAATTTGGTATATTGATATTATTTTACACTTATGTTATAGTGTTATATGGAATACTTTTAGTATCCGTTATTTCAGATTTTAATGCGAAGGAGATTTCACATGACAAATAACAAATCAGTTCTTGCATGGCTTGACGAAATGAAGTCCCTCCTTACTCCTGACGAGGTAGTATGGATCGACGGCTCTGAGGCTCAGCTTGAGGCTTTAAGAGCAGAGGCTTGCCAGACAGGCGAAATGCTTAAGCTTAACGAGGAGAAGCTCCCCGGCTGTTACCTCCACAGAACAGCAGTAAACGACGTTGCTCGTGTAGAGGGCAGAACATTCATTTGCTCCAAGAACGAAGAGGACGCAGGCCCCACAAACAACTGGATGGATCCCGACAAGGCTTACAAAATGCTTTTTGACATTGCTAAGGGCAGCTACAAGGGCAGAACAATGTACATCATCCCTTACTCCATGGGCCCCATCGGTTCTCCTCTTTCTCAGATTGGTTTAGAGGTTACTGACTCTATCTACGTTGTTCTCAATATGGCTATTATGACTCGTGTTGGTAAGGCTGTTCTTGATTGCCTTGGCGATTCTGAGGACTGGATCAAGGGTCTCCACTCCCGTTGTGAAATCGACGAAGAGAAGAGATACATCTGCCACTTCCCCGAGGATAACTACATTATTTCCGTTAACTCCGGTTACGGCGGTAACGTACTTTTAGGTAAAAAGTGCTTTGCACTTCGTATTGCTTCTTACCTTGGTAAGAACGACCAGTGGATGGCTGAGCATATGCTCATCCTCGGCATTGAGGACCCCAATGGCAACACAACTTACGTTGCTGCTGCATTCCCCTCTGCTTGCGGTAAAACAAACCTTGCTATGCTTATTCCTCCCGAGGGATACAGAGCTAAGGGCTACAAGGTATTCACAGTTGGTGACGATATCGCTTGGATGCGTAAGGGCGAAGACGGCAGACTTTATGCTATTAACCCTGAGAACGGCTTCTTCGGCGTTGCTCCCGGTACTAACGTTAAGTCTAACCCCAATGCTCTTGCTTCTACTCAGAAGGGCACAATCTTCACAAACGTAGTTCTCAATAATGATGACAATACAGTTTGGTGGGAAGGTTTAGATAAGAATCCTCCTGCAAACGCTACAGACTGGAAGGGCAACCCCTGGAACGGTCAGGAATCTTCCGAGAAGGGTGCACATCCCAACAGCCGTTTCACAGCTCCTGCTAAGAATTGCCCCTGCATTTCTCCTGAGTTTGACTCTACAAAGGGCGTTCCCATTTCCGCAATTATCTTCGGCGGCCGCCGTGCACAGACAACTCCCCTTGTTTACCAGTCAAGAGATTGGAACAACGGTGTGTTCGTAGGTTCTATCATGGCTTCCGAGACTACAGCAGCTGCTACAGGTGCTGTTGGTGTTGTTCGCCGTGACCCCATGGCTATGCTTCCCTTCTGCGGTTACCACATGGGCGACTACTTCGCACATTGGATTGAGATGGGCGAGATTTTAGGCGAAAACGCTCCTAAGATTTTCAACGTTAACTGGTTCCGTCTTGATGACGAGGGCAACTTCCTCTGGCCCGGTTTCGGCGACAACTTCCGTGTTCTTGAGTGGATTGTTGCTCGTTGCAACGGTGAGGCTGAGGCTAACGAAACAGCTATCGGTTACGTTCCCTCTGCATCTGACATCAACCTCGAAGGTCTTGATATGGACATCAAGGTTCTTGAGGATATCCTTTATGTTGACAACGCTAAGTGGCTTAAGGAAACAGAAGGCATTGAGGAGTTCTACCAGAAGTTTGGCGACAGACTTCCTGAGGAGCTCAAGAATCAGCTTGCAGGTCTTAAGGAAAGACTTTCTAAGTAATAGTAAATTTTTTCAAAAGTTAAGGGACAGCGCCAACCGCTGTCCCTTACTTTGAATATGGAAGAGTATATAAAATGCCGTTTAGTGGCACAGGTATTATTAGGAGATAAAAGGTGAAATCAAGACTTTCTTTGATTTGTATTTTACTTGGCATTTTAATGCTTTTTACCGCCTGCGTTGGCGACAAACCACCCGAAAACAGTGTTAACGAGCTTGACCCTGACAGCACCGTTCAGCCTGTTTCCGACTATGTTCTGGAAACTGTAGCTGTTAAGGATGACTCAGGTGTGTATTATGACTTTGCTGATGTAGAGTTTTATCCTGTTTCGGTACGTTACGGCGGTGTCGAGCTTAATCAGGGCTACAAAAGTTTAACTCTGGAAGCTCAGCGTGTCCTCTATAAGGAAATGGAGGAAAACGTTTTTTATATAGCACAGGAGTCTGAAAACGGACTTTTCGACGTTTTAGGACTTAAAATCTGGGGTGTGGAGCTTACTGAGGCAGAGCTTCGTCAGGTTATTGTGGCTTTCAGCCTTGACAAGCCTCATATTTTCTGGCTTGATAACAAGTTCGGCTATTCCAACACCACAGGCGATACTGTTATGCAGCTTTATTCATTTTTAAGTGCAGAGGAGATTGAGGAATACTCTGCACAGCTTAACGAGAAAATCAGGGAGCTTCACTTAGGGCTTCGTTCAGATATGACCGAATACTCACGTGAACTTTACATTCACGATTGGCTTATCCAAAATTGCAACTATGCCGAGGACGTTGTAAAAATCAGCGACGATTTCTTAAGCTTTACAAGCTATGGTGCTTTGGTTAGCCAAAAGGCCGTTTGCGAAGGCTATACCAGAGCTATGCAGATGATGCTTTCCTCAGTTGGTATCGAAAGCTACCCTGTTATAGGCAATGGCAACGACGGTCTTCATATGTGGAACTGCGTAAAAATCGACAACGAGTGGTACTATTTAGATGCTACATGGAACGATACCGAAAAAGGCAGCGGCTACGATTATTTCAACATAACCACCGAACAGCTTATTTATGACCACACCATTTTGCCTGTGTACTCTCAGCTTACCGAAGAGCAGGTTTGCGGTCTTGACGACGGTGTGGCAGACAGTTTCAACATTATTATTCCTGTCTGCTCAGCCACAACCCAGAACTATTTCGTCAAGAATTCCCTCATAGTAAACGACCTTGGCGATATTGCCAAGGAGAACATAAAAACAGGCTTAAGAGTTGCTCAGGGCTCTTTAACCGAAACGGTTACCATAAGTATTTCTCAAGACCTTGATTATGAGGATACATTGGATGAGCTTTTCTACAGCGGCGACTATGTTTTCTTTGAATGCCTTGATGCTGTAAACGAAGAGCTTGAAGAAAACTTCATTGACCGCAATAACGTTTCTATCAGCAAAAAGCCTCACCTCAGGGTGGTTACGGTGATTTTGCAGTATACTGACGAGGTGTAACTTATGCTTATTATGGCAGTTGATTTAGGCAAAGCACGCACAGGTATTGCCGCCTGCGACAACGGCTTTTTAGCCTATCCCGTAACTGTAATTTCCGAAAAACGCAAAGACGTGCTTCTCCAGAAAGTCGCCGAAGAAGTAAAAAAAGCCGACCTTATTGTAGTAGGACTTCCTAAAAATATGGACGGAAGTGAAGGCGAAAGTGCCGTTAACGCCCGTGCCTTTGCGGAATCTTTAACCGAAAAAACAGGCATAAAAACCCAAATGGTAGACGAGCGAAGCACCACAGTTATGGCTCACGGATTTTTAAATGACACAAACACCCGCGGTAAAAAACGCAAAGCAGTGGTGGACTCTGTAGCAGCAGTTGTAATTCTGCAAAGTTATATTGACAGTTTGAAATAAAAGTAAAGCCTTCCCGTTTTGTTTCGGGAAGGCTTTTTTCATTTAAGTGCAATCTCAAGATTTTCTATGTTCCTGCTCATAATGTCAATGTAGGTTTTTCCTTTCTCAAAGTCATCCTTTGAAACCTTATGGCAGGAGTAAAAGGTTTTAACCTCGGCTCCTGTTTCTTTGGCAATCTGCTCGGCAATAGCGGTGTTTGAAAGCTCGTTTACAAACACAACGGGTACTTCGTTTTCCTTTACATAATCAATAAGGCTTGCAATTGTAGATGCACTTGCCTCGGTGTCTTCAGAGCATCCCGAAAATGCCGATTTGTACTCAAGTCCGTACTCCTCAGCAAAGTAGGTAAGGGGAAAGCGGTCACCAAAAACAAGGGTGTTATTATTTGCATTTTCTGTTACCGCTCTTATATTTTCGTCAAGCTCCTCAAGCTTTTCGCAGTATGCCTTTGCGTTATTTGCAAAGGCTTCTTTGTTTTCATTATCAATTTCGCAGAGGGTGTCTTTTATGGAGTTTACAATAGATATTGCATTTTTCGGACTTGTCCACACGTGCTCATCAACGGTGTATTTGTCGTGGTCGTGGCTGTCAACTTTAAAAGCTTCTACACATTGTGTCATAGCAAGAGTTTTAAGGTTTTCGTTGTTGGCGGACTCAAGCAAATCCTCTACCCAACTGTCCGACTCGCCTCCTGTGTAAATAAACAAATCACAGCCGTTTACCGCCTTTATATCCGAAACCGTTGGCTCGTATCCGTGAACCTCCCCTGCAGGAGGAATCAGCATTTTTATGCTGGCTAAATCCCCTGCCACAGCCCTTGCAAAGTCATATTCGGGAAAAGAAACTGCAACCACGCTGAGCTTTCCGTCATCCTTAACCGCACTGTTTTCGCAACCTGCGATTATAAATATCATAAACAACGCCATAATAAGGCAAATAAGTTTTTTCATCTGTTTTGCGACTTCCTTTTTTAACATAGGCATATTTTACCACTATTTCACCTGAAAATAAAGGAAAATTTTGCGATGCGTTTTTCGCCACAAAAGGATAGGATATTTAAGTTCTGAAAACTATAATTTTCTTAAATAATAAAAAAGGAAAGAATTATGGAGCAAACCGAATTTATAAAGGAAAACCTGAGTATCAGCGAAGCGGTGCTAAGCTCAGCTAAAGAAAATTTAAATAATACGGCAATAACTTATTTCGGCAGAAAAATAAGCTACAAAACCCTTATTAAAAAGGTACGGTGTTTGTCCCTTGCACTTTATTCCTTGGGAGTAAAAAGGGGCGAGGTAGTGCTTGTGGCTTTGCCTAATATTCCTCAGGCGGTGTATGTGCTCTACGCCATTAACCGAATAGGTGCTGTGCCTGCTTTTGTGTCGCCGTTATCGGCAGAATATGAGCTTGAAGACTGCATCACCAAATGCAGGTCAGAGGTAATAATCGCTCTGGACACCCTTTACGAAAAGCTTATGAATGTGTTTGAGAGGACAGGACTAAAAAATCTTGTGCTGACCTCTGTTTTTGAGGAGTTGGGATTATTCTTTAAAAGCAAAAAAGAAAATGCGGTTTTGTGGAGTCAGCTTTTAAAGCTTAAAACTAAAAAGAATGTCTATCTTAGCCCTCAAAAGCCTCAGGATACTGCGGTGATTCTTTTTTCAGGAGGAACCACAGGCAAGCCAAAGGCGGTGGAGCTTTCAAATCTTAATTTAAACGCTTTGGCAAATGGCACCGAGGCAGTTTGCCAGGAAAACGTAAGAGGTGTCAGAATGCTTTCTGTGCTTCCTGTATTTCACGGCTTCGGGTTGGGAATCTGCATTCACACGGTGCTTTATTTCGGCGGAGAGTGTATCCTTGTGCCTCGTTTTGAGGTCTCAAAAGCAGGCAGAATTATTAGAAAACACAAGCCCCATTACTTAGCCGTAGTGCCTGCAATGCTAAGCCCTCTCATGGAGTCAAAGTCTTTGGCTAAAGCGGATTTAAGGGGACTTAAAGGTGTCTTTTCGGGAGGTGACAGTTTAAGTGCGGATCTGGAGGATGCCTTTAACGATTTTCTTTTAAAGCATAATACTCAGGTGAAAATCCGACAAGGTTACGGCTTAACCGAGTGCGTGGCGGCATCATGCCTTATGCCTGCGGATAGAATTAAGAAAGAAAGCGTAGGCAAGCCCTACCCTCATACTTTATATAAAATCGTAAAGGTAAACACCTGCTCAGAAGCAGAAAAAGGGAGTGTAGGAGAGATTTGCATAAGCGGAAAAACCGTTATGAAAGGCTATTTTTGCGATGAAGCCGAAACCGAACACGCTCTTAAAACCCACTGTGACGGCAGGCTGTGGCTACACACAGGGGATATGGGGTGTATTGACCGGGATGGCTTTGTTTACTTTAAAGGTCGGCTAAAGCGGGTGATTGTTTCAAACGGCTGCAATGTGTATCCCTCTGAGCTTGAAAATGCACTCTTAAAGCATAATGGTGTAATAGAATGCTGTGCCGTTGGCATAAAGGATTCAAAAAAGGCTGAGAGGGCAGTTATGTTTGCGGTAATGGCCGACAGTAGACTAAAAACTAAGGAAATGCAGGCTCAGCTATTAAATCATATGGAGAGCTATGTGTCAAAGCAAGCAATGCCAAAATGCATATATTTCGCCGAAAAAATCCCCAGAACCGCCTTGGGCAAAATAGCCTATGCAGACCTTGAGCATCTGGCAGAAAAAATGGGGGAGTGTTAAAAACCAAAAGCGGGCTTCAAAGACAAACGAAAAAACAGCCCACGCTAAAGCGTGAACTGCTTTGTTTGGCCCGCCCGAAGGGATGATGCCGCCTTGCGTCATCTGTCCTTGTAGCATAGCTACTGCGGACTTCGAAGCTAAAAACAGTTCGCCGAACTGTTTTATTAACGCTTCTCACCCTCTCAGGATTCGAATCCCTCCGAACGAACAAAACAGCCCACGCTATAAAGCGTGAACTGCTTTGTTTGGCCCGCCCGAAGGGATTCGAACCCCCGGTCTTCAGAATCGGAATCTGCTGCGTTATCCAACTGCGCCACGGGCGGAGATTTATTTCAGTTTATTATAAACTATTCCCCAAAATAAAGCAACCGAATTTTCTGCAAAATTGTATTTTGCTTTAAAAGTTAAATTACGACAATATGATTGCAAATAACAAGCTTCAGTAAAAAAATCTTCGATTTTTAAAAAATAAGTCTTGACATTCATACCCCCAAGTGCTATAATGCAATAGTCGCAAATGCGAGTGTGCTGGAATAGGCAGACAGGCACGTTTGAGGGGCGTGTGTGGAGACGCGTACGGGTTCAAGTCCCGTCACTCGCACCAAAAGCTATCAACTTCGGTTGGTAGCTTTTTTCTTTTTCAGCAGGACTTTACTGGTCAAAAAACAACCGCAACCCTAGTGTTTATCTAAGGTTGCGTTATTTTTGTATGCTCCGTTTTATTCACTTTTGACTTTTCGCCAGCACTTCCCTGTTCAAAAGATTCTTTTATAACTGGGTACTCAATGGGTACTCACAAAAATCTATCGACTACACCGCCCATTACAACTTAAGTACAGCTACTAGATTTATTGTGCTAAATCACTCTGATTCTTACAGTAGAAACAGCATAATTACTAATGTTACCATTAAAAAATCTAAAGCTATTTTAAGCAAGCACTTATGTAAAATTTTATACTATTCCATGTAGATAAAAGGATTTGCTCATCTACGGGGTTAGAGTAATGGATGTAAAGATTTAAGATTTGAATAATGTCAGGCTTCTTTAAATTACTCATAATAGCTTCTTTAATTTTAGGTATATCCTTACCTGAACTATTATTAAACAGGAAGTTATTAACCAAGTATTTCATTGAATTATTTAAATTATTCTCATCGTAATCTCGATTTATCGATGATTGATTTCGGTGATAAACAAAACGTGTACATATCTCTAACAAAGATCTATACAACATAACACAAGCATACGGATGGTCATATACCGAAAGCTTAGCCAAATCAAACAAAACGCTTCTAATCTTTACTTCAAAATCCGAATCCCCATTAATGTTCCATTCTGATGCTTCATCTTTTGAGAAACAAAGATATTCTCGTTTTACTTTCTTTGGTCGATATTTTAATGTCGGAACATACTTGTTATTATCGTCGATATTTAGTCCATAGTTTAAATTATCTTCTTGTCCTTTATCTAGTACATCACTATTATACGTAGTATCGCCATTACCAATATAAGATTTTTCATAATCAGAGTCATCTTTAGCAGATTCTAGTTCATGATCATCACTTATAGAGTTCTTATATTCACTTATCAATGCCAATAACCCAGGTATACGAACATTCTCTTGAATAAGCTTTTTCTGTTTATTAACATTAGATATTTCTGTACTGATAATTTTGCTTAATTCTCCTTCAACGCAATTCTTTTTCTCTTTTCGTAAAAGAAAAGCTTCACCTATCATAATCAATATATTTTTATATATTTTTCGCTTGGATTGAGGAGCATAATACTTCAGCAAATTCTCGTTAAGCTGTAATGACAAACCGACATCAATATCATTACCAACAAGTAAATCCATAAATCTATCTACCATCGGCAAGTAATCTAGCTTTTCAATTTCTATGTTCTGGTGTTTTTCTTGAAGTGTTTTAAAAACTTCCATAAAGAACTGATATTTAATAATACAGTTTTTGATTACTCCAACTGTATCACTTGTGAAGTGTTTTACTGTATCAATATCTTTATGCGTTTGAAAAAGATTCATATAATAATTGTTTTTCTCCAATGCCGACCATTTTTTTACGCCAGAAATATGTCGATCACTCAAATACGCTTGAACTGATTCTCTATCTGGATAAACTATAACCATGATAGATTCTAAATTTTCCTTTGTTTCATCACTGATAAACGGGAAATTCCGCTTGTACATTTCAGGGATAAGTGACCTGTCAAGGAGAAGCTTGCAAGCACAAACTCGTCTATTACCTTCTAAAACAACATATTTATCTCCACGCCTATAACATGTAATAAGTTCTGCTCCATGAAGTTCATGAACTTCATTTATACGATGTGCTAACTTTTGAATATCAGCATATTTCAGTAGATGTTCAACAATGGAAGATTGACTTACTTTAGAAACACTGCTTTGAACCAACACACTTGAAGCAAAACGAGGGTTTTCGTCATCAAGGAGCAAATCATTTATTCTTACATATTGATACTCATATTTCTTTGCCATTAGCTTGTCCTCCTATTTTTCTTATTTAATATAACTCTAATAAATCTGTAACTTCTTTTGTTGTAGGCTCCTTGTTTTCACACAAAACAGTAATCAATTCGGCTTTATGCTCATTTGTTAATTTTGAAAACTGCTTTTTCCATTGTTGAGATAAGCCGTTTCCTTCATAGATACTTCTATACACGATATAGTCACGTGGCATATAAAGTAACTCATAAAACTCTTCACGGGAATATCCAAACGCTTTATAAAAAAAGCTCTCACCAGACGCAACAATTCCTTTTGTAACGTTAAGAATGGCATAAACATTGCTCAAAAAATGCTTATTCCAATAAGAACCAATATATTTTCTGTCACTTCGATCTATGGGAGCATACCTCATAGGAAACGAAAAAATACGAACGTTAAGCTGTTTAGCTAGATCTATGTTAACTTTCAACCTATCCCACAATTCACCTGGTGTGTCATTATAGTTGTATAAGATATAGTTAGAGAAGTTATCAACGCCATTTTTTGCAGCAAGTGTCATTGCCTTCTTGTATACATCCGTATATTTTATATTGTCGTAAGCAAGTCGAAATGGCTTTATAGGGATTCTTGCTAACACTTCCATTTTTTCTTGAGTTAGCTGTCTAGCATCAATTCCTTGATTGAAATCTACGTAACGTTGTCTACCAACGGGTCTAAAATAGAACCCCAAAATTTCAATCAATGTATTCTGATTTTCTATTATTACAGTATATTTATCGTCAGCATTCCTTATTTTTTCCAATATCTCATTGTATTTCTCAGAATAGATTTTCGACATTCTTTTAGAGCTTTGTTTTTCTAAATAGTCAATACATTTGTTTAATACATTTATAAAAGCAGAGCTACCTTTATCAGCTTTTGATAACTTTCGAAGAAATACAGTTATTGGTAACTCCGCATAAAATTTAGTTTTTCCATCAAACCCCAGAGATCTAATATCTTCAACAATGTTTTTTAACTCATTTACATTAAAGCTTAATATATTATTATCAAGCAACAGCAAATTTTGTTTTTCGCCATACGCATCTCTTATTGCATTAATTTGATGAATAATATTATTGGTTAATTGAAACTTTGGCTCTAGTATAGGTACAGCACAAAATTTACACTTATTGGTACATCCTCTGCTAATATATGCAAAGTAATTATCTCCTGCAGGATATTCATAGGTTGTGTGATCCAAAATTGAATAATCAGGAGGCAACACATCGACATTTACATAATCTTTAAAACCAAGGCATTCAGTATCGGTTAGTAGACCTGTTAAAATGTGAATCTCATCATTAATATCACTTTTCAATTTCTCGTGCATTAATGATGCCATTATGCCTCCAACATATATATTAGATGCTGGCAAAAACATTTCATAACTATTTATCGTTTTAACGGTAATAGAATAATGAAATGTAAACAAAGAAGTGATATACACCCTATCAAAGTGACCCTTTTCAAACTCTGATTGATGCATTATGCCCTTATAAAAGACTACTTGATCACCACGAGATTTATGGTAAGTGCTTATCTTCATTAATCCAATAGGAGGATATTTATTTTTATATGGTGGTTCGACTAGTAATATATTCATAGTACTTCACCTCCGAACTCAGCACCCATTTTGCGATACTTTTGTTGATTAGATGGTGTTTTCTGAATAGCAACAATATCTGACCTTGTATGTACGATATTTAAAAACAAAGTACCTAATAATAATCTGTCCTTAAAAGGAATGCGATTCCATTCATATCCTTTAAACAGGTCTTTTAGCAAAAATTCTTCACCACAGTGCAAAAGTACAGTCTCATCAATTGCTGTCTTGAGTAACATATTTATATCCACTCTTAAACCTCCTTGAAAACAAACCTGTTAACAACATTGTTAGTATATCACATCATCTTATAACTTTCAACAAATAATGATCTAATTTTCAAACAATCAAAAAATTCCATATAATGCAAACTTAAAAAGCTAAAACCACTATTAAAATTTTTAGCTTATTATCATATATCCCAAATGTGTCAATGTTCTTTTAAAGAATATATTTCGAATTATATAAGAGTTTATTTTCAATTGAAAACCTCACTTATCCATATTGAAGTAAACCATAAGGTTTAGATAAAAAACATTAATAGATAATATTCTGAAATATAAATGCTTTGCAGTTTTTCTGAACAAACCAAAATTACTGGTAATACTTTTTGTTACAGCAAAAACAATAGTATAACATTTGTTAGACCTACATCTCTTGGTGTAGGTCTTTTCCCATATTATGGGAATTTTACAAGGAACTGTTCCTGTGACCTGTGCCACTACGAAGTTCCGAAAAGATGAATTATAATTAAGAAAGGAGATTTGATATGAGAGGTCTGATAGCTATTAACACTAACAAAATCAAAGGCGAGTATTTGAATGGTGCTTACAGCGAACTTGCGGCACTTCTTGGAATTGATGCGGTGCTAAAACTCCACGGAAAATACCGAGGTACACAGCTTTTCTTTCCTGTAGAGCTTTTTAGCCGAGAGTTCATAATCATGCAGATTATTGACGAATACAACGGACATAACATCAAGGAACTGGCTACAAAGTATGGTTATACAGAGAAATGGGTACGTAAGATACTCAAGGACAACATAGATAAAAACAACGAATAATTAATGAAAGGATGAGACTTATGTCAAGAGTTGATGAACTGAATGAAAGACAACAACAGATTCATTTGATGATGAAAGAATTATGGAAAAAACAAGACCCGATTGTAGAGAAACAGAAAAAAGTTCCTTATATGAGTGAAGAATACATGGAGCTTAGAAGACAAGAGGATGAAATAAGTAAACAGATTTATGCTCTTGGCGATGAACTGGTGAAAATATGCGATGAAATTGGAGAGTTATGTAAAGAAGAATCTGAAAAATTGAAAGAAACCCGTAAACAACTTGAAAAATCAGGATTTTTCGAAAAGGTTGAGAGGTATGACGAGATATTAGAAAATCCTGAGAAATATACTAACCAAGAAGTTGAAGAGGCACAAGAGTTTAAAAATGGGCTTAAACACGCATTCGTAGAATATGCAAAAGAAAATCCAGAAGGGTTAATTCAAATTGCATGTGAAGATGATTAAGGAGAATTTAGATGGGGTTATTTGATTCAAAAAGCAGAGAAGCTAAAAAGAGAGAAAAACAAGAAAACATCAAAAAGATAAATGATTTTTTAAGAAAATGTGTTAGAACAAACAGAACCGCTCAAATACAGCATTTAGATGATTATCTGTCATTCCCGTCAATTGATATTGCAGATACTATAGTTATGGCAAAATTATTTTGTTCTGAATATGAAATGAATGGTGAAACTCATAAATCTATCCGAATGGTTTTTTTTGATAAAAGCGGAGATATGCCTAATTTATCTATACCAATTGATAAATTAGAAGCCGCTCGTGTATTATTTAAAATTATTCCCTTTTTTATAGTAGTCGAAAAAGAAGACTGGTGGATGAACCATAATTGGTGGCTCCATTATATTGATTGGAATCACGGAAGTGATTATGATTGCAACGCTTATTATAAAGGCAAGACCTATCTATTTGCAAAAGGTCAAGAAGATTTTGATTCAAGCATAAAATCAGAAAATGATGTTTTTGTTCAAAAGGATAGACAAGAAGTGCAATGTTTACCCGATCGTGCATTGTTATATCTTTGTGAAATAATAAAGAGTTGGAAAAATAATAATTACTCTGAAATCGTCGGAGATTACAATTTATGGAGAGAAAAACGTGATTTTATCCTTGGTTATGAAAACGTTGTCAATCGCGAAATTGAAAAAAGAGGATTCAATGATAGACCCGAAAATCAAAACAACTATGGTGCAAAAGGAGAGCGAGATGTAGAGTATGCACTGAAATGGTTACCTAAAGAATTCAAAAGAATATCACGCACAGAAGATGAAGGAATTCATTTGCTTTATACTTCTGTTAGTGAAGAATCACAAGAAATAGACCATATCGTAGTTGCACCAAACGGAGTTTTTTTGATTGAAACTAAGTATTTAAAGGGTAATATCTCAATTGATAAATACGGCAACTGGACAAGAGAAGTTGATGGTGTAATAGAAGGTATAAGAAACCCTGTTCAGCAATCAGATCGTCATTATACAGTTGTGAGTAGTATATTAGATAACCTTATGGATAGTAACGACATCCATAATATTATTTGTCTTGCCTATGACACTTGTACGATTGATGGAGTAGATAATTGTCCAATTGCAATTGTTAAATCAGATATGATTGCACGATACATTACAGAGTGTGATAGCGATAAAAAATATGAAGAAACCGAAATTGATACGATAATAAAAAGAATCGAGCAATATCGCATATAGCACAAATTACACAGAAAACAATAATAACCCTGTTTGCATTTGCAGACTTGGATAATAATTATCAATAGTATTTAGTTACTGTAACATTGTAAATAAATCTTGGGAAGAGGTATTCATATGTTTAATAAAACTACCAACAAAATCAAATACGGATATATAGCAACCTATTTCTCTGATAAAGGATATGGTTTTATCTGTGAT
>JAZTWD010000055.1:0-4314 GCA_045635685.1 Ruminococcus sp.
AGAGCTTTGCTCTGAATATATAAATCGCTGTTCTAAAGACAGCAGGTTTCCGCTTGCGGATATAATGGGGCAACCCGCCTGCCGAGGAAGAAGCTATTACACACCTTAGGGTGAATAATGTAATTTCAAGCCTCTTTCTCATGAAAGAGGCTTTTTCTCTTATGAACTGCGTTATCAATTTAACGGAGGTGAAATTAGTTGCCAAGTCAGAAAGTATTAGAGCAGAAGCAGCAGTTAGTTGCTGATGTTACTGAAAGAGTTAAGAATTCTGTTACAGGTCTTCTTGTTTCATACGAGGGTATCAACGTAGCAGACGACACTAAGCTCAGAAAAGATCTTCGTGAGGCCGGCGTTAAGTACACTGTTATCAAGAACACTCTCTTAGAGCGTGCTTTTGAGAACACAGGTATGAGTGAACTCAACGTTCACTTAGCAGGTACTACAGCTCTTGCTACAAGTGATGAAGATTATGCAGCAGCCGCAAGAATTCTCTGTGGTTTTGCTGACAAGAGCAAGACATTTGAGGTTAAGGGCGGTTACCTCGACGGTGAGGTTATCGGCATGGATAAAATCGATGCTCTCGCTAAGTTACCCTCAAGAGACATCCTTCTCGCAAACGTTCTCGGTGCATTCCAGGCACCCGTTGCAAGCTTTGCACGTGCTATTCAGGCAATCGTTGACAAAGGTGGCGTAGAGAATTGCGCAAAGGCTGAAGAGGCAGCTCCCGCTGAGGAAGCTCCCGCAACTGAGGCTGCAGCAGAATAATCTGCAGTAAAACTAAATTTTAAAAATAACTTATAATTATATTGGAGGTTTACTAAAATGTCAGAGAAGATTACTTCTATCATTGAAACACTTAAGGGCCTCACAGTTCTCGAGCTTTCTGAGCTCGTTCACGCTGTTGAGGAAGAGTTCGGCGTATCCGCTGCTGCTGCTGTTGCAGTTGCAGGTCCTGCAGTTGCTGCTGCAGCTGAGGATGAGAAGACAGAGTTTGACGTAGTTCTTAAGTCTGCTGGTGCTAACAAGATCGCTGTTATCAAGGCAGTTCGTGAGGCTACAGGTCTTGGTCTTAAGGAAGCTAAGGAAGTTGTTGACGGCGCTCCCAAGACTCTCAAAGAGGCTGTTTCTAAGGACGACGCTGAGGCTCTCAAGGCTAAGCTCGAAGAGGCTGGCGCAGAGATCGAGATTAAGTAATTTAATCTTAATTAATCTTTTGAAATTAAGGACAATCCTTTTGGATTGTCCTTTTTTCGTATATTTGGAAGTTTATTGATGATATCAAGCGGGCAAAATACCTTTGAGGTGAATATTATGGCAAACAAAGCCCAGAATTTAAGCGATAAAAGTGTACGAAAAAGCCCCACAAAGCGTAATAAGCCGGCTGATCAGAGTATAGTAAACGTAGTAAAGCACGAATGCTGTCCCGGCAAGGCGGATTGCCCTGCAGAGGTTCAGAACAGCACAAGTGCCTACGCCAAGCTTGCTAAAAATGCTAACAGATTTGAAATATAACAAAAACAGCCACTCTTTAAAGAGTGGCTGTTTTATGTTTCCAAGCAATAGTTAATATATTTAAGATATTCAAAACTATGTCTTTTGTATAGTTCCTGTGCCTTGATATTTTCGGGTTCAGTTTCCAGACGATATCTTTTAGCAGGGATATTGGTCTTTACATACTCTATAAACTCTGAACCTAAGCCCATGTTTCTGTAAGCTTCTTTTACATAGATTTCCTCAATCCATACTACCATTCCGCCTGCTTCCTGAGAGTAGGTTTTGGCAATAAGTCCGTAGCCTGCAATTTCTGAACTGATTTCAAAAATAAAGGCTTCGGCGTAAACTGAGCTTTTCATAAGTTCTTCAAAAGTATTCTCAAAATGAGAGCAGGGCACAGGGCTGAGTACTGCAGGGGAATTATAAAAATCCTCTGCCATTTTTATGTATTCGGTTTCATCATCGGAAATAATTTTTCTAATCATTCTATCACCAATATTATAATAGCATAGACAAATCAAAGTTTCAAGGCAAAAGAAAACTGCACAGGTTTCCCTGTGCAGTTGATTTGTTTATTTAGGATTAGTACTTGTTACGCTCAACGTATGTTGTGTGTAAGAGCTCGTGTGACTTGTGGCCGCCGGGCTCGCCCAGGTACTCATCGTAAACCTTCTTGATGAGGGGAGACTCGTGAGACTTTCTCTTGGGAAGGTTAGCGTCCTCATTGTAGAGAACCTTTGCACGCTCTGCCTTGATGTCAACAAAGTTTCTTACAGAAGCGGGCTGAATGGGCTGACCGCCGCCGTTTACGCAACCGCCGGGACAGCACATAATCTCAACGAACTGATAGTCTGCCTTGCCTGCACGGATGTCGTCAAGAATCTTGGAAGCATTCTCAAGACCACTTGCTACAGCCACCTTAACGGGCATACCTGCTACGTCGTAAGCAGCATACTTGATGCCTTCTGTACCACGAACGTCTGTGTAGTCGATTTCCTTAAGGTCGTCGCCTGTAAGAACGTCAGCAACAGTTCTTAATGCAGCCTCCATAACGCCGCCTGTAGCACCGAAGATAACAGCAGCACCTGTGAAGTCGCCCATTGCGGGATCATACTGCTCGTCGGGAAGGTTTGTAAACTGTAAGCCTGTCTTCTTAATCATATCAGCAAGCTCACGAGTTGTGATAACGATATCAACATCCTGCATACCGTCACGGCCCTGGTCGTCACGCTTATGCTCGAACTTCTTAGCAGTACAGGGCATTACGGAAACGCTTACAATCTTCTTGGGGTCGATGCCTTCCTTCTCAGCGAAGTAGGACTTAATCATAGCACCTGTCATCTGCTGAGGAGACTTACATGTGGAAAGGTTGGGGATAAGGTCAGGATAGTAGTGCTCGCAGAACTTAACCCAGCCGGGTGAGCAGGAAGTAATCATAGGAAGAACGCCACCGTTCTTAACTCTATTGATAAACTCTGTGCCTTCCTCCATAATTGTAAGGTCTGCACCAAAGTTTGTATCAAATACCTTGTCGAAGCCTAAACGTCTGAGAGCGGCAACCATCTTGCCCTCTACGTTTGTGCCGATAGGCATACCGAAATCTTCGCCTAATGCTGCTCTTACAGCAGGAGCTGTCTGAACAACTACGTACTTGTCGGGGTCTGCAAGAGCCTCAAATACCTTAGCGGTTTCGTCCTTAACAACGAGAGCACCTGTGGGACATACTGCTGTACACTGACCGCAGGATACGCAAGCTACGTCTGCAAGGTCCATATCAAAAGCACAACCTACAACTGTGTCAAAACCACGGTTGTTTGCACCGATAACGCCAACACGCTGTTCCTTACAAGCTGCAATACAGCGTCTGCAGAGGATACACTTGTTGTTGTTGCGAACGAGATGAGCAGTTGTTGTGTCGATAGGAAGAACGGGATTTTCGCCTGCAAATCTGTCTTCGCAGTCTACACCGAACTCCTTACACATTGTCTGAAGCTCACAGTTGTTGCTTCTCTCGCAGGAGAGGCACTTTTTCTCGTGGTTGGAGAGGATAAGCTCTAATGTTGTCTTTCTTGCTTCCATAACCTTGGGAGAGTTTGTAATAATCTCAGTACCCTCACGGTCAATGGGGAATACGCAAGCTGCAACTAAAGAGCGAGCACCTACAACCTCACATACACACATACGGCAAGCGCCAATCTCGTTCATATCGCGAAGATAGCAAAGTGTAGGAATCTTAATGCCAAACTGATGGCAAGCATCAAGAATTGTTGTATTCTTCTCAACAGAGAAAGGCATACCGTTAATTTTAATGTTAATCATTTCCATAGTTAAACTGACTCCTTTCTCTTAGTCTTTGTAAATTGCGCCGGGCTTACAGAAACCAATACAAGCACCGCACTTAACGCACTTGTCAAGGTTAATCTCATAAGAGGGAAGCTTGTGGCCGGGAGCAATGTAATCTGTCTTTGTAATAGCATCGCCGGGGCAGTTCTTTGCACATCTGCCGCAGCCGATACACTTGTCTTTATCAATAACGAAGGAGAGGAGATCCTGACATACGCCGGCAGGACACTTCTTGTCTACGCAATGAGCAACGTACTCTTCGCGGAAGAACTTAAGTGTAGAAATAACAGGGTTGGGAGCTGTCTGACCGAGACCGCAGAGAGAGTTCTCTTTGATGTAGTAGCAGAGCTTTTCCATCTCGTCAACAAGCTCAAGTGTGCCGTTGCCCTTTGTAATCTGGTCGAGCATCTCAAGAAGTCTCTTTGTACCGATACGGCAGGGAGTACACTTACCGCAGGACTCATCAACTGTAAACTC
>JAZTWD010000056.1:0-6654 GCA_045635685.1 Ruminococcus sp.
TTTCTTTAATTGGCGACGACCGTTTTGTAAGCGGTAATTACGACTTAACCTTTATGGGCAACAGGTGATTATATGGCTCTTATTAACTTTTTAAAACCGAAAAATCAGCTTGAAGAAGGTGGCAGAACCTCAGCTCCTTTACATATTGACGAGGGTGAGCCCGAAAAAAATTGCCCTAATTGCCACAAGGATATCCCCTTAAGCAGGCTTTGGGCTAATGACCTTGTGTGTGCCTGCGGTTATCATTTCAGAATGAAGGCACGACAGCGTATAAAGCTTATTTGCGACAAAAACACATTTCGCGAGCTTTACGGCTCTTTAAAGGCTGAGAACCCCTTAAACTTCCCGGGCTATAAGGATAAGGCAGAAACCGCCAGAGTTGCAAGCAGTGAGGAAGAAGCTGTTATCACAGGTGTAGCCGAAATCGGCTCTCAGAAATGCTGTGTGTTCGTAATGGAAAGCTACTTTATGATGGGCAGTATGGGCAGTGCCGTAGGTGAGAAGATTACTTTGCTTTTCGAGTATGCCTTAAAGCATCGTTTGCCTGTTTTAGGTTTTACTGTTTCAGGCGGAGCAAGAATGCAGGAGGGACTTCTTTCTTTAATGCAGATGGCAAAGACCAGTGCTGCCGTAAAGCGTCATTCTGACGCAGGTCTGCTTTATATTGCAGTGCTTACCGACCCCACCACAGGTGGAGTTACAGCAAGCTTTGCTATGGAGGCAGATATTATCCTTGCAGAGCCGGGAGCAACCGTTGGCTTTGCAGGCAAAAGAGTAATTGAGCAAACTACCCGAAAAACTCTTCCCAAGGAATTCCAAACCTCGGAATTTGTGTTGGAGCATGGTTTTATCGATAAAATTGTGCCAAGACAAAACCAGAAGAAGATGCTCACACTCCTTCTTAAAATGCATAACGGAGGCTTAAAATGAGTGAAAAAGCCATTGATCGAGTAAAGCTTGCAAGGGACTCAAACCGCCCTACAGGCCTTGATTATATAAAGAATATTTTTAGTAGTTTTATTGAGCTTCACGGTGACCGACGTTTTGCTGATGATGCTGCCGTTATCGGCGGAATTGCCGAGCTGGGGGACAATCCTGTTACGGTTATTGCTATAGAAAAAGGCCACACCGCAAAGGAAAGGCAGGTTCGAAATTTCGGAGCACCTCACCCCGAGGGCTATCGAAAGGCACTTCGCCTTATGAAACAGGCTGAAAAATTCGGAAGACCCGTAATCTGCTTTATAGACACCTCAGGTGCTTACTGCGGAATTGGTGCCGAGGAACGTGGTCAGGGTCAGGCGATTGCTGAAAATTTAATGGAAATGTCAACTCTTTGCGTGCCTGTTATTTCTGTTTTAATCGGCGAGGGTGGTTCTGGCGGAGCTTTGGCTCTTGCTGTTGCCGACAGAGTATGGATGTTGCAGAATTCCGTTTATTCCGTAATTTCCCCCGAGGGCTGTGCAAGTATTTTATGGAAGGACTCAGCTAAGGCAGATGTTGCTGCACAAAGCCTTAAGCTGACAGCCGAGGATGCCAAGAGTTTAGGCGTTGTTGAACGTATACTTTCCGAAAAAGACTTAGGAAAAAAAGAGTTTTATATGCGTATAAGAAAGCTCCTTGGCGAAGAACTTTGCGTGCTTTCTCAGGATTTGGATTTAGTTCCCAAAAGATATGACCGCTTCCGAAGATTAGGGGCGATTACCATTAAGGAGTAATCTTTATGAGTATTTATAAAAGGTTTTGCAACGAAGTTTTCGACGAGAATGGAAATCTCAGCAAAATCACCCTTGATTTTAAGGATGATTTTAACTTTGCTTACGATGTTGTAGACGTAATTGCAGACGAAACCCCTGACAAAAGAGCAATGGTATGGTGCAACACCGAAAATGAGGAGCGAATATTTACTTTTGCAGATATAAAGAAGTATTCAAATAAAATTGCAAATGTTTTTAAAAGTTCAGGCATAAAAAAAGGCGACAGGGTAATGGTTATTCTGAAACGTCATTATGAGTATTGGTTTGTGGCAATTGCACTTCATAAATTAGGTGCGGTTATGATTCCCGCTACTCATATGCTTACTGTAAGTGATCTGGTGTACCGTCTTAATGCATCAAGGGTGAAGGCGATTGTGTGTACCTCTCAGAATGATGTCCCCGACAAAATCAGAGATGCCGTAGGAAAAACAGAACTAAAGCCTTTGCTTTTCTGTGTGCAGAATAGGGCAGATGGCTTTACAGATTTAACTAAAGCCTCAGAACTTGCAGAGGATAAGTTTGAACGTGTAAAAACCAAGTCAACTGACCCCATGCTTCTTTACTTTACCTCAGGTACCACAGGTTACCCTAAAGGTGTAATCCATGATTATGCCTACCCCTTGGCTCATATTGTTACCGCAAAGTGCTGGCATCAGGCAGAGGACGGCGGTCTTCATTTTACAGTTGCCGAAACAGGCTGGGCAAAGGCAAGCTGGGGCAAACTTTACGGACAATGGCTTGTAGGCTCGGCGGTTATGGTTTATGATTTCGACAACTTTGAGCCTAAACAGCTTACCTCAATTATCAACCGCTATGGCGTTACAAGCTTTTGTGCACCTCCTACCGTTTACAGATATTTAGTTCGCAAGGGTATTCCCGATATGCCCACCCTTAAACACGCTGCCACCGCAGGAGAAATGCTTTCTCCCGAAGTTTTCCGTAAGTTTAAAGAACGCACAGGCTTAACCCTTTCTGAGGGTTACGGTCAGACAGAAACCACCCTTTTGCTTGCAAACCTAAAGGGTAACGAACCTGTGGAGGGTTCAATGGGAACACCTTCGCCTTTTTATAACATTGAGCTTCGAGGTAAAAATGGCGAAAAGGTACAGGTAGGAGAAATAGGTGAGGTGGTAATTATTCCACCTGAAAACGGCAGACAGGTTGGAGTTTTCTCAGGCTATCTTGATAACAAAGAGCAGTTCGATTATGTATGGCGAAATGGAGTTTATCACACAGGTGACGCGGCATACATGGACGAGAACGGGCTTTTCTGGTTTCACGGCAGGTTTGACGATATTATCAAAACAGGCGGCTACCGAGTAGGTCCCTATGAAGTGGAAAACGTGCTTATGGAGCATAAAGCTGTTGTAGAGTGTAGTGTTATCGGCGTTCCCGATCCCCTTCGAGGTCAGGCTATTAAGGCAATTGTTGTTCTGGGCAAAGGCTTTAAGCCCGGCAAAGAGCTTGAAATGGAAATCAGAGATTTTACCAATCAGAGACTTGCCGAGTACAAATGGATTCGCTTTATCGAGTTTGTAGAGGAAATGCCAAAAACCATAAGCGGTAAAATTCAGAAAAGCGTCCAGAGAAGCGACGCAGAGTAACCTGAGTGCTCGAATTTTCACTTCTTTTTCATTTGCTAAGCGATGAAAAGTATGGTAAAATATCACCATACCCCATCAAGGAGAAATTATGAACAATATACCTGGATTTACGGATGAAATATTAAGTCAGGGCATAAGCGGATTCCACGTTTATGCTCTGGCTTCTGATGCTTTTTTAAGTTTTGCAAGCGGTAATCTTGCAGAAATGTTGGGTTATTCAGCAGATGAGCTTTTAAGTATTTATCCCGACATTGTCCACAAGGACGACAAAAAGGATTTTGATGACTTTATAAAGAAAGTTTTAAGTGGCCCTGTGACCAAAACTATTGAATATCGCCTTAAGAAAAGTGACGGTACATATATTTTCGTCAGCGACACCACAACCTCAAGACTTCTTGAAAACGGCGAAGTTTCAGGCTTTTCTGTCCTTACGGATATTACTGAAATTAAAAACGAAAACGAGAATCTGCAGTTCTTAAGCGAAACTGTACCCTGCGGATTTTTAAAATATACCTGCGAAAAGCTTCCTAAGGTAACCTACATCAATAAGCAGATGAAGGATATACTTCGCTTTCCTGAGCAAAAGGACGGCGAAATGGATTATATGGAGCTTTGTAAGGATAATATCTTCCTTATGGTTCCTATGGAGGACAGAAGGCGTTTTGCACTTTACCTCAACCGCGTTTATACCGCAGGCACACCAATAGCAGGCGAGATGACCCTGCTTCGCTGTGATGGCACAAGGGCACACATTTTCGGTTGGGTTACCAAGTGCAAAAACGAGCAGGGTGTAGAGGAATTTCAAAGCGTGTGTATGGATGTAACCGAGCGTTACCGTGCCAAAAAGGTAAGCGAGGCAAAACGTTACATCAAGGCTCTTTCTGATGTTTACGATAAAATTTTTGAATATAACCTGAGAGACAACACCGTTACCTGCCTTTATGGTAAGGATTCGCCAATGTTCAGTTGGATTGAAAATATACCTATGCAAATGGACGAAGCTACCGAAAAATGGATTACAGGTACAGTTGTAGAGGAGGAGCGTCAGTACATCCGCGATTTTTTCACAGCCTTTAAGGAAAAGAAGCTTTACACCGGCACAAAGCCCTCTCAGATTACATACAGAGCAGTTTCGTCCAAGGGTGAGATTAAAACCTACAACGGAGTTTTTATTAAAACCGACGATACAAAAAGCCTTTATTGTTGCAGAGCAGTTGCCGACAGCGAAGAGGCAATAGCCTTAAGAAGCGAGAATACTCACCTTAAGGAAAATATGCAGGAGCTTGTCTTAAGTTTTGCCGAGGGTGTTGCTGCTTTTGAGCTGACAGATAACCTTGTAACCCCTCTTTATACCAGCGAAAACGTTTGTCAATTCTTTGGAATTGATAAGGAAGGATGGCTTCCTTTAATGCAGAAATCCACCCCCTTAAGTGAATTCGTTGCTAAAAGTGATGTGGATTTAGAGGAGTTTTCAGAGCTTTTAAGAACAGGTGAGGCTGAGTTTACTTACTTTGATATAAGCCGAAATGAAAAACGCCGAATAAAGGCTATCTGTTCGCCTAAATCTCCCGAAGCAAGTCCACGCTATGTTCTTCTTTATAATATGGATGAGCAAAGCAAGGAGACAAAAGCCCACAATATAAATAAAGGCACGGTTACTATCCGTACCTTCGGCTACTTTGATGTTTTTATTGACGACAAGGCAGTGGCTTTTCGCAATAAAAAGAGCAAGGAACTTTTTGCTCTTTTGGTTGACCGCAAAGGTGGTTTTGTAACAAGCGATGAAGCTATAAGCTTTTTGTGGGAGGATGACCCTGTTAACTCCGTTACACTTTCGCGTTACCGCAAGGTTGCCTTAAGACTTAAGAATACCTTAGAGGAATACGGCATATCCGATGTTGTTGAGGTTGTAGACGGCAAAAGGCGAATTGCCACTGAAAAGGTAAGCTGTGACCTTTACGATTATTTAAGTGGTAAGGAAGAGCACGCGTCACTTTTCAAGGGCAGTTACCTTTCAAACTACAGTTGGGGCGAAACTACCCTTGCCGAGTTAATGAGGAGTATCCTGTATTAACAATCAATATATAAACCCGAACAAAATGTAATTTTCCTGCTAAACTCCTGTTGCGGATGTATATGCAGACAGTGTGGTGTGCTGATGTATAAATATATAGGAGCGATAGGGAATAAAACTGAATATAAATAGCAAGAGCCGTTTTAACGAGAGTTAAAACGGCTTTTGTATGCAAAACAGAAGGGGCACATCGTGTGATGTACTCCTAAGTTCTGGCAGGGGCAGAAGGACGCAAATCCGTTTTAGACGGATTTGCACTGCTTGACGACCCAAATCCTACGGATTTCGGTACCCGTCTACGCACTTTGCACCTAAAAAACAGTCCACCGGACTATTTTTCTTGAGGGTGCAAGCCCACTTTGGGTTCAAGTCTTTCTTATGAAACTTACGATAAAAACAAAAAGCATTCACTGAAGAATCAGCGAATGCTTTTGCTTTTATGGCAGGGGCAGAAGGACTTGAACCCTCGGCACGCGGTTTTGGAGCAAGTCGCGGTTGCACAAACCACGTGTCGAACTTTGCCGAGTGTTGAGCCTTAGTTGCAAGTTTAGCATTGGCGGTGTTCAGTGATATACTGCTATTAAACTGCTAATTGCAGATTTTTCAGAACCTTTTCGATGCTTTTTGGCTGGTCAGGGAAAGCTTTCACTTTCTCACATGCCTCACCTTCAGCCTCTGAATGTTACCTTACCTAAGACAGAAATGCAAGTCATTCGGTACTGAAAACACCTACGGGTTCTTTCCCTTAAACAGATAAAATGCGTTCACCAAATGGTAAGGGGTTTTACCATCTGATGATAAGGAAATATATAAAGCAAAAATAATAAAATATACTAAAAGCCTCGGATTTGAAAATACTGGGGTATACACGCCAAAACAATTGCCTTTGTGTGCTTTTGTGAGAGTCTGACCGAGGGTAGCATCGGTTAAAAGATTTGTGTTCGTTTGTGTGCCCTTTTATTTGGGAGGTTTGTGCTGCTCAGGAGATGATGTTTGGTTTTTTTGTCAAACAGCAAGGGGATACCGCTTGTTGTCAGGGTGTAAATAAGAATAATTAAACAATACTCATTTTGTTGTTAGTGCAGTTTCATTGTTCGGTAATGATTGATTATATTTTATTGTTGTTTTTTGCCGGTCATTTGAGCTGATATATGAACCGAGCTTTTTAGTTTGTAAAAAACCAAGTGTATATGAATAATGCTTCAATCAGGCTTGTCTGCCC
>JAZTWD010000057.1:0-3344 GCA_045635685.1 Ruminococcus sp.
TACTAAAATTTTATTATAATTCATAGTAATTATACAGCATAAATTTAAGTTTTTCAATAAGCTCAACAATAAATATATAAGAAAACTATTGGAAATAGCATAAAAATATTCCTTTTTGCAAAGGATATTCTTAAAAAATTAAGGAGAGTTTTACATTGACCATATTCAACGCATTCTGGGTTGGCGGTTTAATCTGCCTTTTATCTCAGCTTTTAATTTCTAAAACCAAGCTTACACCTGCAAGAATTTTAGTGGGATTAGTAGTGCTCGGTGTAATTTTAGGCGGTATAGGGCTTATGGAGCCTCTCAAAAAATTTGCAGGAAGCGGTGTAAGCATTCCTCTTTTAGGTTTTGGCGAAGTGTTGGCACAAGGTGTTAAGGAAGCAATCGGCAAAGAAGGAGCCTTGGGTATATTAACAGGCGGTTTAACCGCAGGTGCTGCAGGAATTGCCTTGGTAATAATTTTGGGAGTAATCGCCGCCTTGCTGTGCAAGCCTAAAGATAAATAATAGGACAAATTACCACCTTGAAAACCTAAAAGGAATGTAGTATAATTGTTATTTGTGAGAATATGTTTCTCGGAGGTACGTTATGACTAAACGGGGTTTTAACAACGACAAATACATTAAAACGCAGTCCGCTTGCATCAAAGAGCGAATCCAGCAATTCGGCGGCAAGCTTTACCTTGAGTTCGGCGGCAAACTTTACGATGATAACCACGCCGCAAGGGTACTGCCGGGCTTTCAGCCTGACTCAAAGCTTCAGATGCTTATTGAGCTTAAGGACAAGGCGGAAATCGTTATTGTAATAAATGCAGGCGATATCGAGAAAAACAAGGTAAGAGGTGACCTGGGCATTACATATGACCTGGACACTTTAAGACTTATCGACATTTTCCGCGGTGTTGGCCTTTTTGTAGGCAGCGTTGTACTTACCTGCTACCACAATCAGCCTGCCGCAACAGCTTTTCAGAAAAGGCTTGAAAATTTAGGCATAAAGGTTTATCGCCACTACCCCATTGCAGGCTATCCCTCCAATATTGACCTTATTGTAAGCGACGACGGCTACGGCAAGAATGAATATATCGAAACCGAAAAACAGCTTGTTGTGGTTACTGCTCCCGGCCCCGGAAGTGGTAAAATGGCTGTGTGCCTTTCTCAGCTTTATCACGACCACAAGCGTGGCATCGAGGCAGGCTATGCAAAATTTGAGACCTTCCCTATCTGGAATTTACCCTTAAAGCATCCCGTAAATATGGCGTACGAAGCGGCAACTGCCGACCTTAACGACGTAAATATGATTGACCCCTATCACTTCGATGCTTACGGTGAAACCACCGTAAACTACAACCGAGATGTTGAGATTTTCCCTGTGCTTTCTGCAATGTTTCAGCAGATTTTAGGCGAAAGCCCCTACAAATCTCCTACTGATATGGGTGTAAATATGGCAGGCAACTGCATTGAAGATGACCAAGCAGTTTGTGATGCTGCAAATCAGGAGATTATCCGCCGCTATTACACCGCCCTTTGCAACCGCAAGCAGGGCAGCGGTGCTGACGGCGAAGTGTTTAAATTAGAGCTTCTTATGAAGCAGGCAGGGGTTGACGCTTCTGACAGACCTGTTATTGCAAATGCTCTTAAGAAGTCCGACGAAACAGGCGGCGAGCCTGCAGCAGCTATCGAGCTCAGCGACGGTACCATTATTACAGGCAAGACTTCTTCCCTTCTGGGCGCTTCCTCTGCGGCCCTTCTGAATGCTCTTAAACATTTAGGCGGAATAGATGATGAAATACATCTGATTTCCCCCACTATCATTGAGCCTATTCAGAAGTTAAAGGTAGGCCATTTAGGAAATCATAACCCCAGACTTCATATTGATGAAGTGCTGATTGCACTTTCAATTTGTGCCGCAACTGACGAAAAGGCTCAGCTTGCATTAGACCAGCTTGAAGGTCTTAAGGGTTGCGAGGCTCATGCAACAGTTATCCTTGCCAGCACCGACGAAAAAATGTTCAAAAAGCTTGGCATTAACCTTACCTGCGAACCTAAGTATCAGACAAAGAAACTTTATAGAAGATAACCCTTAGCCATGGTAGGCGGTTCCATTTATTAATAAGAACATCAAACCCCGTCGTTTCATTAACGGCGGGGTTTTGTGTTGATATGATGTATATTATAATCGTATGCTAAGCGTGCCACCACACTTATTACCTCTTAACTATTACCTATTCCCTAAACGAAACGCCCTGAGGTTTCCCTCAGGGCGTAAGTTTTATTTATGATACTTTCCTCAGTGAGAAAACTTCTTTGCTAATCAGATTAGCCTTCTGCTCTCTTCTTGAGCTCTGCGTATCTTTCCTCAGCTGCCTTAGCTGCCTTTGCGAAGAGCTCTTCAGCTCTGTCGGGGAAGGAGCGTGTGAGAGAGGAGTAACGAGCCTCGTTGAGGATAAAGTCACGGTAAGAAGCGTTGGGCTCCTTAGAATCAAGAACGAAGGGATTCTTACCCTCTTCCTTGAGTCTGGGATCATAACGGAAGTTATTCCAGTAACCGCACTCAACAGCCTTAGCCATTTCCTTCTGGCAGTTAACCATACCGCCCTTGATGGAGTGCATCTCACAGGGAGCATAACCGATAATGAGAGAAGGACCATTGTAAGACTCTGCTTCCTTAATTGCCTTAAGTGTCTGATTCATATCAGCACCCATAGCGATCTGAGCTACGTAAACATAACCATAGGACATAGCGATGTCTGCAAGGCTCTTCTTCTTAATATCCTTACCTGCAGCAGCGAACTGAGCAACCTGACCGATATTGGAAGCCTTGGAAGCCTGACCGCCTGTGTTGGAGTAAACCTCAGTATCGAATACCATGATGTTTACATCTTCGCCTGTAGCAAGAACGTGGTCAACACCGCCGAAGCCGATGTCGTATGCCCAACCGTCGCCACCGAGAATCCATACGGACTTCTTGGAAAGGAACTCTTTGTTCTCGAGGATTTCCTTAGCCATATCGCAACCGCACTTCTCAAGCTCAGCAACAAGAGCATCAGTAGCAGCTGTGTTCTTCTCGCCGTTGTCAACTGTTGCGAGGTACTCGTCTGCAGCAGCCTTAAGCTCAGCTGTTGCACACTCTGCCTCAGCTACAGCCTTAACCTGCTCAATGAGTCTGTCACGAACAGCCTTCTGGCCGAGGTGCATACCTAAGCCGTGCTCTGCGTTATCTTCGAAGAGGGAGTTAGCCCATGCAGGACCCTGACCCTTAGCGTTAACTGTATAGGGAGATGTAGCAGCAGGACCGCCCCAGATAGAGGAACAACCTGTTGCGTTGGAGATGTACATTCTGTC
>JAZTWD010000058.1:0-13789 GCA_045635685.1 Ruminococcus sp.
CCTTGGCTCACAGAACGACATGGCTACGATCCGACTTTGTCTAAAATTTAACAAATTCGGCAAATTTACTGCCATATATTCGGGAGGCGATAATTTTGAACAGAGAAGAGCTTAAATTCCCTAAAAAGCCTTTTTTTACCAAAGGCGGTGCCAAAGTGCCCCACAGAAAAAACACAGCGACCTGTGAAAGCGTTGAGCTCAAGGGCATAGATGAGGTTATTATTCCTATGTCTCAGCATATCGGTGCACACTGTAAGCCCGTGGTAAGCAAAGGTGACAAGGTGTATGTAGGCACTGTTGTTGGCGACTGTGACGCTTTTGTGTCTGCACCTGTTCATTCTTCTGTATCAGGTGAGGTAAAGGATATTGTTTATATGACCCTGCCAAACGGTGTGGTAAGCGAAACTGTAATTATTACCTCTGACGGACTTTTTGATAAAGACCCCAATATTAAACCACCTGTGGTTGAGAATAAGGCGGACTTTTTAAAGGCTGTGCGTGCTTCCGGTCTTGTTGGCCTTGGCGGCGCCGGTTTTCCTGCTCATGTAAAGCTTAATGTGCCTGAAGATAAAGAGATTGACACTTTGCTTATTAACTGTGCCGAGTGTGAGCCTTACATCACCACCGATCACAGAGAAGTTTTAGAGAACAGCTGGAATGTTTTTTCGGGCATTTATGCCGTTAAGGATATTTTAGGCGTTAAAAGGGTAATTATCGGCGTTGAGAAAAACAAGCCCGATGCCATTAAGCTTTTAAAGGAAATGGCAGATAACGAAAAATATGACCCTGACGATGTGGTAAGAGTATTGCCCTTAAAGTCAAGCTACCCTCAGGGTGCAGAAAAGGTGCTTATTAAAGCCTGCACAGGAAGAGTTGTGCCAACAGGCAAATTGCCCTCTGATGTTGGCTGTGTGGTAATGAACGTTGCATCAGTTGCCTTTATTGCCGAGTACCTTAAAACAGGTATGCCGCTTGTGAGGAAGAGGCTTACTGTTGACGGCAGTGCCATTAAAAATCCCCAGAATGTTATTGTTCCTATCGGTACTCCCGTAAACAGGCTTATTGAGCTTTGCGGAGGTTACAAAGAGGAGTGTGCCAAGCTTTTAATGGGCGGACCTATGATGGGTATTTCTCTTTTTGAAGATACCGCACCTGTTTTAAAGCAGAACAATGCTATTCTTGCATTTAATGGAAAAGAGGCTTCTACCGCAAAGGGCGGAAGTTGCATTCGTTGCGGTAAGTGCGTTGATGCTTGCCCAATGGGACTTGTTCCTACAAAAATCGCACAGGCTGCCAAGAAAAATCAGGTGGATGTGCTTAAGGAGTACAACACCATGACTTGTATGGAGTGTGGTTGCTGTACCGTTACCTGTCCTGCTCAGCGTTATATTGTGCAGAGCATCCGCCTTGGTAAGGCAATTTTAAGAGAAGAAGCCAAGAAAGAGAAAGGAGCTGAGGTTAAAAAATGAAGCTGTTTGTTTCCTCATCGCCTCATTTAAGAAGTAAAAAAACCACAACAGGCGTTATGCTTGACGTAATAATAGCTTTAATGCCTGCGTTGGTTATGGCTGTGGTATACTTTGGCTTTAAAGCCTTGCTTCTTGCTTCTATCTGTGTTGCTACCTGTGTGCTTACAGAGTACATATGCCGAAAGGTTATGAAGCGTAAAAACACAATTTCCGATTTGTCGGCTGTGGTTACGGGTTTGCTTTTAGCATTAAACCTGCCTGTAGATATCAGCCCATTTATTGCAGTTTTCGGCTGTATAGTGGCTATTGTGGTTGTTAAGCAGATGTTCGGCGGTATAGGCTATAACTTTGTAAACCCAGCTTTAGCTGCAAGAGTTGTGCTTATGGTTTCTTTCCCCACAGCAATGACCACCTGGACAAATACAAGATTTATGGAAACTGCAGACGCTACCGCTTCTGCAACGGTTGTTGATGCTGTCACTTCTGCCACACCTTTAGCCGCAGGTGAGGGTGCCTACACATATCTTGACCTTTTCCTTGGCAATATCGGCGGTTCTATGGGCGAGATTTGTACTTTAGCAATCCTTTTAGGCGGAATTTACCTTGTTGTTCGACGCATTATTTCTCCAATTATTCCTGTAGTTTACTTAGGTACAGCGGCAGTTATGAGCCTTGCTTTAGGTCTTGACCCACTTTATCAGCTTATGTCAGGCGGTATTATGCTGGGTGCTGTGTTTATGGCTACAGATTATGTTACATCTCCCATTACAAAATGGGGCAAGGTGATTTTCGGCGTAGGTCTTGGTGTGCTTACAATGCTTATCCGTACATACTCAAACCTTCCCGAGGGTGTTTCCTTTGCAATACTCCTCATGAACATTCTTGTTCCTCATATTGAAAACCTCACAAAGCCACGTGCTTTTGGCGAGAGCAAAAAAAAGGGGGAGAAGGCATGAAAATAAAGTTTAAAGATATTCTCATCCCCACGGTTACACTTTTTGTTATCTGCCTTGTAGTGTCGGCACTTTTGGCAGGCACAAATGCACTTACCAAAGAGCCTATTGCCGAAAATGCACTTAAAAAATCGCAGGAAGCTATGAGTAGCGTTTGCCCTGATGCAGTAAACTTTGAAGGTGCTCAAGGCCTTGAGATTGAGGTTTACAAAGCAATAAATGAAAGCGGCGAGGTTATCGGCTGTGCTATTCCTGTATCGGCAAAAGGCTACGGCGGCGACGTTTCGCTTATGGTTGGTATTTCAAATGAAAATGGCGGTATGGTTACAGGCGTTGAGATTTTAAGCCACGACGAAACCCCCGGCCTTGGTGCCAATGCCACAAATGAGAGCTTCAGAAATCAGTTTAAGCAGGAAGCTCCGCTTAACCAAGGTTTTTCTGTGGTTAAAGACGGCTCAGGCGGTACTGAGGGCAAGATTGATGCTATTACAGGTGCTACTATTACTTCAAATGCCGTTACAAGTGCGGTAAACGAAGCCATGAATATTTATATTTCACTGATTGAGGGAGGTGAGCTTTAATGGCGTGTAAAGGGTATTTAAAAGAAGTTACCAAGGGTATTATTAAAGAAAACCCTGTTTTAACCTTGGTTCTGGGTACTTGCCCCACATTGGCGGTTACTACAGCCGCATCTAATGCTATTGGTATGGGCTTGGCGGCTACAATCGTGCTTATAGGCTCCAATGCTGTTGTGTCAGCCCTTCGAAAAGTTATCCCCGACAAGGTGCGAATTCCTGCCTATATCACCATTATCGCTACCTTTGTTACAATTGTGCAGATGATAGTAAAGGCTTTTGCTCCTGCTATTGACGAGTCTTTGGGAATTTTCCTTCCTCTTATTGTTGTAAACTGTATTATCTTAGGCAGAGCCGAGATGTTCGCCAGCAAAAATCCCGTTGTTCCCTCAATGCTTGACGGCTTGGGAATGGGCATAGGCTTTACGGCGGCACTTCTGCTTATGGGCTCTATCCGTGAGCTTTTAGGTGCAGGTACTTGGTTTGGTATGGAGATTATTCCTGCACTTAACATTGTTATTTTCCTGCTTCCTCCAGGTGGTTTCTTTGTTTTCGGTATGCTTATTGCTCTTGCCAATAAGCTTAACGGTGGCAAAACCGCAAAGAACGCAGGCGGCTGTGCCGCGTGCCCTATGAAGGGAAATTGTACTGTTTTAGGTAAGGGGGATAAGTTAGATGATTAAAGGACTTATTGCCGTGTTCCTTGCGGCGATTCTTACCGAAAACTACGTTCTGGCAAAATTCTTAGGTATTTGCCCTTTCCTTGGTGTTTCCAAAAAGCTTAATACCGCAGTGGGTATGAGCGGTGCAGTTACCTTTGTTATGGTGCTTGCAACTGCCGTTACATATCCTATATATATGTATTTACTTGTGCCGGCAGGCCTTGACTACTTGCAGACCATTGTGTTTATCCTTGTTATTGCAGGTCTGGTTCAGCTTGTTGAAATTGTGCTTAAAAAGTATATGCGTGTGCTTTACCGCTCCCTTGGCATTTATCTGCCCCTTATTACCACCAACTGTGCGGTTTTAGGTGTTACAATGCTTGTAGTGGAAAAAGCAGGTGAGGGTTACGGCTTCGGTCACGCTCTTATTAACGCACTTGGTGCAGGTATCGGCTTCCTTCTTGCAATGGTTATGTTTGCAGGAGTAAGAGGCAGACTTGAAACCGCCGATATTCCCAAGTCCTTAAAGGGACTGCCTATAACTTTGGTTGCGGCATCTCTTGTTTCTCTTAGCTTTTTAGGCTTTGCAGGACTTGTTGACAATATGTTAGGTTTAGGGTAAGGGGGAGAGTAGTTATGCCAAATGAAATTCTTCTTGCTATTATAATTGTTTCGGGTATCGGCCTTGTTATAGGTGTTATGCTTGCCATTGCGTCAATCGTTATGGCGGTGCCTACCAACGAAAAGGTAGATGCAGTAAGAGCTGAGCTACCGGGGGCTAACTGCGGTGCCTGCGGATATTCAGGTTGTCGTGCTTATGCAAAGGCAATTGTTGCAGGCGAGGCAGAGGTTAACCTTTGCCCTGTAGGAGGTAAGGACGTTGCAGTAAAGCTTGGCGAAATTATGGGCGTTGAAGCTGGCGACGTTGAGCAAAAAATTGCCGCTGTACGTTGTATGGGCAGTAAAGATAACACCGAAAGACGCTTTAAATATCAGGGTGCCCAGAACTGCCGAAGTGCCACAAATCTTGTGGGAAATTTGAGTTCCTGTGTTTACGGTTGTATGGGCCTCGGAGATTGCATGAAGGTTTGTCCCTATGGTGCGATTGAGGTCTGCAACGGCGTTGCAAGGGTTATTACCGAAAATTGCCGTGGTTGCGGAATTTGTACCGCCGCTTGTCCTAAGGGGCTTATAGCTCTTGTGCCTATTAAAGAGCAGGCATTGGTAAGATGCCGTAATCTTCATAAGGGTGCCCTCACAAGAAAGGACTGCTCGGTAGGTTGTATCGGCTGTATGAAATGTGTTAAGGTCTGCGAGGAAGGGGCTGTTGAGGTTAAAAACTTCCACGCAACTGTTGACCCCAAAAAATGCTCAGCCTGTGGCAAATGTGTTGCCGCTTGCCCCAGAGGTTGCATTACGCCTTTTATTCCTTAATTAAGATTGATAAAAAGAATACGAGAAGTGTAAGGCATCGCAGGTATAACCTGCGGTGCCTTTTCTGTCTCTGTTTTGCTTGAAATTAAGGCACCACATTTGTGTATAATTGATAAAATTTGTGATGTATGGCTGATTTTTAACAAAAGGGCTGTAATTTATCTTTTATTTATTATATAATGAATGTGTATTTGTATTTTATAGTAGAGGAGTGTGTCTTTCAGAATGGTAGAGGTTAAAAATCTGGTGAAAAGCTACGGCAACATTGATGCCGTAAAAAACATCAGCTTTACCGCTAACGTTGGTGAGGTTTTAGGTTTCTTGGGCCCCAACGGTGCAGGTAAATCCACCACAATGAATATTATTGCAGGCTATCTTTCGGCCACATCGGGTACAGTTACAATCGACGGTTACGACATTGTTGACGACCCTAAAGAAGCAAAGAAGAGAATAGGTTATCTTCCCGAGCTTCCTCCTGTTTATCAGGAAATGACAGTTAAGAAGTACCTTAACTTTATGTATGAGCTTAAGAAGGTAACTTTACCTAAAGAAGAGCACCTTGCTGAAATTATGAAGCTTTGCGGTATTGACGCAATCGGCGACAGAGTAATCCGCAATCTTTCCAAGGGTTACCGCCAGCGTGTTGGCGTGGCCCAGGCTTTGGTTGGCAATCCTCCTGTAATTATTCTGGACGAGCCTACAGTCGGCCTTGATCCCAAGCAGATTATCGAGATGCGTACTCTTATTAAAAACCTCGGTAAAAAGCACGCTGTTATTTTTTCCTCTCACGTTCTTTCAGAGGTAAGTGCGGTTTGCGACAGAATTGTGGTTATTTCTCAGGGCGAGATTGCCGCTGACGAAGCTACAGATAAGATTGCCTATATGAAGTCAAACGAAATGAGACTTTTACTTACAGTAGAGGGCAACTCCGCTTCTGTAATTTCTGCTATTAGCTCTGTTGACGGTGTTACCAAGGTAAGACGCGGTGACAGACAGGATGAAAATATTTGCGATTATTCCGTTGAGTACAAAAAGGATATGGATATCCGTCGTGGCGTGTTCCGTGCACTTTCTAAGGCAGGCTGTCCTATTTTACAGATGAGGGATGCAGGTATGAGCTTAGAGGAAATGTTCCTTACTCTTACTACTCCCACATATCAGGGCAAAGGAGGTAAGAACTGATGCTTGCAATTTTCAAAAAAGAGATTAGCTCTTACTTTAATTCAACATTAGGTTACATAATTCTGGCACTTTACCTGCTGTTTTCGGGCTTTTTCTTCTGGATGATTTGTTTTCAGGGAAGTACCAATGCCCTTGTAAATGTAATCAACTATATGCTTTACGTTGTGTTCTTCCTTGTTCCTCTTGTTACTATGAAAAGCTTTGCCGAGGAAAAACGTCAGCACACTGACCAGGCGCTTTTTACTGCACCCGTTGGGCTTTGGGAGGTTGTGCTGGGTAAATACTTAAGTGCGTTGACACTTTACGTAATTTGTAATATGGTGTTTGTTTTTTATGCACTTGTGCTTATGGCGGTGCTTGGTGCAACTATCGCATGGGGACAGCTTTTAAGTGCGCTTTTCGGCATTATTCTTTTAGGTGCGGCACTTCTTGCTATGAACCTTCTGTTCTCATCTTTAACCGAGCATCAGATTATTGCCGCAGTTGTAGGTATTGCCGCAGGCCTTGTTATTATGCTTTACGACTCCATTGTTGCGGCTGTTGAGAATTTTATCAACACACTTTTCAGTACAAGCCTTGACTCTGTTTTTCTTGATAAGCTTTCTGTAACTGCTCACTACGAAAACTTTATCAGCGGTGTTTTAAGCCCCGTTGACTTTGTTTTCTTCCTGAGCTTTATTGCCTTCTTCCTGTTCCTGACCAACCGTGTTCTGGACAGAAAGCGTTGGGCTTAATTTAAGGAGGTTTTTAAAATGAATAATAAAAAAAGACTTTCCTTAAGGCAGAGAAAGCTTGTAAATGCCGCAATAATTGTTGTGGTGCTTCTTATTGTTGTTGGTGTTAATATTCTTGCAAGCGTTCTGGTTAACCGCTTCCCGTCTTTAGAGGCGGACGTTACCTCCAAGGGTGCTTACAGCTTAAACGCTACTACCAAGGAATACCTTAAATATATGGAAGACGAGCTTAAGGTTTCGGTTTTAACTACAGAAGAGGCATTTTCGGGCAGAAGTGACGACTCAGGCTCAAACTCTTATTACTATCAGGTAAATAAGCTTTTGAGAGAAATGTCAGTTTATGAAAACTTTAATTTAGTTTATAATGATATTTCTGCGGCTTCTGCTTCCAAGCTTTCCGCACAGTATCCCGACATCGACTGGACATCTCCAGACAATCTTATTCTTGTAGAATCAGGCGACAGATACGAAATGCTCACAGTTTCCGATATTTTTTCATATAGCGAGGAATACGAATACTATTACGGTATGAACGTTATTGATAATCAGAGCATTGAGCAGAGCATCCTTAAAACTGCCCAGAAGCTTACTGCTAAAGATACTCTTAAGATTGCAGTTTCCACAGGTAACGGCGAATTCTTAAACGAACAGCATCAGCTGTATACTGCATATACAGATTTAATCGAGCTTTTGGAGGATAACGCCTACGACGTTGTAACATTAAACCTCCTTACTGAGCAGATTCCTGAGGATACCGATGCTCTTTTAATGGTTGCTCCTTCTGTAGACATTACCGATGAGCAGAGCGAAAAAATCAACACCTGGCTTATTAATGGTGGCGATTACGGCAAAACATTTGTGTATGTTCCTTTCGATTTTACTGAATCCTCAGAAAATATGGACCTTCTCTTAGAGCAGTGGAATATGAATGTTAAGAGTGCATATATCTATGAAAATGACCTTTCCATGGCACTTTCAGGCAGTTCTACTCCTCAGCTTACAAGCATTGTAAATTACGCAGACGAAACCTTTACAGAGGACCTTAAAACTTCAGCCCTTCCTGTAATTATGCCTTACTCTATGGCAATTGAGATTACAGACGAAAAGGCAGTTACACCATTGCTTACATCATCAAATACAGCTGACCTTCTGCTTTTAAACGAAAGCGCAGAAGAGCCTGTGTACGAGAAGAGCGCCGGCGAAGCTTTCAACTACGCTGTTCTTTCCAAGAAGGGCAATGATGACTTAAGCAAAGCTTCAAACTTTGTTGTATGGGGCTCTTACGATGGTTTAAGACAGGATGCTATCTTATCCTCTAACTTCAACAATGCATCTTACTTTGTAAATATCTTCAACGAAACCTTAGGCAACGAAGCCGAAGCAATCGTTGTTGAGAGCGTTCAGTTAGGCTACGAAACCCTTACAGTTACATCTGCTCAGCAGGTTACTGTATTTGTAATCTTCGTTGCACTTATTCCTCTGGGAGTGTTTGCTCTTGGCATTGTAGTATGGGTAAGGAGGAAGAACAGATAATGAACAAACGCACAAAAATCGGTTTTATTGCAGGTCTTGTTGCTCTGGTTTTGATTGTGGGCATTGTTTTGCTCTTGGTTTTCCTGCCCTCAGGTTCAACTGATGACGAGTACGTAGCCAAGGAATTTCACAGCCTTGACGCAACAGTAGACGAAAGCGGTGTTCGCACCGTAAGCGTTCCTGTAGATGAAAAAGGCGAGGCTGAGGAGAACCTCGTAGGCTCTCTTGTTGATATGCTTCCTGCCGACCTTAAGGAAATAAAGATTGAAAATAGCTCAGGCAACTATGTTTTCAATTGCTCCACAAATGCTGACGGTGCCACAAGCTACACCTTGGCAGGTTTTGAGGACTATGCCCTTAACAACACAAACGTGGCAATGATAGGCACAGCGATTTCTACCCTTGAGATGGCAGACGTTGTAGATGTTACAGGTGAAAACAAGGCGGATTTCGGCGTTGATAATCCTGTAGTTACAGCTACAGCCAAGTTTACCGACGGCTCTTACGTTAAGCTTTATATTGGCGACAACGGCCCCGGCGAAACCTACACCTACGTTATGCTTGAGGGTTGCGACTCCGTGTTCTCTGTTCTTAAGAGCGACATAGAGGTGCTTTTCCTTGACCTTAACGATATGTTCGATGCCCTTATCCGTTCCGAATACAGCACAGTTTCAGACGAAGACTTTACTTATATCACTCTTGGCGGTACTCACCTGGCTGAGGAGGTTACCATTGAGCACGCTCCCGACGGCTCCTTAAACGGCTACTACGTTATGTCTTCTCACGATGATAAGGTTGTAAATTCCACCACAGGTTCCGAGATTGTAGGCTCCATTAAATGCCTTACAGGCGAAAGCGTTGCGTTTGCAAACCCTGATTCTGCCACTCTTAAGTCCTTAGGTCTTGATAATCCTTACGCAACTGTAAAGGCTCAGTATGAGTACACAGACGCAGAAGGAGCGGAGAAAGAGCTTTATGTTTCTATGCTTTGCTCAGAGCCTGACTCACAGGGTAAGGTTTACCTTATGGACGAAGGCGGCAACCTTGTGTATGTAATCGCTACAGAAAAAATCCGCTGGGCCGAGGTTACAATGGAATCTTTACGCAGCGAGTACGCTTTTGCTCCCTCATATTCTGCTATTAAGGGAATGACCCTTTCAAACGGTAGTGAAAGCTACAGCTTTACTGTTGAAACTGTTGTTACCGAAAGCGTTGACGAAGAAGGCAACGATACCTCTGTTTCCGAAATCTCCGTAAAATACGGCGACAAGGAAATTGAAGAAGGCTACTTCCGCATACTTTTCGAGGATATTGCACTTATTCCCAGCCGCGGCGGTGCAAATGCTGACGAAAAGGGCGAGGCTCTTGTAACGGTTACTTATGAGTACAACACAGGCAGAGCTTCAGACACAGTTACCTACTATGCCACAAGCTCTCAGAAGGTGCTTCCCGAGTATGAAGGCGAGATAGATTGCTACATTTACAAATCCGATATCGACGGAATTATGGACAACGCAAAAGCCCTTTCTGAGGGTAAGGAAATTACCTCAATCGGAGGCTGATTTAATAACATTTTACGCCCCTGCAAGTGTTGCAGGGGCGTTGGTTTTTGCTCTCAAACGCAGTTCTCAAGCGGAAAGATAATTTTTGATATTGTGCAAAAAACGGGAACTGACCCCCTCAAAGTTGTCATTTCTTGTTACGTTTTTGTAACCTTTGATTTTTAACTAAAATACACAGTTTTTTTATGAAAATAATATCGTAAAACCCAACATATGGGGGAGGGGCGACACAGAACGCCAAATAGCTTCAGGGGCATTTGTGCAAATTATACAAAACTATAACCTTTGTTTTGTTTGACTCTTATGAAAATCTTCGCTATAATTTCGTTGTAATGATACTGATAGTATATTTCCAAAGAATTTTAGCAGAAAGGAGTCGAGGAAAATGAAGCAGAAAGCCAAAAACTCAAAGGCATTTTTGGTTGCGGTTCTGGCACTTTGTACTGTTGTGCTCAGCTGTGTAATTGCAGGTGCAACTTTGTCAGCCTCAGGCGATACCAAGGGCTCTGATACCTCGGCACTTTTTACTGACGATATTCTGGCACAGGCAGGCATTGCTTTGTCCGCAGAGGACGAGGTAATCCGCGTTGATTCCGACGGGGTTGTTTCCCTTACTATTGTAAGAGCTTTCGACGCTGAGGTTATCTACCGCGGAAAGAGCTTCCCCGTTAAGGTAGCAGGTGGCACAGTAGCTCAGGCTATTGAGGCGGCAGGCATTACCCTTTCAGGTGCCGAAACAGTTACCCCCGGGCTTGAAACTATTGTTGCCGAAGGTACTGTTATTGAGATTGTAGCCGACAGCTACGTAATTCTTACAGCAGACGGCGAAACCGGTGAAATCGCCACAAAGGCAAAGACTGTAGGCGAATTTTTAAAGGAAGCTGGCATCAAGCTTTCAAAGGATGATGTGCTCAGCCTTTCAGAAAGTGAAGAAATTTACGACGGCATTGAAATTACCGTTAAAAGGGTTGAATATAAAGAAGAAGTCAGAACCGAGTATATCGACTATGACTTTGTAACCGAAGAAACTGACGATATGTACCTTGGCGTAACTTCCGTTGAGCGATACGGCGAAGAGGGCGAAAAAGAGGTAACATATAAATGCAAGTACGTTGATGGTGAGCTTGCAGACGAAGAGCTTATCAAAGAAGAAATCGTAAAAGAGCCTGTAGACCAGCTTGAGTTGGTAGGCACATATGTTGAGCCTGAGTATGAAGAGCCCGAATATGACTACGATTATGATTACGGCTATGACTCCGACAACAGCTATGCTCCTCCTCAAAACGGCGCAGGCACATTCACAGACCATAACGGAAACACAGTTTCCTATACAAATGTATTAACAGGTTCAGGTACAGCTTATTACGCTGCCGAAGGCTCATACACAGCCACAGGTGTTCCTGTTCACGTGGGCGGTGTTGCGGTTAATCCCGATATCATTCCCTATGGCACAAAGCTTTATATTATATCTTCTGACGGCAGTACGGTTTATGGTTATGCTACAGCCGTTGACACAGGCGGAGCTTTAATGAGCGGCGAAGCATTGGTGGACGTTTTCTATCCCACCTATGACGAATGCGTAAACTGGGGCAGACGTAACGTTACAGTTTACATTTTAGGTTGATTTTCCACACATCTCTAACATCTATATATAAAAAAGGAGACCTTTTTGCGGGTCTCCTTTTTGTTTTTCATATATAGTATATTATGGGGTTCATATTATATAGTATAATTATATTTGTTAAGAACCCGTCGTTAATGTGCCGTTTCTTTTTAATTAGAGTTTTCCAAAGGCGGAATTGCCCTCCCGTGGCTAACGGGTAACCAACCGCTTACGTTACCCCTTTCCATAGCACCTAAAAGTTTTGCTTTTAAATCAGGATAGTCTTTAGAAAGGTTCCTTATAAGCTCCTTGCTTCTTTCCCGTTCCGTGTTCTTGTCCATAGGGCAGGCACTTTTTACCACAGGAAGGCCTTTATTTTCAACCAGAGCAGTAATTTTACTTTCATCACAAAGAATCATTGGCCTGATCATCCATAAATCTTTGTTGGAAAGATAGGTAACAGGGCGGAAGCATCCGATTGAGCCCCCGCAGAAAAGATTCATCAGAAAGGTTTCTGCCGCATCATCTGAGTGATGCCCTAAGGCAAGCTTGTTGCAGTCTGCCGCCTTTGCCATATCGTGGAGGATACCTCTACGCATTTTAGCACACAACGAGCAGGGACTGGCGGCTTTGCTAACCTCAAACACAACCTTAAAAAGCTCTGTGCGGCGGATGATGTATTCTACATCCAAATCCTTGCACAGCTTCTCAATTGCCGAAAAATCTGTTTCCTTATTATTAAAGCAGGGGTCGGCACTTAATGCCACAAGCTCAAACTTTTTAGGATAATATCTTTTAAGGTGGGCAAGACCTGCTAAAAGTGCCACGCTATCCTTGCCGCCCGAAACACCTACGGCGATGCGGTCACCCTCTTCTATCATATTGTATCTGTCAACGGCAGCTCTCATAATACTGCTGAGTTTTTGCATAAAATCACCTCATATATTAAAGATTATACACTATTGATTTAATTTTTTAAATATGTTATTATATGAAAACAGAATTTTAATAAGAATTTATTCTTAATATTACGGAGGTTAATATGAAGAAGATTTTAGCTTTTGTTTTAGCAATAGCTGCAGTGCTTGCTATGGCAGGCTGTATGAGTACAGCTACAAATGCAACCACCGCCACAGACCCTGCAGACCCCGCTAAGATTGTTTACACAGATTACACCAACAGCCTTGAGGGCCTTTGCAGCTATCTTGACGATTTAGGTTATATGGTGTTTGACTACGACGCATCCAAGGATGAGGCTGGTAAAGCAACAATTAAAATGCAGGCTGATATGATTGGTGCCGAAAAGGGATACAAGTCAAACTACTCCTACGGTCGCGATAAGTGGGCAGTTGAGGTATACTATTATAAGGATACAAACTCTGATATGTACAAAGAAGCTCAGAGTGGCACATTTGTACTTTCAGAGGATATCAATAACGGCTCCTTTGAGATTACAGTTAACGGCAACTTTGCTATAGTTGTTCATCAGCCTAAGGACGGCGACGAGCGTAAGACTAAGATTATGGAAGCTTTCAACGCTTTCTATCCCGCCTAAAATAATAAATACATTATATATAGCATAAGCTCTCCGCAAAGGGGAGCTTTTTGTTTTAATATCTCCGGGGAATCCAATGAAAACTCTATTATACATTGATATTTTCTACCGCATACGACCCAATATCTTGTGAGCCAAATTAAGACAAAACCCTACTTTTTGTGACTTGAAAAAAACTTAAAAAATTTTTAAAAAAATTTGAAAAAAGGGGTTGACATTTGTAGGGGTACGTGGTATTATAATACACGTTCCGCACGGGACACCACAAAAAACGAAGCAAGTTCACTAAAGAACAAACTTCCAAATTGTGCAACCTGTACGAAACAAGGACCTTGAAAATTAAACAACAAAGAAAAGAGAACCCGTAATGAATTTGAGTATAAATTAGTACTCAACTAATTACAGTGAGAAAAACACTACAAATCCGGATCTCGAAAGAGATTTGAAAAGAAGAACACGCAAGTGTTTAGTATGAGCAGACACAAAGCTCTGAAATTGATGTTAACAGCTTCGGCTGTTAAGATACA
>JAZTWD010000059.1:0-28657 GCA_045635685.1 Ruminococcus sp.
TCTGTTTTTTAGGTTCAGAATATACATAAAAATCACCGCCCTGCATTAACAAGGCGGTGAAATTATTTACGCAAAGCGTACTTTATAGCTTTAGCCCTTAACTGCGCCGGCGGCAACTCCCTTGATGATGTGCTTCTGGCAAGTAAGGTAGAATACAATAACGGGAATAATGCTTAAGAGGATAAGTGCCATAGTTGCACCTAAGTCTACTGTGCCGTAGCTTCCCTTGAGATACTGGATATGAATGGGAATTGTCATATACTTTGTTCTGTCCAGTACAAGGTAAGGCAGGAGGTAGTCGTTCCATACCCACATAATCTCAAGAATGGAAACAGAGATAATTGTAGGCTTAAGCATAGGAAGAACAACCTTGAAGTAGGTTCTGAAAGGACCGCAACCGTCAATCGCGGCAGCTTCTTCGATTTCAAGAGGAATACTCTTTACAAAACCTGTGAACATAAACACCGCAAGACCTGCACCGAAACCTAAGTAGATAATCGGAATTGTCCAGGGAGTGTTAAGCTTTAAGGTATCTGCGGTTTACGAAAGGGTAAACATAACCATCTGGAAAGGAATAACCATAGAGAAAACGCAGGCATAGTAAACAACCTTACAGAAAATGGAGTTTACTCTGGAAATAAACCATGCGGCCATAGATGTAAAGAAAATAATCAGGAAAGTGGACAGCAGAGTAATAACAACTGACCAGATTACTGACTGCCAGAAAGGATAACCGCCAAAGGTCATACCCTTGGTAAAGTTATCAAAACCCGCCCAGCTCTCGGCATTGGGAAGTGCAAAAGTATCGGTTTTTACGAATGTGTTCTTCTTAAATGAGTTGAGCACAACCATAAAAACAGGCATAACATAGAAAATAGAAACTACAGTAAAGAGTATGGTAAGCCAAATCTTTCTGGGCTTACCCTTTAAGGGCTTTACTTTTTTCTGTTTAGTAGTCATTACTGCTGCACCTCCTTATCACGGGTAGATTTAAGCTGAATAAGTCCGATACAGGCAACGAGAACGAAGAACAGAACCGCCTTAGCCTGTGCAACACCGCGGGAGGTTGAAGCCTGACCGTAGAAGGTGTTGTAAATATTAAGTGCAAGCATTTCGGTAGTATGAACTGTTGTACCGTCGGCGTTGATGATGTAAGGCAAACCGCCAGTAAGAGCAAGGTTCTGGTCGAAAAGCTTGAAACCGTTTGTAAGAGAAAGGAAAGTACAGATTGTAATGGAAGGCATAACATTGGGAATTGTGATTCTTGTTAATGTCTGCCAGCCGGTTGCACCGTCAATCTTAGCGGCCTCTATCATATCTTCAGGAACAGCCTGTAAGCCTGCAACATAGATAATCATCATATAACCTATCTGCTGCCAGCACATAAGGATAATAAGTCCCCAGAAACCCCATGTTTTGTTAAGAAGGATAGAAGTACCGTAAGCACCTAAGATACCGTCGAAAATCATACTCCAGATATAACCCAGAACGATACCACCGATAAGGTTAGGCATAAAGAACACGGTACGGAAAATATTTGTACCTTTAATGCCCTGTGTAAGTGCATAAGCAACCACAAAGGCAAGCACGTTGATTAAAATAACTGAAACAATAGCAAAAAGAGCAGTATAGCCGAAAGAATAACGGAAGCTTTCGTCGGCAAAAGCCTTAACGTAGTTGTCAAGACCTACCCATTGCCATTTACTTGTTGTTTTAAACTTACAGAATGAAAGGAACATTCCGTGTAAAAAGGGCCAGATAAAACCAATGCAGAAAGCTGCAACCATAGGCAGAAGGAAAAACCAACTCTGTCTGCGGATTGGGCCTCTTAAAAGCTTGGAACTAACGGTAGAACCGCTGTAGCCCTTTTTCTTTTTCTTTTTCAAAGCCATTATTACACCTCCGTGGTGTGTTTTAAAAAACTTATCAAAAAACGGGGCGAGTTTAGGGCTCGCCCCGTTTTATTAGCAACAAATTAAGTTAATCTGAGTTAACAGAAATTACTGATTTGCAGCAGCATACTGAGTTGCCCAACCTGCTACGAAAGCATTCTCAACGCTCTCCCAAGTTGCGTCTGTGGGGTTAGCGTTGTAGTCGTTGAGAGCAGATACTAAAGCTGCACGGTATGCGTCAACGTTGGGCTGGAAGTTTGTAACCCAAGGCATTGTGTAGTTGCCTGCGTCTGCATAGCTCTTAGACTGTGCAAGGAAGGGGTTAGTAGAATCAGCAGCCTTCTTGTAAGGCATAACGCCGAATGTACCAACAGCGATTTCGGAAGCTTCCTTATCTGTTACCATCCAGTACATGAAGTCAAGAGTTGCCTTGATGTCAGCCTCAGAAGCGTTAGCGTTAACTGCCCAGTAGTTCTCTGTACCGCAGTTAAGACCTGCATCCTCTTCGCCTTCAACACCACAGTAGTAGGGGATCATTGTGAGGTCTTCAGCCTTCATACCCTTTTCGGAAAGACCGGACCACTCCCAGTTACCGTTTGCATAGAAGAGAGCCTTCTCTGTTGCGAACTGGTTAGCTGCATCGTGACCGCCGGTTGCGAGCTCTGCACGAGGTGTAGCAGAGTTTACGCACATAAGGTCATAGAGAGCCCTGTAGTTGTCCATGTATGTACCCTTGATCTCTGCGGGGCAAGATGTCCAAGCAGCGGGATCGTCAACGGACTCATAGTAGTACTCGAGGTTTGCAAGGTGACCTGTGAATCTCCAAGAAGAAGAATCGTCCATATCAGCTGCGGAGAAAGCATCGAAACCGAGCTCTGCTGCACGAGCGTGAACGTCCTCAGCAACTTCCTTAAGTGTTGCGAAGTTCTTGATATAATCCTTAGCATAGCCAGCCTGCTCAAGAAGCTTTGTGTTTACGATGATACCGTAGCACTCGTAGCAGTAACCGATGGAGCAAAGCTTGCCATTAGCGTCTTTGAGCTTGTAAGAAGCATCGTTAAGCTCATTAGCGATAGCTGTGTCTGTGAGGTCGTAGCAATCATCGCCCCACTGCTCAACAGCAGCAGCATTACCAACAACGAAGATTGTGGGAACCTTTGTCTTGTCCATCTCAGCTGTGAGTGTCTCATTATATGTACCGGAAGCAGCTGTGAGAATCTGAACGTCTACACCTGTCTCCTCTGTGTACATAGCTGCGATCTCTTTAAGAGCTTCGTCAGACTCGGGCTTGAAGTTAAGCCAGTAAACGGAACCTTTTTCCTCTGTGCCGCCGCAAGCTACTAAAGAGAGAGCTAAAACAGCAACGAGAAGAAGTGCGAAAAACTTTTTCATTTGTGTTTCTTCCTTTCTTAATATAAAATGAAAAATATTGATACCCCGCATCCTTGACGGAATATCGTAACCGCAGGAGCTTTCGACAAAATTCATAATATTTAGGAACTCGCAGAAAACTTCCTTATAATTACACTCATATAATACATTGGACTGTGTCAAATGTCAATAATATATTAATAAAATGTAATCGATTTTTAGCGAAAGTAAATAAACGCCACCTTGTGTTCCATTTTTTGCAGATTAGCCATCTGAGGCCCCCTGCAATGTCACATTACTATAATCGCACGCGTAACGTGCCACCACCACTTTTCACTAATAAAAAATCCTCCCTTTCGGGAGGATTTTTTATTAAAGGTCATAATACTGACCGAACTCTGCGGGGTGAGGAATCTGATTGATCTTAGAAGCCTCTGCACGCTTATTCTTAATCCAGAGCTTAAGAAGTCTCTCGGGGAATACACCGCCTGCTGTGAGGTACTCGTAGTCAGCCTCAAGAGCATCAAGAGCCTCGTCAAGTGTCTTGGGAAGACCCTGAAGCTTTGCCTTATCCTCGTCAGAGAGGTTGTAGAGGTTGTAGTCGTAGGGACCCCAGCCGTTCTTTTCGGGGTCAATCTTATTCTTAACACCGTCAAGACCTGCCATAAGGATTGCTGCATATGCATAGTAGGGGTTGCAGGTTGCGTCGGGGTTTCTTAATTCAAAACGCTTTGTCTCAGGGCTCTTTGCGTATGCAGGAATACGGATAACAGCACTTCTGTTGGAAGTTGCGTAACCGATTGTAACAGGAGCCTCATAACCGGGAACAAGACGCTTGTAGGAGTTTGTGGAGGGGTTAGTAATTGCACAGAGAGATGCAGCGTGCTTTAAAAGACCGCCCATAAACCAATGAGCAACATCAGAAAGACCTGAGTAACCTTTTTCGTCGAAGAAGAGGGGCTTGCCGTCTTTGAAGAGGAGCATATGAACGTGCATACCGTTACCAGCCTCGCCGAAGATGGGCTTGGGCATAAATGTAGCGGTTTTGCCATTCTTAACAGCCTCGTTCTTAACAACGTACTTGATAATCATGGTCTTGTCAGCCATCTCGAGCATATCGCCGAGCTCTACCTCGATTTCAACCTGACCTGAACCGCCAACCTCGTGGTGGTGGTACTTAACCTTAACGCCCCACTCCTCAAGGAGTAAGCACATCTTGCTTCTGAGGTCGTATGTAATATCCTGGGGAGCAGCGATGTGGTAACCTCCGTGCTGGGGAACCTGATAACCGAAGTTCTGAACCTCGTTCTCGCCTGTATTCCACTGAGCCTGATCTGTGTCTACCTCGTAAGCTACCTTGTTGGACTTGCACTCGTAGCTCACGTGGTCAAGAAGGTGGAACTCAAACTCGGGGCCGATAATCATTTCGTCAGCAATGCCTGTTTCCTTCATATACTCCTGAGCACGGATAGCAACGTTTCTGGGGTACTGGTCAAAAGGACGGTTAGGCTCGCCAACATTACCGATGATGCAAACGTCACCTGTCATTGTAAGAGTATTCTCAACGAAGGGGTCAACCTTTGCAGATGCAAGGTTGGGAATGAACACCATATCGCTCTTCTCGACAGCGGCAAAGCCGTAGTTGGAGCCGTCAAAACCGATACCATAAGTCATAGTATCTTCAGTAAGACGAGCTGTGGGGATTGTGATGTGTCTCCAGCGGCCATTGATGTCGATCATTTTGAAATCAATCATCTTGATTTCGTTTTCTTTACAGAAATTCTGAACTTCTGCTACTGACTTGAACATAAAAATTCCTCCAATTATATTTGGTTACAAAACGAATATATCATAAAAATATATATTTCGTCAATAATTTTCTTAAATCTCAGAAACCTGCTCCTGAGTAATGCACTTAATGCCTTCGGCTAAAAGAAGCTCTGCAACTTTTTCGTTGTCGGTAACTCTTAAAACGACATAAGCGTGGTGAGGGGTTGAGCCGTTGAAGGCATACATGTACTCAACGTTTATATCGCCTTCATTAAGCACTCTTACAACTGTAGCCAAAGCACCGGGCTCATTTCTGAGTCTTGCACCTACAACTGCAGTTTCGGTAACGATGCAGTTTTTGCTTCTTAGCACCTTGAGTGCCTTATCGGTATCGGAAACAATAAGTCTTAAAATACCGAAATCCTGAGTGTCGGCAATAGACATAGCTCTGAGGTCGATATTTTCTTTTGCAAGGGTATCTGTAATCTCTACAAGTGAACCCTTTTTATTTTCTACGAAAACTGAAATCTGGCGGATAGACATATCATTTACCTCCTAAAAGCTTTCTCTTATCTTCAACTCTTACTGCTTTGCCCATACTTCTTTCAATAGAACCCGGAGCAACAAGCTTAACCTTGGCGGAAATACCCAAGAGGGAACGAAGCTCTGCTTCAAGGTTGCTTTCGTTTTTCTTGATATCTGCTATGGTATCTGAGAACATATCCTCGTTCATCTCAACGTGAACATCAAGCGTATCGGTGTTATTAACACGGTCAACGAAGATTTTGTAGTTGGGAGAATAGCCCATTTTAAGAAGAACTGTTTCAATCTGGGAGGGGAACACATTAACACCGCGGATAATCATCATATCGTCACTTCTTCCCATGGGCTTTGACATTCTTACAAATGTTCTGCCGCATTCGCAAGGCTCGGTGTTAACTACGCCGATATCCCTTGTACGGTAACGGATAAAAGGACAGCACTCCTTGGTAATACAGGTGAACACAAGCTCGCCAACCTCACCGTTAGGAATAACCTCACCTGTATCGGGGTTTATAGTTTCGATAATAAAATGGTCCTCGTTAACGTGCATACCATTCTGAGCTGAGCACTCATAAGCAACGCAGGGACCCATAATCTCAGTAAGACCGTAAACGTCATAAGCTTTAATGTCCAAAAGTTCCTCAATCTGCTGACGCATTTCCTCTGTCCAAGGTTCTGCACCGAAGATACCTGCTTTAAGAGACAGGGTCTTAGGGTCTATGCCCTTTTTCTTGAGGGTTTCGCCAATGAACATAGCGTAAGAAGGTGTACAGCAAAGAACAGTAGAGCCGAAATCCTGTAAAATTGTAACCTGACGGTCGGTGTTACCTGAGGAAACAGGAATAGCAGTAGCACCAATCTTTGTAGCACCACCGTGAATACCGAAACCGCCTGTGAAAAGGCCGTAGCCGTAAGCGTTGTGAACAAAGTCATTGTCATCGGCACCTACTGCAGTAAGCTGACGGGCTGCAATATCTTCCCAAGCGTCAAGGTCGTTCTGTGTGTAGCCTACAACAATCTGCTTACCTGTAGTGCCTGAGGATGCATGAAGTCTTACAACGTCCTTGGTAGGCACAGCAAAAAGACCGAAAGGATAATAATCTCTTAAATCCTGCTTTACTGTAAAGGGAAGCTTGTAGAGGTCTTCTACACCCTTGATATCATCGGGAGTAAGACCTGCCTCTTCCATTCTTTTACGGTAGGGCTCAACATTTTCGAAAACATGCTTAATAGTTTTCTTAAGTCGCTCACTCTGAATTGCCTTAATATCTTCTCTGGAGGCAGTTTCTATTTCCTTTTGCCAATATTTTTCTGCCATTTTAAAGCACCTTCTTTATTAATAGTTATATCCTAACTCAAAAGCCTTTTTGTTAAGCTCTACGAATTTCGGAGCAACTGTGGTTTCAATAGCTTCTATCCACTTGTCGTAGGAAATGTCGAAGTACTTTGCAAGTCTGCCCATAAGCACAATGTTAACTGCCTTTGCAGAGCCTGCCTCAGTTGCTAATGAAAGTGCGTCAAGTGCGTCTACCTTAACCTTAGCACTTAACTCTTCTAAAATATTTTCGGGGTACACTGCGGCACCTGTAATAACGGGCATGGGGTCAATCTGCTGAGTATTTGTAATAATTACGCCGTCTTTCTTAAGGTACTCTACCCAACGGGCGGCTTCAAGCTTTTCGAAAGAAACAATGCAATCTGCACCGCCTTTATCAATAACAGGAGAGTAAACCTTCTCACCGCATCTTACATATGTAACAACTGAGCCGCCACGCTGGCTCATACCGTGAACTTCGCTAACCTTAACGTCAAGGCCTTCGTTCATAAGGAGCTTACCTAAAAGCTTACTTGCCAAAAGTGAACCCTGACCGCCAACGCCTACAATCATAATACTTTTATTCATCTACGCACACCTCACTCACAAATTGCATCAAATTTACAAAGCTGCTGACAAACACCGCAACCAACGCAAAGGGTAACGTCAATCTCAGCCTTGCCGCCGTGCATACTGATAGCAGGACAGCCAAGCTTCATACACATTTTGCAGGACTTGCACTTATCGCTAAGAACCTTTACAGGGGGATTAAGCTTAACGCTCTTTAAGAGAACGCAGGGTCTGCGCGAAATAATTACGGAAGGCTCATCTGCAGCTAACTCTTCCTTAACTACCTCTTCGCACTCCTTAAGGTTATAGGGGTCAACAACTCTTACTCTGTTAATGCCAACTGCCTTACAAAGGGTTTCAAGGTCGATTTTTGCGGCCGGGTCGCCCTTGATGTTGTAGCCTGTTGTGGGGTTCTGCTGGTGGCCTGTCATACCTGTAATGGAGTTATCAAGGATAATAACAGTAGAATTTGAATCGTTATATGCAATGTTAATAAGGCCTGTAACACCTGAATGCATAAAGGTAGAGTCGCCGATTACGCAAACGCTCTTGCCTTCAGTTTCTTTACCGCCTGCCTTGTTAAATCCGTGAAGGCCTGAAACAGAAGCACCCATACAAAGGGTGGAATCAAGAGCACTTAAAGGAGCCTGAGCACCAAGTGTGTAGCAACCAATATCGCCTAAAACTGTAATCTTGTTCTTGGAAAGAACGTAGTACATACCTCTGTGGGGGCAACCTGCACACATAACAGGAGGACGCATAGGAACAGCGGTTTCGATAGAGTCAAAAGCGGGAACCTCTTTGCCGAAAGCATTTGCAACAATGCTCTGGCTAAACTCACCGATATTTGAGAACATATCCTTGCCCTCAACTTCTAAGCCGAGGTTCTTAACGTGGCTCTCAATTACGCCGTCAAGCTCTTCTACAATGTAAAGCTTCTTAACTTTAGAAGCAAAGTTTTTGATTCTCTCTACAGGAAGAGGATTAATCATACCAAGCTTTAAAACGCTTGCCTCATCGCCGAAAACTTCCTTAACATACTGATATGAGGTAGAGCTTGTAATAATACCAATCTCACCTGTGCCCCACTCCTCACGGTTGAGGTCGCAGGTTTCTGCAAAATCTGTAAGCTTCTGTGTACGCTCCTCAACAAAGGGGTGACGCTTCTTAGCCATTGCAGGCATCATTATGTATTTCTGCATATTCTTCTCGTATGCCTTAAGCTCGGGAACAACACGCTCAGAAGTTTCTACAATGCTCTGAGAATGTGCAACACGGGTACACATCTTGATAATTACGGGAGTATCAAACTCCTCGGAAAGCTCGAAAGCTTTCTTTGTAAACTCTAAAGCTTCTCTTGAATCTGCAGGCTCAAGCATAGGAACCTTTGCGGCAATTGCATAGTGGCGGGAATCCTGCTCATTCTGAGAGGAATGCATGCCGGGGTCGTCTGCAACGCAGATAACCAAACCGCCTGTAACACCTGTGTAGGAAAGTGTGAATAAGGGGTCAGCGGCTACGTTTAAGCCTACGTGCTTCATAGCACAGCAAGCACGCTTGCCTCTTAAAGATGCACCAAAAGCTACTTCCATAGCTACCTTTTCGTTAGGTGCCCACTCGCAGTACATATCGTCGAATTTTGCGGCAAGCTCAGTAATTTCTGTACTGGGAGTGCCGGGATAAGAGGATACGATTTCGCATCCTGCCTCGTAAAGGCCGCGGGCAATAGCACCGTTGCCGATAAGTAATTCTTTCATATTTAAAATCTCCTTTTAATCTTCAAGGCTGTTTTTCGCTGAAACTGTAACCTTTTTATCGTAGCAGGCAAACTTTGCGTTAACTGCTTCGACCTCAGGCTTCTTAGTAAGTAAGCTTACTGCAACTACAAGCAAAATACCCATAAGCATTGCAATAACGCCTACATTTGATGAAGCCTGTAAAAGCTTGGGTAAAACTGCAACATTGCCCGAAAGCTTAAACACCATAAAAGTTACGTTAAAGAGCACGCTGAAAATAAAGCTTGCCCAAACCGCAGGCTTTGTGGCACGCTTCCAGTAAAGGCCCAGCATAAAGGGGCCAAGGAAAGCACCGCTCATTGTACCCCATGAAATACCCATAAGGTCGGCGATAAATGCCAGCTTTGAGTTAGCCTGCACAATGGCAATAGCAGCAGAAACCACAATAAAGAATATAATGAAAATACGCATATAACGCATTTTTGAAGCTTCCTTCATTTTTCCTCCCTTAAGAGGATTTAAGAAATCGAGCGTAAGGGTAGAGCTTGAAGTAAGCACAAGGCTTGATAAAGTTGACATAGAAGCCGCCAGCACAAGCATAATTACAAGGGCGATAACTACATCTGAAGGAGCAGACAGCATTGTGGGGATAATTGAATCAAATCCCTTCTCGGCTACTTCTTCGGGGGTCATAAAAAGTCTGCCGAAACCACCGAGGAAATAACAACCGCCTGCAACAATAACTGCAAAGGCTGTGGAAACAACTGTGCCTGTTTTAATTGCTTTTTCGTCCTTAATGGCATAGAACTTACCAATCATCTGGGGAAGTCCCCAAGTGCCTAAGGATGTAAGCAAAACAACGCCTATAAGCGCTAAGGGGTCAGGGCCGAAGAAAGAGGTAAAACCACCCTCTGAAACTGTTTCTGTAGTAATCTTTGAAAGAAGCTCAACGCTTTCCTTAAAGCCGCCGTTGACACCCAGCACAGAAAACACAACCACAACAATACCCACAAGCATAATAACGCCCTGCACCGCACTGTTTAAGGCTGTGCCCATATAGCCCGAAAGCACAACGTACATAGCGGTAACCACCGCCATGACCACAACGCACACCCAATAAGGAACGTTAAAGCTCATCTCAAAAAGACGGCTCAGTCCATTGTAAAGAGACGCTGTGTAAGGAATCATAAATATAAACACAATGGCAGAAGCCATAATCTTAAGTGCTTTTGAGTCGTAGCGTTTCTCAAAAAAATCAGGCATTGTAGCACTTTGCAGGTGCTGAGTCATAACTCTGGTTCGTCTGCCTAAAATTTTCCACGCAAGGTAAGAGCCGATGAGGGCATTGCCAAGGCCAATCCAGGTAGAGGCTAAACCAAAGTTCCAACCAAACTGACCTGCATAGCCTACAAAAATAACGGCTGAAAAATAAGAGGTACCGAAAGAAAAAGCCGTAAGCCAAGGGCCGACCGACCTTCCTCCCAGAACAAACCCGTTTACATCCGTTGCTTTTTTACGACAATAAATACCGATGCCGATAGTGATTACCAAAAAAAGCAGGATAAACAGGATTTTAATTACCATATTTATCATCTTCTTTCAAAAATTTCGCAAAAAATCCGTATTTTTGCAAAAATGATATTTTATTATACCAAAATTAGGAGGTCAACACAAGTATTTTTGCAGGATTTATCACATAATTTTGCAAAATTCACCCTGTAAAACCTTTCCAACTAAAAAAAGTTGACATAGTATGCAAGTTGGTTTATAATTAGCTTAAGTTTTACAGGAGGACACCGAAATGAAAAGTTTATACGCAAACTACAATATGATGATGTGCACCTGTGCCTTCAAAAACTGATTTAATCTTTCCGATTTATCTGATTTTTGAGGGCAGATACCCATTTGGGTTTCTGCCTTTTCTTTATTTTTATTAAGGAGGAAGATACTTATGAGTAACTTCAGTATCGACACCAAATGCGTTCAGGGCGGTTATACCCCCGAAAGCGGCGAGCCCCGCCAGATTCCCATTGTTCAGAGCACAACCTTTAAATATGCCACTTCAGAGGCAATGGGCAAGCTCTTCGACCTTGAGGCTGAGGGTTATTTTTACACAAGACTTCAGAATCCCACCAACGACACCGTTGCAAAAAAGATTTGCGAGCTTGAAGGCGGTACTGCCGCAATGCTTACCTCCTCAGGTCAGGCGGCTTCATTCTTCAGCATTTTCAACATAGCAGGCGTAGGCGACCACGTAGTTGCTTCCTCTGCTATTTACGGCGGTACATATAACCTTTTCGCAGTTACAATGAAGCGTATGGGTATCGACTTTACCTTTGTTGCTCCCGACTGCAGCGAGGAAGAGCTTAACGCCGCATTCAAACCTAACACAAAGGCACTTTTCGGCGAAACTATTGCAAATCCTGCTTTAGTTGTTCTTGATATCGAAAAGTTTGCAAATGCCGCACACAGCCACGGCGTTCCCCTTATTATCGACAACACCTTTGCTACTCCCGTTAACTGCCGTCCTTTTGAGTGGGGTGCTGACATTGTTATCCACTCCACAACAAAGTACATTGACGGTCACGGCGTTTCTGTAGGCGGTTGTATTGTTGACTCAGGCAAATTTGACTGGACAAAATACCCCGACAAATTCCCCGGTCTTTGCACTCCTGACGAGAGCTACCACGGCGTAACATATACAGAAAGATTCGGTTTAGCAGGTGCTTACATTACAAAGGCTACAGCTCAGTTAATGCGTGATTTCGGCTGTATCCAGTCTCCTCAGCACGCTTTCTACATCAATTTAGGTCTTGAGAGCTTACACGTAAGAATGCGTCAGCATTGTGCAAATGGTCTTGCTGTTGCAACTTATCTTAAGAATCATCCCAAGGTAGCTTGGGTTCGTTTCCCCCATTTAGAGAGCGACGAGTCTTACGAACTTGCTAATAAATATATGCCTAATGGCGGCTGCGGCGTTGTATCCTTCGGCGTTAAGGGTGGAAGAGCTGCTGCCGAAACCTTTATGAAGAATCTTAAGATTGCCGCTATTGAAACCCATGTTGCAGATGCACGCACCTGCTGCTTACATCCTGCAAGTGCTACCCACAGACAGATGAACGACGAGGAGCTTGTTGCTGCAGGTATTTCTCCTGATTTAGTTCGTTTCTCATGCGGCATTGAGGGTGCTGATGATTTAATTGCCGACATCGAAAACGCTCTTTCTAACGTCTGATTTAAAAATATTATTAATTAGGAGGTGGTTTTGTGCCAATCAAAATCCCCAACGAGCTTCCTGCTACTAAAACTTTATTTGACGAAAACATCTTTGCTATTACCGAAACAAGGGCTCTGACTCAGGATATCCGCCCTTTGCAGATTGTTGTTCTCAACCTGATGCCCACCAAGGTGGAAACCGAAACTCAGCTTGCACGAATGCTGGGAAACTCACCCCTGCAGGTTGACCTGGAGCTTATCCACACAGCTACCCACAAATCAAAGAATGTAGATACTGACCACCTTTTAAGCTTTTACAAAACCTTTGACGAAATCAAGCACCGCAAGTTTGACGGTATGATTATTACAGGTGCACCCGTTGAGCATCTTGAATTTGAGGATGTTGAGTATTGGGACGAACTTTGCGAAATTATGGAGTGGACCAAAACAAACGTTACCTCAACATTCCACATTTGCTGGGGTGCTCAGGCAGGTCTTTACTACCATTACGGCATAAAGAAATACCCCTTGGAGAAAAAGCTCTTCGGTATTTTCAAGCATACTCTTGATTACAAGCGTTCTATGTTATTCCGTGGTTCTGATGATGAATTCTGGGTTCCTCAGTCCCGCCACACAACAGTAAGACGTGAGGACATTGAGGCTGTAGAGGGGCTTAAAATCCTTTCTTCCTCTGAAGAAACAGGCGTGTATGCCATTGCCACCAAAAAAGGCAGGCAGATTTTTATTACAGGCCATTCCGAGTATGACAGAGATACTCTGAAAAAGGAGTATTTAAGAGATAAAAACTTAGGCAAACCCATAGACCTGCCTAAAAACTACTTCCCCGATGATGACGACACAAAGGACCCCATTATCAAGTGGCGAAGCCACTCAAGCCTTCTTTACTCAAACTGGCTTAACTACTTTGTGTATCAGACAACCCCCTATAACATCAACGAGATTGAATCTATAAAATAAGCAATCGCCTTCCGGTTTTGTCGGAAGGCGATACTTTTATTTAAGCAGGTATTGGCCTAATTCTTCGCGGTTTGAAACATCCAGCTTTTCATAAATAACCGAAAGGTGATGTTTTACCATTCGGGGCGAAATATCCATATGTGCCGAGATTTCTTTAACCGACCAGCTTCGGTTAAAGAGCATTGCAACAGCAAATTCTGTAGTGGTAAGATGCACCGTTACGCTATTCTGCGTAAGTCCGTTATGAATAGTTCGCCAGCCTTTGCTGAAGCTGTCCACCAGCGAAACAATGTTTTTGTAAGCTTGGGGGCGGCTCTTTTTAATCTCCGCCTCAATAATGCCCTGCAAAAGTCCGTGATGCTCGGCAAAAGGCTGAAAAAACTCCTCGTCAAGCGCCAGTCGGTTAATTTCGTTAAAGGCTGTTTTTGCCGCCTGAGAATTCTTAATATTCATAAGGCAGATGCACCTCATAAGCTTCAAATACAAAGAGGATACCGGATAACGGGAATCCTTTATGGCAAGGGCACCGTCGGCAATACCCACAGCTCGGCTGTAGTCCTTCTCAAGATATGCCTTATGAGCCATAATATACACCGCAAACACCTTAAGCCCTCCGGGCAAATCGGGCATAACCGTCTGAATTTGGGGCAAGTCCTTTGTATCCTGATGCAAAAGCACTAAGGCCGATGTTGCGATAAAAACAGCACTCGCTCTGAATTTTAAATCCTCTTGCTCCAAGGCTTTTGCAGCATAGCTCCTGATATTCTCAAGGCCTAACCGAGTCAGATGAAGCTTGCCTGAGCTAATGTTTGCGAAAGCGTAAATAAAGCTTGCCGAAAGCGACAGGTTATAGTCCTTATGGTCAAGGTAAAGCTCGGCAATCTCAATTGCTTTTTGGCTCTCGCCTTTGTAATAGTTGTACTCAGCCGTAGCAATCGCCCTGTCGTCCTCATCTTCTAAGCTTTCAATCATTTCTTTACAATATCCTGGGACAAAGCTGTTTGTGAGAAGCGGCATAAGCTGATGCATACTTGTGCTTGCCTCCGAAGACTTTGCAAGGGGTAACGAGCCCTTTGGAATAAGCCACTCTCTGCCAAGCCTGCGGGCACCCTCAAATTTATTCTCTTTTGCCCATTTCTGCACAGTACGGATGTTAACGTTTAACCGCTCTGCCGTTTGCTTTGCAGATTCAAATTCCACAAATAAGCCCCCACTACGTATATTATAAGCCCATTATATTCCTGCAAAATTTAAATTGCAAGAATTTTATTTCGCCTTTGTAAAGGTACCTATAACCGTAAACTTCTGTTGACGTCGGGTAGGTTTATTCCAGAACTATGTCAGTACCGAATGCTGCTTTTTAAAAGAAAAAGCTCCCCTTTTGGAGAGCTTTAAAAGTAGATTTAAATTTTTTAATTATAACAACCCACCGTCAATGAAAGGTTTCCCCTATAGTTAACCTATCCAAAGGCGCATTACCCTGCTGGTGGTTAACCCGCCAAATTACCCTCAGTGGTTAACGGGAGGATTTTAAAACTACTGAGCTTCTGGGAGGAAGCACAAGCTTGCCATCTGCAATATAAGCAAACTCAGGAAGCTCTTCGTCCTCAGCAGGAAGAGTTTCGCCACGAACTGCAACGGTCTTCTTTTCGTCTGCGCCTGCATAAAGGTCGCCTACGATTTCGGCATTTTTAAGCATTTCGTCGGTGATTTCAAGCTCTGAAGCCTTGTCTCCGTTTATGTTGTGTACAATAACAACCTGACTGCCGTCGTAATCAAGCTTAAAGGCACAAATGCCGATGTCGCCCTCTACCTCATAGGTTTCAACGATTTCACCGCGGGCAATTTCAGGGTTCTGGCTTTTGATTTTAAGTGCTCTCTTGTAGAAGTTAAGGAGAGAATCTTCATCCTCACTTTGCTGTTTAACACCGCCAAAATCAAGGTCGCAGAAAGCATCAGCGGTACACCAGATATCAGGCTCTACGTCGCTGTCCCAAATCATGGGAGAACGGTAGAAAGCGTCGTTCTGGTGGTAGTTGCCTGGGGTTTTCATACCGATTTCCTCACCATAGTAAGTAAAGGAGTTACCGGGAGTAAGGATGTAAAGTGCGGCGGCATTCTTCATAACGTTAAGACCCTTGCTGAAGTATGAACCGCTTCTAACCTGATCGTGGTTAGAAAGGAACATTGCGTGAATAACGTTGGGGTTAGCTTCTCTTGAGCCTTTGTCAAATTTTGCAAGCTGAGAAGCAAGGCTGTCGCCGTCACCTGAATTCGCGGCGATGGTAAAGTGACCTGTAGATGACGCAAAGGAGAACGCAAACTGGCTGTCGATACCTGACTCGTACATATCGTAAAGGTAAGAGTTGGACTGCCAATTCTCGCCTACCATATATACGTCGGGATTATATTTCTGAGCAGTTTCATAGAACCACTTGAGGAACTCTGCACCGTCGGTGGTTTCGTCTGTCATATATCTTACAGCATCAAGTCTGAAGCCTGCAACGCCACGCTCCAGCCAGAACTTTGCGATTTCTTCAAAGTAATCTCTTGTACCCTCGTAGGCTAAGTTCCACTCGGGCATTTCTGTTGAGAACTGACCCTCGTACCATACGCCTGATGTACCGATTACCTGTCTCCAACCTTCGCCGGGGCTTGCAAAGCCTGAGGCCTGGAAACGATAATACTTTGCGTATCCGTCAAGGTTACCGTCAGCAACCTCTTTAAGGGCGTTCTGATAAAATTCGTGACCTGTACCGCAGTGATTAAGCACCAGGTCAAGAATCACATCGATACCACGCTTATCGCACTCTTCAATAAGCTTATCAAAAGTAGCAAGATTGCCGAATTCGGGGTCGATGTCCATATAATTGTCAACATCATATTTATGGTAAGAATCCGAGGGCATAATGGGAGACAGCCATATGCCTGTCATTCCCAAGTCTGTGTCAGTTTCGGGATTTCCGTCGTTAATGTAATCAAGGTTGTCGATAATACCCTGCAAATCACCTGTTTCGTCGCCGTTGCTGTCTGCAAAAGCACAAACCCAGATGTGATAGTAGTTGCGGTATTTGTCGTCAGTTTCAACAATTTCTCTGGCGGCTACGGGGTCAACATACTCCTTAGGAGTATCCTCAGGCTTTTTGCAACCTGCAAGGAACACACAGCTAAGAGAAAGAGTAAATACAAGTAATAAGGCGATGATTTTTTTCATTTTTACCTCTCCTCAATTTCTTTTAAAAAGGGCGGCTGCGTAAGGCAGCCTCCCAAATAATAGGAGTTATTAGCCCTTAACGCCGCCGGCGGTTACGCCTTCAACGTAATACTTCTGCATGTAGAGGAAGAGAGCTGTAATGGGAATAGAAACAACAACGGCACCGGCAAGGAAGAATCTGTAATAACCCTGTGCCTTGTATTCCATTTCTGTCCACATCCAAAGACCTCTGGAAACTGTGTAACCGTCAACGTTATCCTGCATAATAAGACGAACAAGAATAAAGTCACACCAGGGGCCAATGAAGGATGTAAGGATCTGGTAGATAATCATGGGCTTTGCCATAGGAAGGATAATCTTGTAGAATACCTGGAACTGATTAGCACCGTCGATAGTAGCAGCCTCATCAAGAGCGTGAGGAATTGTATCGAGGTAACCCTTCATAACAAGGTAGCCAAGACCTGAACCTGCACTGTAGCAAAGGATAAGACCCAGCATAGACTGGTCAAGACCCATCATCTTTAAGATGTAGTAAAGAGCGATCATTGTCATAAAGCCGGGGAACATACCCATAATCATACCAACGTTGATAAGGGGCTTTCTCGACTTAAATCTGAGACGGCTGAATGCGTAAGCAACAACCAGAACAGAGAGAGTAGAAATTACACAGCAAACACAAGCGATGATAAATGTGTTGCCGAACCATTTCATAAAGTCAGTCTGAGTGAAGAGCTCAACGTAGTTGTCGAAGCCCAGCTCATTAAGATAAGGGAACAAGTGGTCAACATTTGCAGCAGGGAAGCCTGTGCCTGTTGGATCGATTCGGAATGAGTGAAGAACCAGCCATACCAGAGGGAAAATCCAGATAACACCTAAAACAGCAAGTAAGATGTAAATAAAGGTGTTGGCAAGGCCTCTTCTCAATTTATAACTTTTTATCATGAGAACGCCTCCTCATCCTTAGCTGATTTTGTCATATTAAATGTAATAAGTGACAAAGTTGCACAAACGATAAATACGAGAATACCGATAGCCGCACCTAAGCCATACTTCTGCTGGTCAACAGAAAGTTTGTAGAGAAGTGTGATAAGAAGGTCAGTCTTACCTGCACCGTATTTATACTCGTTAACTTTTGGACCGCCGCCTGTAAGGAGGTAAATAACGTTAAAGTTGTTTACGTTACCGATGAAGGTTGTAATCAGGTGGGGTGTTGTAACGAAGAGCATGTAAGGTAATGTAATCTTAGTAAAGCTCTTAACAGGACCTGCACCGTCGATACGTGCACTTTCGTAAAGGTCCTCGGGAATGTTCATAAGAATACCTGTTGTCATAAGGATTGTGTAAGGAATACCAATCCAGATATTGATAATGATAACAGTAGCTCGAGCAATCCAACCATCGTAGTTCTGAGTAAGAACGTTAAACTGGGATGCTTCGCCTGTGAACATTGATATAATCAGATTGAGCGGGCTATCAGCAGATGAGCCGATCATCTGAGCAACAAGAAGAAGTGTAACGAACTGGGGAACAGCAATTGTCATAACGAAAAGTGTTCTCCATAACTTCTTCAGCTTAATTCCTTTTTTATTAATCATCAGGGCAACAACCATACCTAAGATATAGTTGGAGAATGTTGCAGCAACTGCCCAGATGAGTGTCCAAAGAACGATGTTACCAAAGGTGTAACCCATTGAAGCACCGCCTACGGAGCTACCGCTGAAGATTTCAGCAAAGTTCTGCATTCCTACCCATTGGAATGAGAAGTAGTTCTTGTCGTCGTAGTTTGTAAATGCCATAAGAATCATAAAGATAAGAGGCAACAGTACAAACACACAAATAAGAATAACAGGAACTGAAAGTAATGTAATGTGGAACTTAGAATCAAGAAGTTCCTTAATTTCGGAAATGAAAGATTCAGGCTTTTTGCCTGCTTTTACAAGCTGTTCGCACTTTCTTGCGGACTTTGTGCTTGCAATATAAATTGCTACAAATGCAAGTGTAGCCATAATAGCCAGAATACCATAAATAAGAATCTGGTTACTGTATGTGTCATAAACTAATTTAGTAGATGAACCACCGCGTCCGCCGCTTATAGTCTCATAATGAGTCTGAGCCTCAAGGTGGAAGAACTGGCCTAAGTACATACCGCCGAAGAACACCATAAAAGCTATGTAAGCAACTTCAAGCGTGAAGAAAATTATGCCTTTGATAACCTGTCCTCTTGTAACATTACCGAGACCCATAATTAAATATGAAAGCTTGGTAATAATGTCACCCTGAGCAAATCCAACAGCGAAATCCTTTATACCTAAAGCAATCTTAAGTACAAAGTTCTTGATGGCGTTACCGATAGCACAGAAGAAAGCCTTGAGTGTGTTTGGTAAGTTCTTGATAGCTTCTTTGAACTTATACCAAAAACGCTGGAAAGGATTCAGCTGTATGTAATCGATATATTTCACTCTTGTTCACTCCCCTTTATCCTGATATTGCAGAATAAAATATCCTTTGCGTAATTTAGCGTAATAAAAGTATCGCAGCCCGAAGCCCTGCCTCGGGCTGCGAAAAAATCAGATTAAGTTAATTTCAAAAAATTGTATATCCCGATTATTAAAGGTCGAGGATATTGTTGATGCACTTCTCAACCTCAGCCTTAACAGCCTCTGTTGTGAAGTCGTTGCTTGTCTCTGCTACATAGCCGCCGAGAGCTGCACAGGGATCCCAGAATGTACCAACGATGATTGTCTGGGGAACGGAGTACTCAGCCTGCTTAAGGATAGCGGACATGGACTGGTTGTTAGTAACGAAGTCGCTTGCAGCAACGTTTACGTTAGAGGGACCCCACTCGAGGAGCTCTGCTCTCTCCTGCTGGCACTCCTCGTTAGAGAGGTAGTAAGCAAGAGCCTGAGCTGTGTAGGGGAACTTGGACTGGCTGTTAACACCGATGAACTTGTAACCGAACATGTTGATGATCTGTGTGTCTTTGCCATTGATGTTGATTGTGGGAAGAATTGAGAAACCTGCATTCTCGCCGAGAGCAGCCTTAGCGGAAGCGATATCCCAAGAGCCGATAACACCAGCTGCTGTTGTGCCGTTCTTGAAGCCGTCAACAACTGCAGAAGTTGTGTTGTTCTCGAAGTTCTTGGAATACTTCTTGAAGAGGTCAGCAAAAGCCTTAACGGAAGCTGTTACCTGGTCGATGTCATAATCGTTGAACTTCTGAGTCTCGCCGTCTTCCTCAAGGCCCTCTGTTCTGAGGTCGCCTGTGAAGAGGTACATGCAGGAGAAGTAACCGTTACCAGCGTCCATGATGAATCTCTTACCAGCTGCTTCGCATGCTGCGAAGATAGCCTCAAGGGACTTAGCCTGCTCGTCTGTTACAGCGGACTTGTCATAGCAAAGGAAGTAAGAGTTGTCACCAACTTCGGGGTAAGCAACGAGCTTGCCGTCATAAGTTGCAGCTTCGATAGAAGCAGCTGTGTTCATAGAAGTAACTTCGCTGGGGAACATAACCTCAGCAACTGCACCGGGCTTTGCGAGCTTCATGATCTGATCACTAGCGAAGCCGAATACGTCAGCAGCTGTGTTGGGGTCGGAAAGTACGTTAGCACCTGCGTCGCCCTCGCCCTGGATTGCAACTTCGATTTCGATATCTGCATAATCTTTGAAGATCTCTTTGAAGTCAGCTACCTGAGCCTTGAATACATCCTGAGCTGCCTCAGGCTGCCATACTTTAAGTGTAATCTTGTTGCCTGCTGCTTCTTTCTGGATGTTTGCACCGAGGTCAGCAATGTCCTCAGCAGACCAGGGAACGAATGTTGTCTGTGTGCCTGTTGCTGCCTGTGTGCCAGCGGGATCTGTGGTTGTTGTGCCGCCGTTACCGCCGCAAGCTGCAAGACAGCCAGCTACCATAAGAACAGCGAACAACAGAGCAAGAATTCTCTTTGCGTTCATTTTGGATAACTCCTTTTAAAATAATTTTCTTGTGTCAGTGCACATCAAAGGGCACTGTTTCACTGTAGTAATAATATCATAATTCAGGGCACAATTTCAACTACCTTTGTACTTTTTATCTAAAATAATAAATAAGCAACTTAATTTTGGTCACTTTGACAAGCGAATTTTCAATTTATTATCATACTGCATAAATTTGCTCTATCAACTTTGGTAGATATGCCAAATGACGTTTTGTGCATCTTGCCACCCTGCACCCTCCAAATAAAGGCAATTTGACATATACCCAAGCTCTTAACCCCTGTTTTTACCCTGTTGTAACCAATTTTTCGTCAAAATTACTTTCTGTAGTAGAAATTTAACAGAAACACCTCCTTTCACCACAAAATAAAGGATTTAATCAGCCTTAAATTCAATTGACATTTGACCAAAAAAGTTGTACCTTAAGAATATGGACAAATTATACTTATTATAATATATACGGAGGTGCTTCGGATTATGAAGCTTGAAAAACTGCTTTCGTCACTTTCATATGAGATTTTAAAAGGTTCTGTTGATACCGACATAGACGATATCATCTACGACTCAAGAAAAGTTGTAAAGGGTACCGCCTTTGTGTGCCTTAAAGGCTTTAACACAGACGGCCACAAATACGCTCAGGATGCCATTGAAAAGGGAGCCTCTGCCCTTATTGTCAGCGACGATGTTAGTACCAATGCCGACATTACAATAATAAAGGTAGAAAATACCCGTGCCGCTTTAGCAGTAATGAGCACCGCACTTTTCGAAAATCCTGCCGAAGAGCTTACCACCATTGCCATTACGGGCACAAAGGGAAAAACCACAACCGTGGCTATGATTCGCTCTATTTTAGAATGTGCAGAAATCAAAACAGGCACCATAGGCACCTTAGGTATTGTTATCGGCGATAAAATCTACAAAACCGCCAACACCACACCTGAGTCTTACGAAATTCAGCAGGCTATGCGTAAAATGGTAAAGAAAGGCTGTAAGGCTATGGTTATCGAAGCCTCTTCCCTTGGTCTTAAGCACCACCGCACAGACTGCATAAACTTTGATTACGGCATTTTCACAAACTTTTCTCACGACCATATCGGCGAAAGCGAGCATCCCGATATGGAGGATTATTTAGAGAGCAAGGCTATTCTCTTCAAAAACTGCAAAAAAGGCATTATCAACATTGATGATGAGGCTTACAAAGAACTTTTGAAAGACAGTCTTTGCGAAAAAACCACCTACGGCTTTAACGAAAATGCCGACTTTGTAGCATCAAATGACAAGCTTCTGGCACGTCAGGGCTTTATCGGAGTTCATTTTGACATAAAAGGGGGCAAAAAACTTTCTGCAGACGTTGCAATCCCCGGCCGCTTCAGCGTTTACAACGCCTTGGCGGCAATTGCCCTTTGCTCTTCTATGAATATACCTGACAAATATATTCTGAAAGGTCTTGAAACCGTTAAGGTTAAAGGCAGAGTTGAGGTTTACCCTGTAAAAAGCAACTACACCCTGCTTATTGACTATGCTCACAACGCGGTTTCTATGGAAAATGTTCTTACAACTCTCCGCGAATACAAGCCTCACCGCCTTATTACAATGTTTGGCGCAGGCGGCAACCGCCCCAAGGCACGCAGGTACGAAATGGGCGAGGTTTCGGGTAAGCTTTCTGATTTATCGGTAATTACCGAGGATAACTCACGCTTTGAGGATGTTAACGATATCATTGCTGATATCAAGGCAGGCATCGACAAAACCGACGGCAAGTATGTTATCGTTCCCAACCGTGTGGACGCAATCCGTTACTGCATTGAAAATGCTCAGCCCGGCGACATTATTGTTTTAGCAGGCAAGGGTCACGAGGATTATCAGGAAATCAAGGGCGTTAAGTACCACCTTGACGAAAGAGAAGTAATTGCTGATATTTTAAGACCTCAGAAAGATGAAGACATAGTTGTTGAGGAATAAGCCTTCTGCTTAATTGTTTTTAACCATAATTGTACAGATTTTGTTTACATTAAAAGTAAAAGCCTGACGGTTGTGTCGTAAGGCTTAAATTTTTATCTTACTCGGCTACTTCTAAAGGTGCGGCCAGGATCTTTTCTTCTTCCTTTGCTACCTTTTTCTTAACAGCAAAGGCAATACCCTTTTCAACCAAGTTAATTACAAGGATAAGGAGGGATACCATAGCTGTACCCTCGATAAAGGACTGAGACTCCAACTGAGGAATCAACAGGGAAAGGGGCATTGTGCGGAAGTTCATAAGGAAGGACACAGCTGAAATTGTAATCATAGCATTTACGAAGAAATAGCTGTACATCTCAACAATTGTCGCCCTTGTGCTGGGAATATATACTGAGAAAAGAATTTTCATTCGGCTGATGCCCAAGGTATCTGCCACGTCCTCAAGGTTGGGGTTGAACTTGGAAAGTGAGTTGTAAGCCAAGAGGTAGGGTGACGAGAAGAAGTGAGCAATATTTACAACCACAAGAATGAAAATTGTGCCATAAATGGGAACATTCTTGAATGTAAGAACATAGGAAAGACCTAAAACAATACCAGGCACTGCAAGGGAAAGCATACTGATAAAGTGGAGCACACCGTTTGAGATTGCCTTCTGGCTTCTGGCTGTGATGTATGCAGAAAAATAAGAAAGACAGGTACCCACAAGAGAAGTTAAAAGTGCAATGGCAACGGAGTTTATGAAATACTGACCGATACCGGAAGACAGAAGCTTCTTTGCAGTCTCTAAGCTAAAGGACATATCAATGGGATACTGCTTAACAAAGCTTAAGAGCACGAAAGCCACAATGGGCAGACATAAAAGGATAATAACAACTGCGAAAACAACGTAAACAGCCATATCTCTTAACTTATTGCCACCGATTACATATGCTTTTGTAACTGTACTGCCTGAAGCATTGATACCGCTGTTTTTAAGGTCCATAATAAATGCAACCATAGCAGGTAAAAGAAGTATAACACCTACAACTGCACCGCCTGAGAAGTTCATCATACCGATAACCTCTCGGTACATATAAACGGGCAGGGTCATATCTGTGCCACCTGTCATAAGAGCAACACCGTAGTCGGTGAAAATCATTGTAAATACTGCAAGAATTGCAGAAACAATGGTACGTCTCATAGAGGGAAGGGTGATGGATATAAACTGTCTGAACTTGCTCATACCAAGCACGCCTGCGGCCTCGTAGATTGTGTAGTCCTCGTACTGGAAGGAGTCATTGAACATCAGAAATGAAACGGGGAAAGAATAAAGCACAGAGCCCATTACAATGCCCTTGTAGCCGTAAAGACCGATGTTAAGACCCAAAAGGTTGGTTACAATACCGTTGTCGCCAAAAAGAAACACAAGACCCATACCGTGAGAAATACTGGGAATAAGCATAGGAATTGTGAAAAGCACAACGAAAAAGGATTTAAACTTGATATTTGAACGGTTAAGCATATATGCAAGGAAAAAAGAAAGCACAATGGAAATAACCGTTGCAATTACTGTTGTAATAACGGAATTTTTGAGCATCGGCAAAAACTGTGCCGATGACAAAACGTCGCCGATATGCTGACCTCTGATACTGCTGAAAAGGTAGATAATAGGAAGAACAACAGAAACCAGAAGGTAGGCAAGCAGCAAATACTTTAAGCCGAAATAGCCTTTGTTCTTCTTTATTTTCATATGTTACCTCTTCCTGTGTAGCGGGAAAGATCCTGATATTTTTTATCAAGCTGTTCTACAACGAAGTCCTTGATATAGTCATTTGCAGGGTTTGTGTAAAGGTCATGAGGTGTTGCCATCTGCTCAATGTTACCCTCGCTCATAACCATAATTCTGTCACTTAAGAAGAAAGCCTCTTCCTGGTCGTGGGTAATAAAAAGCATAGTTGCATTGAACTTTTTCTGCAAAGACTTAAGCTCAGCCTTCATAATCTCGCGGTTTGTAACGTCAAGAGCAGAAATAGGCTCATCCAAAAGGATAACGTCGGGGTTCATTGCAAGTGTACGTGCAATAGCAACTCTCTGCTGCTGACCGCCTGAAAGCTGGTGGGGACGTTTGTGCATCTGGTCTGTAAGGCCAACCTGCTCAAGAGTTCTTGTAGCAATTTCCTTAGCCTGCTTTTTTGTATCTTTTCTTAAAGTAAGGGCATACATAACGTTCTGAAGAACTGTCATATTGGGGAAAAGTGCGTAGTTCTGGAAAACAATGCCCATTCCTCTGTCAAAGCTTGCAAGGTCTGAGATATCCTTGCCGCCTTTGATGATTTCACCGCTGTCGGCTTTTTCCAAACCAATAAGAATTCTCAGAAGTGTGGTTTTACCACAGCCTGAGGGTCCTAAAATAGAAAGGAACTCACCCTCCATAAGGTCAAAGCTTACGTTATTTAAAACTGTTTTACCTGAGTAGGTTTTTGTAAGGTTTTTTACTGATAACTTCTTGTTTAATACTTCCATATTGACAACAGCCTCTCTTTCGCCTCATAATCCTGAATACCTGTCATATCTGCGTAAGGTATGTCGGTGGGATAATTCTCGATATAATTTTTCTGACCCTCGTAGACTGTTTCAGGGCAGAAATACTCTTTGTCGTATTTAAGAAAAACATTTGCAATGTAATCGAAAACTTCATCTACGCCCTTTTTGCCCTCATGACCCTTAACAATGGCTGTACCTGTAAGGGAGTAAGGTGAACCCTCCGGAGGGAAAATAACCTCAAAAGGCTGGCCGTCGTTCATTTCGGTAATGCCCTGGAATGTAAGTGCAAGTCCAACGGCAATTTCGCCCTGCTTTAAAAGCTTAATGGGACCTGAGCCTGACTCGGTAAACTGCTTTAAGTTGGGATAAAGCTTGTCAACATACTCAAGTGCACCTTCTTCGCCCCAAAGGTTAACCCAGTTTTTGTAGAAGAAGTAGCCTGTGCCTGAGGATTTGGGGTCAGGCATAGCAACAAGTCCCTTATACTCGGGCTTTAATAAGTCCTCGTAACTCTTGGGAGCCTCTAAGCCGTGCTTTTCTAAAATGTCGGTGTTAACAATAATACCGCCTGCCTGCTTTTCCCAGGTAACCCAGAGGTTGCCGTTATCGGCAGGAGTAAGCCCCTCAAGATAAGGAATCTTACTTTTACCCTCGATATTTGCAAGCTCATTTTTAATCTTGTTCATATAGCCCGTTTCTAAACCAACAAGAATGTCAACCTCGGTACCCTCGCCCTCAGCGTAAATCTTAGCGGCAGATTTGCCTGTGGACATATATGTAACAACTACATTGTAATTAGGAAATTCCTCTGAAAGCTGTGCCTGCAGCTCGTCGTTACGGAACTGCTCACTGGAAGCACATACAACAATTGTTTCCTTTGAGCCGAAATCAGCAAAAACAGTGAACAAAAGTGTAACCAGAAGCAACGCAATAAGTCCTTTTTTCATAATATACCCCTTAAATATAAGTATGGTCTATGTTCTTCAGGTCGTTGTAGGTATCGATTTCGATGATATCCTCAAAAGTACAGGGTCTAACCTCAACCTGATAGTTCTTTATGCAATATTCAAGAGAAACCTGGTCCCAGTATCTTTCCTTACCGCCGGGAAGGTTAAATACCTTTTCGATATCACTCTCAAGCTTTTTGCCGTCCTCTGCATTCCAGTAGGAAATGCCGAACATATGATAGCAATCTGTGCCACCGATACAAAGCTTTGTGATAACTCTGTTTTTAACCTCAAAGCACCAGTCGTCGGTTTTCTCAACAGGAACACCAAGATAGTTAGATGTGTACTGATACTTGGTAATAAGCTCAGGGTTATAAAGTACCAAGTCAGCCTCGAAAACATAAGCGTTCTGAAGAAAACTTCTTGCAATAAGTGCAGAGGAAATATTGTTTGCCTCGTTATAAATGGGGTTTTCAATAAACTTGATGTTGGGATATTTGTAAAGAAGTTGGTCAAACTGCTCGCCTAAGTATCCTCTTACCACATAAATCTCCTCAATACCTGCATTTACAACAGCATCAAGGAGAGTGTCAATCATTCTTGTGCCGTTTACCCTTACCAAGGGCTTGGGAGTGTTAAGGGTAATAGGTACGAGACGGGAGCCAAAGCCTGCGGCAATAAACACAGCACGCTTTACTCTGTAAGGCTCCAGAGCTCGATAGCCTTTTTCGGTTAACTTTGTGCTTTCAATTAAGCCCTCATTCCTTAAAACCTCAAGATGACGGCTTACGGAGCCTAAGGAGATATCCAGTTTTTCTGAAATCTCACGCTGGCTGAGTTTTTCATTTACACGTTCAAGATATGTCAGTATGTTAAACTGCTTGCGACTAAGCTCAAAACTGCTCATTTTCCAATTCCTTTCCCAAACAATTCTTTTATGAAACAAAAATACCCCATATTCACAGGAAAAACCGATGCCAATAAGGGGTAATACGTTCACTTTTTATTAATAATACTACACAAGTTGAACAATGTCAACACATTTTTACACAAGACAAAGTTCCACTTTCCAGAGTTAACTACAAAAAGTGGAACAAAAAATAAAATCTGTCGTTTTTATCGACATTTACTAAGCCGAAACTGTTAATTTTTCCAGACTTCTGCCCTCTGACCATTTAGACCTGTACACAGAGGTGCAATGTCTGTATTTTTCGAAAAGCTTCCGAGCTCTTACCTCGTCAGAATACACCTTCCAATAGCCTGAACATTTATAACCTCTGGAGCCACGCTCAATAAACCCCTTTACATCCTCGGGAGGATAACCAAGGAAAAGTCCGATTTCGTGAGGAAAGCCCTCGGTCTCCTTAAGACGGCTTATTAGCTTTACCACTGAAAGCTGTACACTATTAGGAGAATAACCGAGGCTTCTGAGAAGACTTCTGGCATAGCTGTGCTGTAAATCCTGAATCAAAAGCTGAGGGCGGTAAATATATATCAGGGCTCTGCCCTCCTTGTAGCTTAAAGGCAAAATCCTCAGACCCTTTTTCACAAATTGGTTGTTGTATTTTCTAAGGGTTTCTTTAAGCTCTTCACTGCTATTAAAATAGCAGGAGAACAGATTAGCCGTTTTAATCCGTGCAAGAGTGGGAGCACAATGTTTTAAAATCATTTCTTCCGACATATTTACCCTCCTTATAACTTATTTATATATTTTACCCTGTGTGCTCCTGAAGTATTCCTTTAAGTGCACTTGCCGAGCTTGAATGACTCCTTACACCAGTTGTGTTACTGCCCTTGGTTTCGCTAAGAGCCGTGCGAAGCATTTTGTGGTAGCACTTAACCTTACAGCCGTAAGCCTTACCTATATCTATATATCAACGGGTCATACACTCATTCCCGCCTGCAATAACTACGCTCATATATCTTCTTTCTGCCAGTTAGCATATGCTAACCAAGACTTCAAATAAATGCTCTTACCCTCAGAGCAAGAGCATTTAAAATCAAATATCACTTTTTATGGCAAGCATCCTTCATGGCACAGCCTGAGCATCCGCAAGAGCAGGAACGTTTGCCTTTTTTCTTATTAATAATTCCTGTAATTACTACAGCAACGAAAACCACCGCAATAACTCCCAAAACTACCCAGGTCTGCCAATTCATAGGATAACCCCCTTTAATTATTTTCTGACATTGCCCTCAGCACGCCTATTGGGGCGAACCACCATATAAACCAAAAATACCAGAACAACCACTGCAAAGATTAGACCTACAATATTTACGTTGCCTGTAAATAGAAGTCCAAACTGATAAATAATCAGCGAAATAGCGTAAGCAAACACGCACATATAACCGATTGCAAAAGCTGTCCACTTGAGGTTATTCATCTCTCGCTTAATTGCACCCATTGCGGCAAAGCAAGGAGCACACAAAAGATTAAACACAAGGAAGCTGAAACCTGCAAGAGCAGAACCGCCGAAAATTGCATCGGCAACAGATGCACTTTCGCCGCTCATAGCCGCAAGCTCCTCAAGAACGCTTACAATCTGTTCTTTTGCCATAAGTCCCATAATACATGCTACTGCAGACTCCCAGTTACCAAAGCCAAGGGGTGTGAAAATCCAGGCAATGGCAGAGCCAAGCATTTCGAGAAT
>JAZTWD010000060.1:0-61407 GCA_045635685.1 Ruminococcus sp.
GCTTAGAATTGTTTATTCAGTCTTCTCAAAGTTTTTGCTTTGAGTCGGCTTTTGTTTTTTTGTTTTTATTACTATTTTAATTTATTGTATCGGTAAAGGAGAGGATCCAAAATGTCACAAAACTTGATGATTGACGAAAGAATAAAAGAGGTGGCAAACCGAATTAAAAGTGTTCGTGAGGATTTAGGCTTTACAGTTGAGCAAATGGCAAAGAAAACCGGCACAACTGCTGAGGAATACCGTCAGCTTGAGTCAGGTATGAGCGACTTCAGCTTTACTTTTATCTATAAATTTGCCAATGCCTGCTCTCTTGATATTACAGATATTATGGAGGGTACCAGCCCCCTGCTTACTCAGTACAGCGTTGTAAGAAAAGGCGAGGGTATGCCCTTTGCAAGACGTGAGGGCTTTAAATACTACAACTTGGCTCCTGCTTTTAAAAATAAGCTTGCCGAGCCTTTCCACGTTGTTATCCCTTATTCCGAGCAGGCTCAGAACGAGCCCATGCACCTTTCTACCCATACAGGCCACGAGATTGATATTGTTATCAAGGGCAGTATGAAAATCCAGGTAGGCGACAGATACGAGATTTTACACGAGGGCGACAGCATCTATTACGACAGCTCAATTCCTCATGACGAGCGTGCAATCGGCGGTGCAGATTGTGAAATCTACGCAATCGTTATTAACCCCGACACAAACGGTATGGCAAATTACGAGGAAAAGGTAATTGCCGCTACTACTACAAATACAGATTTAGCAAAGCTTGAAAATCCTGTTTACGAAAAGTTTATTACAACTGAAACTGACGAAAACGGCGTGCTTTCAGGTATCAGCTTTAAAAATGAGGATAAGTTTAACTTTGCTTTTGACGTTATTGACGGCTTGGCCGCAAAATGTCCTGATAAAACTGCTATGGTTCATCTTACAAACACCAAGCAGGAGAGAGTTTTCACATACAAGGATATGATGGAATACTCTAATATGACAGCCAACTACTTTGAGTCCCTTGGCATTAAAAAGGGCGACAGGGTTATGCTTGTGTTAAAGCGTCATTATCAGTTCTGGTTCTCTATTCTTGCTCTTCACAAAATCGGTGCAATTGCAATTCCTGCAACTAACCTTTTGAAAGAGCACGACTTTGAGTACCGCTTCAACGCCGCAGGCGTAAAGGCTATTATCTGCACAGCCGACGGCGAAACAGCAGACGAAGCTGATAAGGCAGTAGTCAACAGCCCCACTCTTACTGTAAAAGTAAGCGTAAACGGCAAGCGTGAAGGCTGGCACTCTTTTGAAGAAGAGTTTGAAAAGTTCTCTCATAAGTATCAGAGAACTGAGGAGTCTTCCTGTGGCGATGATCCCTTACTTATGTTCTTTACCTCAGGTACAACAGGCAATCCCAAAATTGCCGAGCATAATCACAAATATCCCCTTGGCCACTTTATTACTGCAAAATACTGGCACAATGTTGACCCCAACGGTATGCACTTTACAATTTCCGACACAGGCTGGGGTAAGGCTCTGTGGGGTAAGCTTTACGGTCAGTGGCTCTGCGAAACTGCAGTATTTGCCTACGACTTCGACCGTTTTGATGCTGACGACATTCTGCCTCTTTTCAAGCAGTACGGCATTACAACCTTCTGTGCTCCTCCCACTATGTATCGTTTCTTCATCCGTCAGGATTTATCAAAGTATGACTTAAGCTCTGTTAAGTATGCTACAGTTGCAGGTGAGGCACTTAACCCCGAGGTTTATCATCAGTTCTTAAAGGCAACAGGCATCAGTCTTATGGAAGGCTACGGCCAGACCGAAACTACCCTTACAATCGGTAACTTTGTTGGTACTGAGGTTAAGGTTGGCTCTATGGGTAAGCCCAGTCCCCTTTATGATATTCAGATTCTTGATAAGGAAGGCAACCCCTGCAAGGCTGGTGATATCGGCGAAATCTGCATTAAGACAGACAAAGGCAACCCCTGCGGACTTTATATGGGTTATTATCTTGATGACGATATGACCGCCAAGGTATGGCACGACGGCTTCTATCACACAGGCGACACAGCCTGGATGGATACCGACGGCAATTTCTGGTTTGTTGGCAGAGTTGATGACGTTATCAAGTCCTCAGGCTACCGCATCGGACCCTTTGAGATTGAGTCTGTTATTATGGAGCTTCCTTATGTTCTTGAGTGTGCAGTTACTGCCGCCCCTGACGAAATCCGCGGTCAGGTAGTTAAGGCTACAATTATCCTCACCCAGGGCACAGTAGAGAGCGACGCCCTTAAAAAGGAAATTCAGGAGTACGTTAAGAAGCGTACAGCTCCTTACAAGTACCCAAGAATCGTTAACTTTGTTGATTCCTTGCCCAAGACAATCAGTGGCAAAATCATCCGTGCAAAAATCAAGTAAACCGTTAGCCACGGGTTAGCCACCCGAGGGCGGTTCGCCTTAAAATTTTATATAAGATACAACATAAGCCCTCCGAGAAATCGGAGGGCTTTGCTTATGCTATATTGGCAATTTTTTTCTGAATTGCTGTTGCGTCCTGAATAGTGATTCTGCCGTCAGAGTTAAAATCTGCGGCAGGTCTGCCTAAATCTTCAATTGTTTCAATGTTTGCAAGGTGCTTCTGAATAGCTGTTGCATCTTTGATGTTTACTTTGCCGTCAAGGTTTACGTCGCCAAGGATTGTGCCTTTGTCGGTAAGCTGATATGTTTTGTAAAGATACTTGCCGTCAAGCATTTCCGTAAGCTCAAAGGCAGAGTTGTGGTTGATATTCGCAGAAACATCATGGGATTTATCGCTTCCGTTTGAGAAAACAATCCACGAGGTGTCCTCAGGAATGTTGTAGTAGTACACACTGCCTTGTGTGGAAGTTCCTAACAGCTTCATAGCTTCACCATTTTCGGAATTTGAATCGCCAAATCCGAAGTTGGTGTGATGATGAATGTATACATTTTCCCAGCCGATTGTGTTGACAAAGTAAACGGTTATTTCATCAACTACAGGCTCAAAGGGCTTGGTTGGCTCGGGCAAATCCTCGGGTGCGGTGCCAAAGTAGCGGTTGGTGTAGAATACCTCGCCTTTCTCGGGCGTTGTGCCGTACTCACCATTGCCGTAATAGTAGTACCATTCACCTTTCAGAGAGTAGTCCCATGAGGTGGAGTCGATTTTGTCGTAGTCAATAACGTAAACCATTTCGTCAAAGCTTGCTAAGCCCTCAGGGTAAAGCTCGCTTTCGCCCTTTTCGTAATATTCGGTGCCTATGTTGGTTGATTTCTTGGCAAGTTTATATATTTCATTTTCGGGATCGTAGCCGCCGTCAAGGTGGTTGTTCCAGATAATTGTTGTTACATCCTTGGGAACATCGTAATAGAAAAGACCGTCGACATCTGTTCTTTTTGCTTTGTAGCCGGGCCAAAGGTTACAGCTGTTTGTACCTTCCCACCAGTAGATGCCTGCATCTTCTGAAAGCTTGTTTTCCCAGTCGTTTGGCATATAGAAGTAGTAGCGGTTGGTTTCGAGCACAGGTGCGGGATTGTCACCGCCGAAAGAACGATTGGTGTAATAGCCGTCTGTTTTGTTTTGAGTAAGTCCGTATTCACCATTACCATAGTAATAGTACCAACCGCCGTAGTAAACAACCTTGGAGAATGTCTTTTTGTCGAAATCTACAACGAAAATTCTGCTATCGTTATTATAGGTATCGGGATAGCAGGCGAATGAATACCCTTCGTTTACTTTATCTACGACGTTATTCCAGCATATTTCCTTTACATCTCTGGGAACATCATAATAGTAAAGTCCGTCGATGTTAGTTTTATTGGCTTTATTGCCGGGGTAGTTTTCGTGGCAATCGGTACCTTCAAACCAGCAGATGTAAACATCTTTTGTATGCTCGTTCTGCCATTCTTCGGGTAAGTAGAAATAGTAGCGGTAGGTGTCGGTGTCTGTGGGAGATTTGTTGGTTCCGTATTCACCGTTGCCGTAATAGCAGTACCATTTGCAGGTGGGGTAGGTTTCGCTCAGCTCGTCATTGTCAAAGATGCTTTTATTTACCACCGAAATCATTCTGTCGTAGCTAATCTGATGCTCACTATCCTGAGTGGGGATATAATCGGTGCGTTTGTTGTATCGGGTAATTGCAGATGAGATATCTGCACCTTCGTAAAAGTTATTCCAGATAATATACTCAACATCTGCAGGAACATCATAATAATATACATCATCTATATCGGCTTTGTGAGCTTTATATCCGGGCCAGGACTCAGGGGCATCTGTGCCTTCGTCCCAGTATATTCCTGCGGATACATCTTCATTCCAAGCCCAATCTTTGGGCATAAGTAAGAAGTATCGGTTGCATCCATCCTTGATTTCAGGTAAGCCGAAAAGCTCGTTGTATTCTTCTTCGGCTGAAATTGAGATTACTGAAATAACAGAGAAAGCCATAAGAATTGCTAAAAATAAACTTAAATACCTTTTCATATAAATCCTCCTTTTAATGTATTTGCCTACACTTTAATTATATAATTCCGGGGAGGAATTTCAATAGACGAAGATTACAACATTAGTCTGATGTATTTAGATACATTGTATATAGATAAAAACCCCGCAGTTAGCGGGGTTTGGGTTACAATTAAGTTTTACAAAGGCAGAAACGCCCATCGTGGCTAACGGTTACTTAAGTTCCACTATTGTAACGCCTGCTTCGCCTTCGCCGAAGGTGCCTAATCGGAATGACTTAACAGCCTTGTGGTGGCGTAAGAAATTCTGAATTTCTTTTCGCAAAACGCCTGTGCCTTTGCCGTGTATAATGGTAAGCTTTTCGGTGTGGCGTAAAATTGCGGTATCTATGGCAGAGTCCACCGCCATAATTGCCTCAACGGCTGTTTGACCTCTTACATCAATTTCGCTTATTCCTCGGGTATCAAGGGTTGAGCGGATATTCTTAGTAATGGACTTACCGCCCATTTTAACCTTTTCGTCCTTCATAAGGCGGAGGTTTGAAATCTTAACCCTTGTTTTAATAACGCCTGCCTGCACCATTACCTGAGTGTCGCCCTCTTTTGGGGTTTCAAGCAAGGTTGCCTTTTTGTCGATATCGTAAATAAGCACGGTGTCACCTTTTTTAAGGGGGCGGGGAAGGGTGTAGCCGTCGTCCTTAGCTTTGGCTATAGGGTCGGCCTCGTCCTCCATTTTTCGCATAGTCTGCCTGAGCTTTGCTTTGTCGTCAGCACTTAGCTCTGCTTTCTTTTTGAAGGCTTCAATCTCGGCTAAAAGTGCATCAGCCTGAGCCTTTGTGCGGCTTAAAATAAGCTGAGCTTCGTGCTTGGCACGGGCTATTTCAGAGTCAGCCTGTTTGCGTACTCGCTGGAGCTCCAGCTCTGCCTTTTGCTTGTCGGTGTCAGCTTTCTGGGATTTTTCCTTTGCGTCTTCAAGCTCTCGCTGTAATTCCTGACGTCTGTCTTCCAAAGATTCAACAGCCGCCTCAAAACGTCTGCTTTCGCTTGACACAAGCTCTCTTGCTTTGTCAACTAAAGCTTTTTCCATTCCCAGACGTTCTGAAATTGCAAAAGCGTTACTCTTGCCAGGGATGCCGATAAGGAGCTTGTATGTAGGGCGAAGAGTAGCCACATCAAACTCGCAACAGCCGTTTTCGACTCTTTCGGTTCTCAGGGCATATTCCTTAAGCTCGGCATAGTGAGTGGTAGATGCAATTTTTGCACCCATACCGCGGAGTTCGTCAAGAATCGCAACGGCAAGTGCCGCGCCCTCAACGGGGTCGGTGCCTGCACCAAGCTCGTCAATAAGAACCAAGCTTCGATTATCTGCAACCTTTAATATAGAAACAATGTTTGTCATATGTGCTGAGAAGGTGGAGAGGGACTGCTCAATGCTCTGCTCGTCGCCAATATCTACAAGCACCTTTTCGAACGTTGAAATTTCACTTCCGTCTTCAACGGGAATCATCAGTCCGCACATAGCCATTAATGTGAAAAGACCCAAAGTTTTAAGGGAAACGGTTTTACCGCCTGTGTTGGGGCCTGTAATAACCAAGGTATCAAAATCTTTGCCTAAGGTTATGTCTGTAGGCACTACTGACTTTGCGTTTATAAGGGGATGACGGGCGGATTTAAGGTTAATGTAACCTTTGTTGTTGATTTTGGGTACAGAGGCCTTCATTTTGTAGCCTAAGTTTGCCTTGGCAAAAATAAGGTTAAGCTCAACCAATGCATTGTAGCTTTCGCTTATTGTGTCGGCGTATGCGCCTGCCTCACTGGAAAGCTCAAATAAAATACGCTCGATTTCCGCTTCTTCTTTTGACTCCAAAACTCTTATGTCGTTGTTAGCCTGCACAACTCCCATTGGCTCAACAAAAACCGTTGCACCGCTTGATGAAGTGTCGTGCACAAGGCCGGGGATTGCCGAGCGACACTCAGCCTTGACGGGGACAACGAACCTGCCGCTACGCTGAGTAATGATTGAGTCCTGCAAAAACTTCTGATAAGAAGATGAACGGACGATTTTATCTAAAATCTCCCTTGCTTTTGATGCTGCCTGACGCTTTTTACGTCTTATATCGTAAAGTGCAGGGGAGGCGTTGTCGGCAATTTCCTCTTCGCTTAAAATAGCGGTTGTGATTTTTTCTTCCAAATATTTATTGGGGCAGAGCATATCAAAAAGCAGGTTGAGGGAAGTTTCAACCTGTGCCGACTTACTTCGCCATTCTTTAACGCTTCTGATAATCCTTAACGTTTCGGCAACACGCAGAAGCTCCAATGTGCTCATAACTCCGCCTGCTTCGCCGCGTCTTAAGGCACTCATTGGGTTTTTAATGGAACCGAAAGAGGGCGTGCCAAATCTGCCCGAAAGAATAAAGGCATCTTCGGTCTGTTTTATTTGCTCCTGAACCTCAAAAAGTCCGAATGAGGGCTCTATCTCAAGGGCTTTTTCTCTTGCGTCTTCGCAGGAGGTAAGCTCACAGAGCATATTCAAAATTTTATCAAGCTCTAAGGCTTTGTAGTGTTTGTTCATAGTATTCATAGTAATTCTCAACTGCTGACGATTTTGTAAAACTGTAGGGTTGCAAAGTTCCTTTCAACCTTACGGCTTAAGTATTCTTCTGTAATATCTGAGAGCATTTTAAGTGAGCTTTCGGAAAGTGAAAAGGAGAAAAGCTTTTTATCCTCTGAAAATACAAGGTGGCGAAGAGCCAAAGCTAAGCTTTTGCTTATTTTTATACCTTGGGGTAGAGGATTTTTCTCAAAGCAACTACCACAAAAAAGCTGACCGCTTAAGAGAAAATACATTTCATCACTTTCGTATACACCGCATCTTGGGCACATAAGCAAATCAGGCATATAGCCTGAAATTGAAGAAAGCCTCATTTCCACCGCCGATTTAATTAAAAGCTCGGGGACTTCTCCTTTTGAGAGCAGGTAAAGCGCGTTTAGAATAAGCCTTAAGTGCTCCTCGGCTTCCTGCTCTTGAGGGCAGACTACAGCCGCAACCTCGCAAAAGTATTCTGCTAAAGAGAGCTTCGTGAGCTCCTTTTTAAGGTCAGAAAACATATTGAGAAGCCGGGCGTTTTCCACGGTGTAGTAGTCCTTTTTGCTTTTATAAAGTGTAAACTCAGAGTAGCACAAAAGCCCTGTGGAAGCACAGTTTCGGCTTTTTATGTTCTTACCCTGACGCACAAAAGCACGGATTACCCCGACCTCTCTGGTCAGTATGGTAACTAATCTGTCCTGCTCACCTATATTCTGTTGTTTTATTATCAGTCCGTCTGTTTTTATCTTCTTCGCTTGCATTTGTTTTATTAAAGGGAGCGGATGCGTCTTTAATGGATTTAAAGTTGAGGTAGTCCTCAATCTTTCCTGTGGCCGCAAAAATCTCCCAGGCTTTATTTTTATCCATATACCATCACCTGACTTTAGTATACCTTAAAGCATAGGGTGATATAGAGGGGATTTTGTTGTTGGGTTTAATTTCCTTGATTTAAGTGTTATTCGAAATCTTTTTCAGAGAATCCGAGGCTTCTCATAATGCCTTCTCTGTTTCGCCAATCTTCGCGAACCTTTACCCAGGTCTGAAGGTTAACTTTGCAGTCAAAGAAACGCTCCATATCCTCTCGGGCTGTGGTGCTTACCTTCTTAAGCATTTTGCCGCCTTTGCCGATGATAATGCCCTTGTGGCTGTCTCTTTCGCAGTAAATGGTGGCTTCAATGTCAAGCATACCGCTTTCCCTTTGCTTCATTCGCTCCACAATAACAGCGGTGCCGTGAGGAATTTCTTTGTCAAGATTACGAAGGAGCTTTTCTCTTATCATTTCAGAGGCTAAAACTCGCTCGCTCTGGTCGGTTAATGTGTCCTCCTCAAAGAAGTGACCGCCCTCGGATGTAAGCTTTTTAAGCTCCTCAATCAAAGCAGGCACGCCGTCGCCTGTTCTGGCACTTATGGGAACAATTGCCTCAAAATCGAACATAGAGCTGTAGGTAAGGATCAGATGCATAAGCTCTTCCTTTTGCTTTAAAAGGTCGGTTTTGTTAATGGCAAGCACTGCAGGAATGCCCATAGAAATTATACGCTCAATAAGAAGCTTTTCGGTCTCGTCAGGCTCTTTGCCTGCTTCAACAACCAAAAGGCAGGCATCACAAGATGAAACAGACTCCTTTACAGAGCGAACCATATAGTTACCCAAGGAAGTTTTAGGCTTGTGCATACCGGGTGTGTCGGTAAAAACAAGCTGATGCTCGCCCTCGGTAAGCACACCCATAATGCGGGTTCGGGTAGTCTGGGGTTTGTCAGAAACAATTGCGATTTTCTGACCCAGCATTCGGTTTAAAAGTGAGGACTTGCCTGCGTTAGGTCTGCCTACAATTGAAATAAAAGCTGATTTATCCTGAAAGTTCATAAATTCTCCTTATAATTTTATCGTCACACCCAAAAACAGATGTGACGACGTAAAAAGTTATTTCTTTGTATTCTTAATTCCGCCGAAAAGTATAAAAAGCACAGAGCAAACTGCACAGATGCCAAGGGGAATAAAGTAAAAGGGATGCCTTAAAAGTCTTTCCCATGCGTACATAAGCTTGCCTGAAAAAACGAATAAGGCAAGTGCAACACCTGTGGCGGCAATAGCGGCAAAAAGCACAGCACCTGCGGCAATATCCTTGATTTTGCCGATAAGGGGATTGTGCTCAGTTGAGTAAAGGTCACAGGTTTTTTCGATAGCTGTGTTAATAAGCTCCGCCATAAAAACAGAACCAATAGTGATAATAAGAATTGCCCACTGGGTTGTGTCCATATCGCTTATGTAAGCAAATAAAAGCACAAAAAACGCCGCAACAAAATGAAAACGCATATGACCTTCGGTAATAAAGGCGGCGGCTATTCCTTTAAAAGCATTTGCAAAGCTTTTAATCTGACGTTTCATAGGTTATTCCTCGTCAACTGTGTAGCTTGAAGAAGCAGGTAAGCCTAAAAGTTCCATAACGTGCTCTTCTTTTTCACGCATACGGATACGCTCCATATTATCTTCGTGGTCATAGCCTAAAAGATGAAGCACGCTGTGGCAGGTAAGGTAGCCTACCTCACGCTGTAAAGAGTGGCCGTAAATATTAGCCTGCTCAACGGCTCTTTCCATAGAAATAACAACATCGCCCAAAAGCTGAGCACCTGTTTCGGGGTCGATGTCATATTTGCCGTCTTCATCGCAAAGACCGAAGGAAAGTACATCGGTTTCGATGTCTTTGTTTCGGTACTGAGCGTTAAGCTCTTTAATCTGGGCGTTGTTTACGAAGGAAACGCTGATTTCCGCAGGGCCTTCGAAATTTTCTGTCTGAAGGGTGGCTGTACAGCAACGTCTCACAAGCATTCTCAGCCCTGTGGGGATCTGTACGTCCTTTTGTCTGTTGGTAATAACAACCGTAATTTTATCTTTTGCCATCTCTGTCTCTTCCTTCCTCTAATTTTGCGTAAGCTTTGATGATATCTTGCACAAGTCGGTGTCTTACAACATCCTTTTCGGTAAATCTGCAGCTTGCTATATCATCAATATTTTTTAAAACTTTAATGCATTCTTTAAGTCCCGACCTTGCACCATTGGGCAGGTCAATCTGGGTAATGTCGCCTGTAATAACCATTTTGGAGTTAAAGCCAAGGCGGGTTAAGAACATCTTCATCTGCTCTGTTGTGGTGTTCTGGGCTTCGTCTAAAATAATGAAGCTGTCGTCTAAGGTTCTGCCTCGCATATAGGCTAAGGGAGCAACCTCAATGTTGCCTCTTTCCACGTATTTCTGGTAGGTTTCTGCACCAAGCATATCAAAAAGTGCGTCGTAAAGAGGGCGAAGGTAGGGGTCAACCTTACTTTGTAAATCACCGGGCAAAAAGCCTAACTTTTCGCCTGCTTCAACAGCAGGGCGGGTAAGGATAATTCGGTTTATTTCCTTTGCCCTGAAAGCAGTAACCGCCATAGCAACTGCAAGGTAGGTTTTACCTGTACCTGCAGGGCCTACGCCAATGGTAATGGTGTTGTCCTTAATCAGGTTGCAGTAATTACGCTGACCCATAGTTTTGGGTCTTATGGGCTTGCCTTTGGCAGTGATGCAGATGCAGTCGCCTGCAAGGGTTTCTATTTTTTCACTGCTTCCCTCATTTACAAGAGAAATGCAGTATCTTATATTCTGTTCAGAAAGGGTCTCACCGCGGTTAATAAGGCTGAGTAAACTTTCAACAACCTTAGCCGCCTTGTACACGCCTTCGGTTTCGCCTTTGATTTTAAACTCACCGTCAAGAGTAACAACCGAGACTCCGTATTCCTTTTCTATGATGCGGATATTCTCGTCAAAACTGCCGAAAAGAGCCGCCGCTTGTTCCATTCTTCCAATGTTAACTGTTTGTTCCGTAGGACATATCTCCTATACATAATAATATACAATACAGTATACCACAAAAATTTTCAAAAAACACCCGAAATAATCAAGATTGTGCAACTTATGAGAATTTTTGTAAGGTTTACCAATTATCTGTGGTCAAATTCATCATATAAGTAAAAACCGAGGGCAAAAAGCTTAGTAAATAAGCGGATTTTTTGAAATTAAACCTTGACAAAAGAGCTTAATATAGTTATAATTGCAAAGGTGTAAAGAAAAAAACTTTACAGCGTGAGGTAGACAATATGGAAAAGAGCATCGAAATATCCCTGCTGTTTGACTTTTACGGTGAGCTTTTAAGCGAAAAAAAGCGTGAAGCGGCAAGCCTTTACTTTAACGAGGATTTGTCACTTTCCGAAATTGCCGAGCATATGGGCATTACCCGCCAAGGTGTAAGCGACCTTATAAGACGCAGTGAGTCGGAGCTCTACGGTTTTGAAGATAAATTAGGTCTTTACTCCCGATTTGAGGCTATAAACGCCTCAGCCGAAAAAATCAGGGAGCTGTCCGAAAGCATTGCTGATTGCACTTCAGGGCAGGTTAAGACTCAGGCTTTGGAGGTTTTAGCCGAAGCCAAAAAGATTGAGCAGTTGGAGGCATAGTATGGCATTTGAGAGCTTGTCCGAGAAAATCGGCGGAGTCTTTAAAAGGCTTAAAAATAAAGGTAAGCTTAGCGAAAGCGACGTTAAAGCCGCTATGCGAGAAGTGCGACTTGCACTTTTAGAGGCTGACGTTAACTATAAGGTTGCCAAGGATTTTACAAATAAGATTACCGAGCGTGCAATAGGCTCTGACGTTATGGAAAGCCTTACTCCTGCACAGATGGTAATTAAGATAGTAAACGAAGAGCTCAAGGCTCTTATGGGCGGTGAAAGTGCAAAGATTAACTTCGCATCTAAGCCTCCCACAGTTATTATGATGTGCGGTTTACAGGGTTCAGGTAAAACTACCCACTCAGGTAAGCTTGCAAAGCTTCTTAAAAACAAAAACCACAGACCCTTGCTTGTTGCCTGTGATATTTACAGACCTGCGGCTATTGAACAGCTTAAGGTTGTGGGCAGAAATGCAGACGTGCCTGTTTTCGAAATGGGTGTTGAAAGCCCTGTGAAAATCGCTCGTGAGGCAATTAAGCACGCAAGGGATTACGGTAACGACATTGTTATCCTGGATACCGCAGGCCGACTTCACATTGACGATGAGCTTATGGCTGAGCTTGAAAATGTAAAGGCCGAGGTTAACCCCTCTGAAATCCTGCTTGTTATCGACTCTATGACAGGTCAGGACGCAGTAAACGTTGCCGAAACCTTTAATTCACGCCTTGAGATTACAGGTGTAATCCTTACAAAGCTTGACGGCGACACCCGCGGTGGTGCGGCACTTTCTGTTAAGGCTGTTACAGGCAAACCCATTAAGTTTGCAGGTACAGGTGAAAAGCTCGGCGATATCGAGCCTTTCCACCCCTACAGAATGGCAAGCCGAATTTTGGGTATGGCCGATATGCTTACTCTTATTGAAGAGCCTGAGCAGAAGCTTGACGCTAAAAAGGCAGAAGAGCTTGCCGAGAAGATGATGACCAATAAAATGGACTTCAACGACCTTCTTGACCAGTTTGACCAGCTTCAGAAAATGGGCCCCATTAAGGGTATTCTTTCAAAGCTTCCCGGCATTAACGCCTCTAAGCTTGACGAAATGAATATAGATGAACGCCAGATTGATTGGTGCAAGGCTATTATCCTTTCCATGACAAAAGAGGAAAGAGCAAAGCCCGGACTTATGAATCCTTCCAGAAAACGCAGAATCGCCGCAGGTTCAGGCAGAACTGTTGAAGAGGTTAACCGCCTTATCAAACAGCTTGAGCAGATGCAGAAAATGATGCGTCAGATGAACTCAAAGGGCAAAAAGGGAAAACGCAAGATGCCTAACTTCGGTGGTATGCCGGGCGGCGGTTTTCCCGGTATGTAACTAAGTTTTATATTGCCAAAAGGCTTATAATATTTTATATTTTATTTTTATTTTATAGGAGGAAAAAACCATGGTAAAAATCAGACTTCGCAGAATGGGCGCTAAGAAGAACCCCTTCTACCGTATCGTTGTAGCAGATTCCAGATATCCCAGAGACGGCCGTTTCATCGAGGAAATCGGTACTTACAACCCCCTCACAGACCCTGCACAGGTTACTGTTAACGAGGAAGCAGCTAAGAAGTGGATTGCTCAGGGTGCTCAGCCCACAGATAAGGTTAAGGCTATCTTCAAGAAGAACGGCATTATCTAAGCAGAGGTTATTGACTGATGAAAGACTTGCTCACTATTCTTGCTAAAGGTCTTGTAGAAGAGCCCGATGCAGTTAATGTTACTGCTGACGAGCCTCTTGAGGACGGAACAGTTGTATATCACATCCATGTTGCAGAAGACGACATGGGCAGAATCATCGGCAAGCAGGGCAGAATTGCTAAGGCAATCCGCACTGTAGCCAGAAGTGCAGCTATCCGCAAGAACGAAAAAATTCAGGTTGAAATCGACTGATTTATAAACTGAAACAAACACCAAAGCGTCTTAAAAATCCCTTTACAAAGGGGCTTTTAAGGCGCTTTGTTGACATATTGGGGTAATTTGGTTATAATTTATTATGAGCAAGAATTATCCATTAAATAATTAATTCAGGTGTATTTCTTTGCTCAATCAGAAACGAGGTGCTTTAATGACTTTTTCCAAAAGGATTTTTTGCATATTTTTATGCCTTATAACTGTGCTTTGTGTGCCTGTTGCTGTTTCGGCTCAGGAGGAAACCATCCTTGCTTCGGGTGATTTTGAATACACAGTTCTTGAAGACGATACGGTTTGCGTTACAGCTTACCTTGGTAACAGCAATGTTGTAGAGGTGCCGTCTCAGATTGAAGGCAAGGCAGTATCCACCTTAGGTGATGAACTTTTCTGGTATATGAAGGACATAACCTCCGTAATCTTACCCGAAAGCTTAGAGTATATAGGTGCAAGGGTTTTTCAGAGCTGTACCTCACTTGCTGAAATTACTATCCCCGATACAGTTGCGGAAATCGGCGATGCTTGCTTTTTAGGTTGCTCAAGCCTTACAAAGATAAACGTGCCTGCAAACCTTGTTTATGTAGGTGCCTTTGCTTTTGACGAAACTCCTTGGGTTACTCAGTATGACGGATGCACTTCCATAATTTTGGGTGGCAGGGTTTTCTACAAATATCTTGCCGACGAGGCTAAGGTTGTTATTCCCGATGGCATAGTCTGCATCAGCGACAATGCTTTTGACGGCAAGTCTTTAAGCTTTGTAAAAATCTCCGATTCTGTTGCTTTTGTTGGCGACTATGCTTTTTATAATTGCAAAAATCTTAAGGAATTAAAGCTCCCATCCGAGATTTACTATATCGGCGAAAACAGCCTTGGTATGGTGGCAGGTGCTAATGATGTACAGCCTCTTAAGGACTTTGTAATCTATGCCGACGAAGAAACGCTGGGAGCAGAGTATGCAAAGACTTATGAGGTAACCCTTAAAGGCACAAAGGAATTTGCCGAGCCTGAAGATTTACCTGAGGCAGAGGTTTGCGTGCCTACTGCTCAGATAAGAGATGCCGACACATCCAAAGGAAACGTAGGACTCAGTCAGGATGCGGTGGTTGCCATTGTGCTTTCACTTGTTGGTTGCGGTGTGATTATCGGCGGTATTACGGTTGCTTCTCATTTTTATGAGAAAAAGCGTAAGCAGGAAAACAAAAATTTAAAGAAAAAGAAGAAATAATATATGCTTAAACAGTATCTTGAAATAGGAAAAATCGTAGGAACCCATGGTGTTCGCGGAGAGTTAAGGGCTGAGTGCTGGTGCGACAGTCCCCAGTTTTTTGCTGCCTTTAAGAAGCTTTACTTCGACGAGGGTAAAGAGAAAATCGACGTGGTAAGCCGTCCTCACAAAAACATTGCTTTGGTTAAAATAAAAGGTATTGAAACCGTTGAGCAGGCAGACCTTTTACGCGGCAGAGTTCTTTATGTAAATCGTAAGGACATTAAGCTTCCCAAGGGTACCAATTTTATACAGGATATTATCGGCCTTGAGGTTGCAGACGTTGATACAGAGGTTGTTTACGGCAAAGTAACCGAGGTTATCAAAACAGGCGCCAACGATGTTTATGAGATTAAAGATAACAATGGCAAGGCTTACTATATTCCTGTTATCAAAGATGTAGTTATAGAAACCAACCCCAAAAAAGGCAGGGTTTTAATTAAGCCGATGAAAGGTATATTTGACGATGAGGATTGATATAATTACCCTTTTCCCCGAAATGTGCGAGGCTGTGCTTAGTGAGAGCATTATCGGCAGAGCAAGGCAAAGCGGTGCGGTAGAAATTAACTGCCACCAGCTGAGAGAATACGCCTTTGACAAGCACCGCCGTGTTGACGATGCTCCTTACGGCGGCGGCAAGGGTATGCTTATGATGGCAGAGCCCATTGCACTTTGTTTCGAGGATATTTGCAAAAAAACCGGCACAAGGCCACATTTTGTGTTTATGTCTCCTCAGGGTAAAACTCTTACTCAGGGTAGGCTCAAGGAGCTTTCTGAAATGGAGAATATCTGTGTGCTTTGCGGCCATTATGAGGGTGTTGACCAAAGGCTTATTGATGAGTTTGTAGACGAGCAGATTTCCATAGGCGACTATGTGCTTACAGGCGGCGAGCTTCCTGCCTTGGTGTTTACCGACTCCTTGTGCAGAATGCTTAAAGGTGTGCTTTCTGACGAAGAATGCTTTGAGCGTGAGAGCCATTATAACGGGCTTTTAGAGTATCCTCAGTATACTCGTCCTGCCAATTGGCGTGGCAGAGAGGTGCCTGAGGTGTTACTAAGCGGTCACCACGCAAATATCGAGAAGTGGAAGGACGAAAAGGCTATGGAAAACACCCTGAAAAACCGCCCCGAGCTTCTTTTTGAGGACGAAGAATAAGGGTGAATCCCTAACTTTTGGTAACTTGTTGATTTTGGGAAATTTGGTGTAGTTAATTTGCACAAGAAACGACCCCTTGAAATATTCCTTGTAGTGTATCAAAACAAAATTGATTGTATTGTGTTGACCTTGAGAAAATTTGTGGATATAATAACAAAAAATGAATGATTTTAGTACTGTGGTTCGCTTTGGAATCACCTACCAAAACAAGATAAGAGAGGGTAACATCAATGTACTGTAAAGATGTTTTAGTTCAGAACAAAGCAGGTCTTCACGCTCGTCCCGCAACTTTCTTTATTCAGAAGGCTAACGAGTATAAGGCTACAATTTGGGTTGAAAAAGAAGAGAGAAGAGTTAACGCAAAGAGCCTTCTCGGTGTATTGTCACTTGGTATTCTTGGCGGCACTACAATTAAGATTTTTGCTGATGGTCCCGACGAGACACAGGCTGTTGAAGGTCTTGTAGCTCTTGTAGAGTCCGGTTTTGCAGAGTAATCCCAATAGCGTAATAAAAGAGGGCGGAAGTTACATCCGCCCTTAATTTTTTATCCGTCAGCCACGGCGGGCAATCCGCCTTTGGACGGGCGGGATTGTGTCTTTACATTCATTAACGGCGAGTCGGGTTAATGTTTTGCTTTTATTATTTTCCTACAGGGGTATAATAAAAACAAAAGGGAGGTGTGGTTATGATTGAAAGACTGAAAGAACTCAGGGCTAAAGCTATGGCTCTGCCATTGGAGCCCGGAGTATATATAATGAAAAATAAAGATAACGAGATTATATACATCGGCAAGGCTAAAAAGCTGAAAAACCGAGTAAGCCAGTACTTCGGCTCCCAGAATAACCACTCCGACAAGGTGCGTAGAATGGTGTCGCAGGTAAAAACCTTTGATTACATTATTACCGACAGCGAGTTTGAGGCACTTATCCTTGAGTGCAGTCTTATTAAGCAAAATCAGCCCAAATATAATATACTTTTAAAGGACGACAAGGGCTTCAGCTTTGTTAAGGTAACAGGGGAAAAGTGGAGGAGAATTTCCTACGCTTTGCAGAAGGACGATAACTCTGCCCAGTATATAGGCCCCTATACCAACGGCTTTTACGTTAAGCAGGCAGTGGAGCAGGCGAATTCCATTTTTAAGCTCCCCACCTGCAACCGACGTTTTCCCGAGGATTTCGGTAAGGCACGCCCTTGTCTGAATTACCATATTAAGCTGTGCTCAGCACCTTGTACAGGCAAGGTGAGATTTTCTGATTATAACGAAAGCGTCGAGCAAGCTCTGGACTTTTTAAAGGGCACAGGCAATCAGAGTATTAAAAATCTGACGGAAGAAATGTACAAAGCCTCGGAAAATATGGAGTTTGAAAAAGCCGCTGTGCTAAGAGACCGCATAAATGCCATAAAGAAGCTTTCTGATAAACAAAAGGTTATCGAAACCAAGGTTAAAAGTCAGGACGTAATCGGCTTCTTTTCCGACGGCAATAAGGCTTGCTTCGAGGTTTTTCGATTTGATGAGGGTAAGCTCCTTTATCGTGAGGATTATTTTGTAGACCCGCCCGACGACGGCGCAAAGGCCCGGGGTGAGTTTATTATGAGCTTTTATAACACCAAAACCGATATTCCAAGGTTTGTAACAGTTGACGGTGAGGTTGAAGACAAAGAGCTTATAGAGCGTTTTCTTTCAGAGAAAAAGGGCAAAAGGGTGTATATTGCCATTCCTCAGCGTGGCCAGCAAAAATCCCTTGTGGATATGACGAGGCAGAATGCCGCCGAGCGTGTGGCAAAAACAAGAGGTGCGGTTTTAGGCAGAGAGCTAAGCGTTTTAGAGGAGCTTAAAGACCTTTTAGGTCTTGATATCCTGCCCTCGTATATTGAATCCTACGATATCTCAAACACCGCAGGCAGTGAAAATGTTGCTGGTATGATAGTGTATGAAAACGGCAGACCCTTAAAAAGTGCCTACAGAAAATTTAAAATAAAGTCCTTCTCGGGTCAGGATGATTACGGCTCTATGACTGAGGTGCTGACCAGAAGACTTGAAGAATATTTCAGGCTTAAGGATGAGGTAAAAGAAGGGGAAGAGCCTCAGGGCTTTGCAAAGCTTCCCGACCTTATTTTACTTGACGGCGGTGCAGGTCAGGTTGGTGCGGTTAAGCCTGTTTTAGAAAAATTCGGACTTCCTATTCCGCTTTTCGGTATGGTTAAGGACGAAAAACACCGTACCCGAGCAATTGTAAGCGATAGCGGCGAAATCGCCATTAATATAAACCGCAGAGTGTTTACCTTTATAAGCTCCTTGCAGGATGAGGTTCACCGCTTTTCGGTGGGTTATCACCGCACAAGACGAAAGAAAAGTCAGCTTGGCGTTTCCTTAACCGAGATAAACGGCATAGGTACTGAACGTGCCAAGGCACTTTTGAAGCATTTCAGAACAGTTCAGAATATAAAAAACGCAGACCTTGAAGAGCTTAAGGCGGCACCTAAAATGAACGAAAGCGCCGCACTCAGCGTTTACCACTATTTCAGAAGAAAAGAAAGCGAGGGAGAAAAATGAGAGTAATTACAGGTTCAGCCCGCGGCAGAAAGCTTCAGGCTTTAGAGGGCAAAGACGTAAGACCCACCACCGACAAGGTTAAGGAGTCGGTGTTTTCCATAATTCAGTTTCAGATTCAGGGCAGAGTTTTCTTAGACCTTTTTGCAGGCTCAGGGCAAATGGGCATTGAGGCCTTAAGCCGAGGTGCAAAGAAAGCTTACCTTGTAGACCAGAGTCTGAAATCAATCCGAGTAATTGAGCAGAACGTAAAAACCACAGGCTTTGAGGAAAATGCAGTAGTTGTAAGGCAGGACGCACAGGGTTTTGTTCTTTCTGCAAGAGAAAATTTTGACATAGCTTATCTTGACCCTCCTTTTGAAAAAGGCATTATTGATGAGGTGCTTCCCTTGGTTTCATCAAAGATGAATAAGGGCGGAGTAATCCTTTGCGAAACTGCCGAAAATGAAGTGTTACCTGAGGAGTCAGGTGATTTTGTGCTTGACAGAACCTACCGCTATGGTAAAATAAAGGTAAGTCTTTACAGACATAGAGAAATGCTTTAAGAGGGTGACTTTATGAAAACTGTAATTTGTCCCGGTAGCTTCGACCCTGTTACCAAGGGTCATATGGACATTATCGAGCGTGCATCAAAGCTTTTTGACAAGGTAATTGTGGCTGTGCTTAACAACTCCTCTAAGCATCCTTGCTTTACCATTGAAGAGCGCATGGGACTTTTGAAAGAAACCACAGGGCATCTTAAAAATGTTGAGATTTCTACCTTCGACGGCCTTCTGGTGGACTTTGCAAAGCTTAAGGGTGCATCTGCCGTTGTAAAGGGCTTAAGAGCTGTTACGGACTTTGAGTATGAATTTCAGATGTCTATGATTAACAAGAAGCTTTGCCCCGAGGTTGAGACTATATTCCTTAACACAAGTCAGGAGTATATGTACTTAAGCTCAAGCGTTGTAAAGCAGATTGCACGTGCCGGCGGCGACATAAGTATGTTTGTTCCCGAAGAAATTCGTGATAAAATAGTTGACAGACTTTTAAATCTGTGAAATAATATAAGTTAGGTTAATAGATAAAGGAGAATTGTTATGAGAGTAGAAGAACTTCTTAACGAGATTCAGGATATTATGAACGAGGCTAAGTCCGTTCCTCTTACAGGCGGCAAGTCTTTGGTTGACACCGAGAAGGTTTTAGACATTCTTGACGAAATCAACGACACACTTCCCTCTGAGGTAAGACAGGCTAAGAACATCGTTTCCGACAGAGGTCAGATTATCGCCGAGGCTAAAAAAGAGGCTGAGGAGATTATCCGTGCCGCTGAGGAAAGAAAGAAGCAGCTTGTTAACCAGAATGAGATTGTTAAAGAAGCCCACGCACAGGCTAACGAAATCCTCAATGACGCTAAGGCTAAGACCTCTGATATGAGAAAGGCCGCTGCTGAGTTTGTAGAGGATATTATGAGAAAAACTGACGAGTCCATTACTGCCCAGCTTACAGAGCTGAGAAAGACAAGACAGAACATCAAAATGACTCAGAAGGTTACAGGTAACTCTGCAAACAGCAATATGTAACAGCTTTGTAATTTTCTTAATAGGAATTACATAAAACGAACAAAGGTTCTAAAAACATAGGCACAATCACGATTTTTGTCGTGGTTGTGTCTTTTTTTGTCTAATTTGCAGAAAAACATTGCAGTAAATTAGGTAAAAAAGCCGTAATATTTTTCTTGCAATTTTGATACCAATGCTTTATAATAATTATAAAGTGTCAATGAGTGGCAATTTTGGGTCATTTGATGTCACTTTTAAAGCGAATTTTAAGGTAAGGAGGCGACGATGATGTTTACAGGTATGTCTTTCCCAAATTTAGACTCCAAGGGCAGAGTCGTTCTGCCTCAGAAATTCCGCGAACAGTTAGGCGAAACATTTTTTATCACAGCAGGCTTTGATAAAGACTTTCCCTGTGTGCAGATTATGTCCGCTGAGCAGTTCGAGCATTTGCTTTCTCAGATTCGTGAGCTTCCTGCCAGCAAGGCATTACAGCTTCAGTACTCAATCATCGCTCCCTCCGAAGAGGTAAGCGTAAACGCTCAGGGCAGACTTCAGATCCCCCAAGCCCTGAGAGAAAGTGCTAATCTTACCAAAGAGGTTGCAGTTTTAGGTATGGACAAGCGTATCGAAATCTGGGATAAAGCAACCTACGATGCATTTATGAAGAAACAGAGAGAAGAGTCTTACCTCGATGCTCTTGAGCTTTTAAGATTATGATAAATTTTTCTCACATTTCCGTTTTGCTTAATGAATCGGTGGATATGCTTTCGGTAAAGCCTGACGGCATATACGTTGACGGTACAGCAGGCGGAGGCGGACATTCAGCACTTATATTAAGCCGCCTTGGCGAAAACGGCAGACTTTATTCCATAGACCGCGACCCCGATGCAATCGCTACGGTAACAAAGCGTTTTGAGGGTGACAAACGAAGCGTGGTGCTTCACGGCGAGTTTGCCGATATGAAAAGTTTGCTTTTAAACGAAGGTGTAGAAAAGGTAGACGGAGTGATCCTTGACTTAGGAGTTTCTTCCCACCAGCTTGATACAGCAGAGCGTGGCTTTTCCTTCCATGAGGATGCACCCCTTGATATGCGAATGAGCCAAAAGGGTACAACCGCCGCCGATTTGGTAAATACCCTTGATTTCAAGGAGCTCTGCAGAATACTTTCTTCCTATGGCGAAGAAAAGTATGCTCCCTCAATTGTAAAGGGAATTTTAAAAGCAAGGGAAGAAAAGCCCATTGAAACAACTTTAGAGCTTGCAGAAATTGTTAAGGCAAACGTTCCCCAGAAGGTAAGGCGTGACGGTCACCCTGCAAGAAAGACCTTTCAGGCAATCCGCATTGCCGTAAATGATGAGTTCGGTCAGCTTGAGCGTGGACTTGCCTCAGCTTTTGAAATGCTGAATGCAGGCGGAAGGCTTTCGGTAATCACCTTCCATTCAATCGAAGACAGAATCGTAAAGCAGACTATGGCTTCCTGGTGCGTGGGTTGTACCTGCCCTAAGGATTTTCCTGTTTGCGTGTGCGGTAATAAGCCAAAGGCAAGGCTTATAAATAAAAAGCCTATAGAAGCAGATAACCAGGAGCTGGACGCAAATAAGCGAAGCCGAAGTGCTAAGCTGAGAGGATGCGAAAAGCTTATTTAACATAGATGAATTTTAAAGGAGCAATAGCTATGGCTAACGGCACTTATATGTACGCCGACAGAGGTTACGACCTCAGCCTTTTTGAGTCAGAGGGTAACGCCGCCAGAAAGAAAAAAGCATCCCCCAAAAGAACTCAGGTAAAAAAGAATAATGTCATAGAGCTTAATATGCCTGAATACGATAAGGCAGAAAGACGTAAGCACAACGTAGGTTCAATTGCACTTGGCTTTGTGTGTGCGGCTGTAATCACACTTTGTGTTGGTTTTATCATTAAGGGTCAGGTAGAGCTTACAGAGATTAACCAGCAGATTGCATCTGCTCAGGTTCAGCTTGAAGAAGTAAAGAGCGAATACACCCAGATGCAGGCAAAAATGGAAGCTTCCCTTTCCACAGCCGCAATCGAAAAGTACGCTCAACAGCACTTAGGTATGAGCAAGGCAACTGCTCAGCAAAAAGAATACATTAGCCTTTCAGAGGGGGACAAGGCTGAAGTGTATCTTGAAAAGAAGTCCAACGTATTTACAGAAATCGGTGACTTCTTCGGTTCACTTTGGTCATAACATACCCTTCGCTTTAATATGTATGTTATGAAGAATGAGAGTTAAGATTTTAGTCTTGACTCTTTTTCTGCTATTCTAAGGATGAAGATTTTTGCAGGAAATCCTGCTTTTTTACTGAAATTTCGACGGAAAGGAGTTCCGTAAATGGCACAGGGAGTAAATCAGAAATTTAACAAAAGAGCCTCGTTGCTGCTCTTGATAATACTTGTTTTAGGCTTTGGTGCGGCTTTTGTAAGGCTTGGCTTTTTGCAGTTGGTGCAGACAAATGAGTTGCAGAAAAGAGCCGTTGACCAACAGCTTTCAGACACAGAGCTTTCCGCAAAGCGTGGCACAATTTACGATACAAACGGCAAAATCCTTGCCGCTTCTGCCTCGGTCTGGAAGGTGGTTTTAGCTCCTGTTTATTTTGAAAATGACGAAGAAAGACGCATTGTTGCAAAGGGGCTTTCTTCTATTCTTGACGTTGACGAAAACACTATTTTCGAAAAGGCTCAGCAGGAAAGCTACTATGTTGAGGTTAAGCGTCAGATAGAAAGCGACAAAAGGGAAGAGGTAATTAAGTTTATAGACCAGCTTGCAGAGGTTCACGAAATCTACAGCACGGTTTATCTGCTTGATGATTACAAGCGTTACTACCCTTACGGCTCACTTGCTTCCAGCGTAATCGGCTTTACAGGTGCTGATGAGCAGGGCCTTGCAGGACTTGAATACCAGTACGACGAAACCCTTACAGGTGCTCCGGGAAGGCTTGTTACTGCTGTTGACTCCTTAGGTACGGCAATGCCCTTTGAGTACAGTCAGAACATCCCTGCAGAAGACGGCGACAACCTTGTGCTTACCATTGACGAAACCATTCAGTCCATTGCCGAAAAATATATGCTTCAGGGTATTGAAGACCACGCAGTTTTTAACCGCGGTGTATGCATCATTATGGATGTTAACACAGGTGCCGTACGTGCTATGGCGAGCGTAGGCGGATTTGACCTTAACGACCCCTTTACTCTTACCAAGGAAAAGGAAGCCGAAATCAATAAGCTTCCCGAAGATAAGCGAGCAGATGCAAGGTATGAGGCACTTTCAAATATGTGGCGAAACAAAGCCGTAAGTGATACCTACTATCCGGGCTCTGTTTTCAAAATGTGTACTGCCGCTATGGCTTTGGAGGAAGGACTTGTAACCGAGAACTCAACCTTCCATTGCTCAGGCGCTTACACAGTTGCCGATACAACTCTGGGCTGTCACGTTCAGTCTTACGGCGGAAGCCACGGAACACAGAACTTAAGAGAAGCTATCAAAAACTCCTGTAACCCTGCTTTGATGCAGATTGGTGAGCTTTTGGGCATAGATTTATTCAATCAGTATTACGATGCCTTCGGTTTTTCCGAGCGAACAGGAATTGATTTGCCCGGTGAAGCTGACGACATCTACTTCGACAGAGATACCATGGGCGAGGTTCACTTGGCTACTGCTTCCTTCGGTCAGAACTTTGCCATTACCCCCATTCAGATGGCAACAGCAGTTGCCTCCATTGCCAACGGCGGTTACCTTGTTCAGCCTCATATGGTTGAGCGTATTGAGGACTCTCAGGGCAATGTTATAAGCACCACAAGCACCGAGGTTAAACGTCAGGTTTTATCTAAAGAAACCACGGCTATTGTGTGTGATATTCTTGAAGAAAACGCAGTTTCGGGTTCAGGCAGCAACGGTTACGTTGCAGGTTACCGTGTGGCAGGTAAAACAGGTACATCAGAAAAGAAGGTTGACCTTAACGAAGACGGAGTTCAGGACTACATTGCATCGTTCTGCGGATTTGCTCCTGCAGAGGATGCCGAGGTTGTATGCCTTGTATTCTTCGATACTCCTACAGGTGCGGCTTACTACGGAAGTCAGGTTGCGGCTCCTGTGTTTGCAAAGATTATGTCAGAGGTTCTGCCATATCTTGAAATTGCAACCCAGTACACTCAGGAAGAGCTTGAAGCTCTTGACACAACTGCCGATACATACATCGGTATGACAGTTGACGAAGCTGTAACTGCCGCGGAAAACGGCGGCTTTACAACCTGGGTAAAGGGCGAGGGCGACACTATTGTGGCTCAGATGCCTGAGGCTGGCACCAAGATTCCTCAGGGCGGTAATGTTGTGCTTTATACTGATGCCGAAAGCATCAAGGATACCACAACGGTACCGAATCTTGTTGGTTATTCGGTTTCAGATGTACTTTATTTTGCAACTTACTACGACCTTAACGTAAGTATAAGCGGTATGAGTAACTCGGCCTTGTCTACGTCTTATTCCCAGAGCATTCCCGAGGGTACAGAGGTTTCTCCGGGTACGGTTATCACCGTAACCTTCAGTGCAGGCGGAGGCACAGACTAATTCTCACGGAGGCACTATGGAAAACAAAATTTATTTTTTAGGTGAATCTAAAGATTTTACTCTTGCTGATAAGCTTTATAACCTTGTGTGTGGTGACTTAGCCGTAAAGGTTAAGGTAGCAGTTTTGTCAAAAGGTTCTACAGCATCTGATGGCTTCGATGTTGTTGTTGCAGAATTTGGCGATGATGTAAAAACATCTGCAAAAATCTGCACCTATTCGGTTGGTCAGAGCAACGCAGATATCTGCGGCTTTAATTTTCAGAAAAGAGAGAAGTCGCGAAGCCTTGACCTTTTTAGCATGAGCTTTATGGGCAGGGTGAATCTTCCTCTTGAATCTCAGTTTACTGAGGCTTCGGTACTTTACTGTGTTGCAGGCCTTGTGGCGGCAGGCAATCCTTTGCCCCAGGTTTTAAAGGTTATAAACTCTAAGATAAGTTGAAAGGAACGGGTAGATTAAATGGACAGTCGTTTTGATTTTTTGTGGGCTTTAGGTGCCGCTGTGGTGGCATTCGGTATTTCTGCAATATTGGGCAGAGTGCTTATCCCATACCTTCATAAGCTTAAGTTCGGTCAGACAATTCTTGACATTGGCCCTCAGTGGCACAAAAATAAGCAGGGCACTCCCACCATGGGCGGTATTATGTTTATTGTAGGTATTGTACTTTCTACTGCTCTTACCTTTGGTATTTATATCCTTGCCAGCGGCGGTGGAGTTTTAGGAACATCAGGCACCTTTATAGGTCTTGGTATGGCTGCTTGCTACGGTATTGTAGGTTTTATTGATGACTACATCAAGGTTGTAAAAAAACGTAACCTTGGTCTTTCAGCACCTCAGAAATTAGTGCTTCAGTTTGGCGTTGCCGTCCTTTACCTTGTTGGTATGAGATTTTTAGGAAATGCCGACACTGCTACGATTATTCCCTTTGTCGGTGAGGTTGAGCTTGGATTTTTCTACTACATAATTTCAGCAGTTGTTATTGTTGGTGTTGTAAATGCTGTAAACCTTAACGACGGTGTTGACGGTCTTTGCGGTTCCATTACTTTCTTTGCTGCTGTGTTTATGATGCTTATGGCAAGCGTTTTAAACTCCAAGGGTATGATTATCGAAAGTGCTGCTTTAGCAGGCGGATGCCTTGGCTTCCTTTTGTGGAACTTCCACCCTGCAAAGGTATTTATGGGCGACACAGGCTCCTTGTTCCTTGGCGGTATGGTTTGTGCCATTGTATTTACCCTTGATATTCCCGTGCTGGTTATTCCCATTGGTATTGTATATCTTGCCGAGATGTTCTCCGTTATGCTTCAGGTAGGCTACTTTAAGCTTACAAAGGGCAAGAGACTTTTCAAAATGGCTCCCATTCATCACCATTTCGAGATGTGTGGTTGGAGCGAAGTTAAGGTGGTTTGCGTATTCAGTATGATAACTGCCGCATTCTCACTGGGTGCATTTCTGCTTACATATTTTGGCGTTGGCAGAATGTTTTAATCTGATATTAAAATAATTTTTATAAAAAGGAGGGATAGTATGAGCGAAAAAACAGCACGTGCCGTCAGAACAGCATCCGCTGATACTGCAAGACGAGTGCAGACTCCTCAAAGTGCACAGCGTAAAGGCAGTGCAAGACCTGCACCGAAAAAGAAAAAGAAATTCAAGTTTTTTGACATAGGCTTAGGTCTTGATATGCCCTTCTGTCTGCTTGTTCTGGTGCTTCTTACTGTAGGTATTATTATGATGTTTTCCGCAAGCTATCCCATAGCTTATGCTGAAACAGGCGACAGCTACTACTATCTTAAAAGACAGGTTATCTTTGCCGTTCTCGGCATAGGTGCAATGATAGGTCTTTCCTTTGTTAACTACAGAATTTTCTATCGCTTTGCAAAGATTTTGCTTGCAGTTTCTTACGGTGCGTTAATACTGGTGCTTTTCCTGCCGGGTGTAAACGGCGTTCACCGCTGGATTGGCTTTACCTCCTTTAATATTCAGGCCTCTGAGATTACCAAGTTCTGTATTATCGTGTTCTTTGCATATTGGGGAACAAAGTACGCCGATAAAATGAAGTATATGAAGTACAGCTTTATTCCCGGTATGGTGATTTTCGGCACAACAGCAATTCTGCTCATATTAGAGCCTCACTTCTCCTGTACCGTTATCGTGTTCTTGCTTGTGCTTGTTATGCTTTTTATTTCAGGTATGGATACAAAGTATTTTGTACTTATCGGAATTTTAGTTGGTGCAGGTGTTCTCTTGCTTTGGGCAACAGGACTCTTGGGTTATGCTATGGACCGTATGGACGGTTGGGGTAAGGCTCTGGAGTATACCACCAGCGAAATGTGGCAGACCACATGGCAGACTCGAAATTCACTTTATGCTATCGGCTCAGGCGGACTTACAGGTTTAGGCCTTGGTCAGTCCAGACAGAAGTACCTTTATCTTCCCGAGCCTCAGAACGACTTCGTTTTTGCTATTGTATGCGAGGAGTTAGGTCTTATTGGTGCTATGCTTATTCTTGTGCTCTTTGCTCTTCTTGTATGGAGAGGAATCACAATGTCCAGAAAAGCTTCTGACACCTTCGGCAAGCTTCTTGGCATAGGTCTTACTGCTCAGGTAGGACTTCAGGTTATACTTAACATTTTCGTTATTACCGACTGGCTTCCCAACACAGGTATTAGCCTTCCGTTCTTCAGCTACGGCGGTAGCTCCCTGATTATGCTGCTTGCTCAGATGGGTGTTATTCTTTCCGTATCCCGAAGTGCAAAAATCGAAAAAAGGTGATTTAATGAGAGTTTTACTTGCAGGCGGCGGTACAGCAGGCCATATAAACCCTGCTTTAGCCATTGCAAAAACTATAAAAGAAAAAGAGCCTACAGCCGAAATTCTTTTTGTAGGCAATATAGGCGGACTGGAGCAAAGGCTTGTTAAAAACGCAGGCTTTAATATAAAGTCTATTTCCATAAGCGGATTCAAACGTAGTCTTTCGCCTTCTGCTTTGGTTCATAATGTAAAAACCGCTTTCAGGGCGGTTTCGGCATCCTCCGCTTCTGCTAAAATAATCAAAGATTTTAAGCCTGATATCTGCATAGGTACAGGCGGTTATGTTTCGGGTCCTGTAATGAGGGCTGCTCAGAAGCTTAAAATCCCCGTTATTGTTCACGAGCAGAACGCTTACCCCGGTGTTACCACAAAAATGCTTTCAAAAAAAGCCGAGTACGTAATGCTTGCCGTTGATGAAGCAAGAAAGCACTTTGACTCAAATGTTAACTTTGTGCTTACAGGTAACCCCATCCGCCCCGAAATTTTAAGGGTGAATTCACAAGAGGCTAAGGCTAAGTATAAAAAGGGCGATAAGCCCTTGGTGCTTTCCTTTGGCGGAAGTTTAGGTGCAAGAAAAATTAACGAAGGCGTGGCAGATTTGATTGCCCGTTCAGGTAAAGACGGCAGGTACAGCCATATTCACGCCTACGGTCAATACGGTAAATGGTTCCCCGATTTGCTCAGGGAAAAGGGTACTGACCCCGATAAATGCTCAAATCTGGATATAAGAGAATATATTGACAATATGGCAGAGTGTATGGCATCAGCTGATGTGGTAATCTGCCGTTGCGGTGCTATTACCCTTAGCGAGGTGCAGGCACTGAGTAAGCCTTCGGTGCTTATTCCCTCACCTAATGTAGCCGAAAATCATCAGTTTCATAATGCAATGGCTCTGGTAAACAACAACGCCGCTATTGTAATAGAAGAAAAAGACCTTCATGACACCAGCATAACAGAAGCTGTAGATAAGCTTTTGTCGGATAAGGAAGAGCTTAAGAAATTCTCCGAAAACGCAGGCAAAATGGCGATAACAGATTCCAACGAGCGAATCTGGGCGGTTATCACAAAGGTGCTTAATAAATAAGGACAGTCACAAACACAAGCCTCGGGGCATAGGATATAAGCAAAACCTACTTGTATCTTAGCTTCGAAAGGGTGTTTGGGGTGTCGAAACTTTTAATTGACGGATGCAGAATTTTAGGCGGTGAGGCAAAAATTCAGGGCTCAAAAAACAGTGCTCTGCCCATTCTTGCTGCAAGCCTTCTGTCAAGGGGCGAAAGCGTGTTTTTCGGTTGTCCCAAGCTTTCGGATGTAGATTCCTCCGTAAAAATTCTCAGGTACTTAGGTTGCAGGGTAAAAAGAAGCGGTCACACTCTGGTGGTAAACACCGACTCAATAAACCGCGATGATATCCCCGAAGCTATGATGAGGCTTATGCGTTCGTCAATTATTTACGCAGGTGCACTTCTTGCCACATCAGGCAGAGCAAGGCTTACATTCCCCGGAGGTTGCGAAATCGGAAACCGCCCCATAGACCTTCATTTGTCGGCATTTAAACGCTTAGGTGCCGAGATAACCGAGCGGCACGGCGAGCTTATTTTTAAAGCTCCCAAGGGGCTTAAGGGTGCACACATTGCACTTTCCTTTCCCTCGGTAGGTGCTACGGAAAATATCATAATTGCCGCATCCCGGGCAAAGGGCACAACGGTTATTACAAATGCCGCCCGAGAGCCCGAAATTACCGACCTTGCAGATTACCTTAACGCTTGCGGTGCAAGCATTGAGGGTGCAGGTGAGGGTACGGTGATTATCGACGGCAAGGAAAAACTCCACCCTGCCAACCACAGCATTATTCCCGATAGAATTGTAGCGGCAACGCTTATGTCGGCATCGGCTGTTACAGGCTCGGAAATTATCCTTGACGGAGTAATCAAAAGCCACCTTGATGCTATTATTCCCTGTTTTGAGCAGGCAGGGTGCAAAGTGGATTTTGATGCTCAGAAAATGAAAATAAAAGCTCCCCAAAGGTTAAAAGCCTTAGGGCTAATCAGAACAAATCCTTATCCCGGCTTTCCCACTGACGCACAGGCACCTTTAATGGCGGTGTCGTCAGTTGCCGAAGGAATAACGGTTTTTTCTGAGAACATATTTGAAAGCAGATACAAGCACGTAGGCGAGTTTGTCCGTCTTGGTGCAGACATAAAGGTAGAGGGCAAGGTTGCAGTTGTAGACGGAGTCAGAAAACTTTACAGTGCTCCTCTTTGTGCCAAAGACCTTCGAGGCTCAGCCGCTCTTGCGGTTGCGGCATTAGCGGCAGAGGGCACTACCGAAATAGATACCACAGAATATCTGGAACGAGGCTACGAGGATTTGGAGGTAGTGCTTACCTCTTTAGGAGCCTCAGTAAGAAAGATTTAAAATAAAGGAAAAGGCGGTGAGATAATGGACGATAAAACCACGAAAATTCCTTCGTTAAAGGAATTTCAGAAGGCTCAGCAGGAGCAGGAAAAGAGAGACCGAGTGCGTCGCACAGGCAAAGCCCCTGCAAAAACAAAGAGCCTTAAGGGTGACACTCACCGTGTAGAATTAAACCATTCCCAGAGAAAAACGTCCGTAAACGAACCCGAAATAAAAACAAGGGAATATGCCCCTCAGCGTAGAAAGCAAACCCTTTCGGTTTCGGCTTCTACCCAAAGAATAGACAGCAAAAAGGTAAGAGAGCAGGACGACCGCTTCAAGGCTTTTGAAAGCGACGTTTCATATAATCGCAGACTGCCGAAACAGGAGAGCAAGTCTCTTACTCAGACAAGAGTAGCAGGGCACAGGCCTCAGCCTCAGATACACTCTGAAAGGCCACCCCAGCGACCTGCACAGCGAACGAACGCAAACGGTACTCAGCCAAGGCGAAACCAAAGTTCAAATGCTCAAAGAAGTACTATGAACCACAGACCCAAAAGCTCTCAGTCCGCTGTGATGCACAAAAAGAAGAAAAAGCCCCTTTCTCCCTTTCAGAGGAAGGTGAGAAAGGTGCTTGTTTATTCACTTATTGTTCTTGGTATTCTTACCGTTGGTGTAATACTTTCTATGACGGTGCTGTTTAAAACAGAAAAAATAGTGGTGAATGTCCCTGATAATTTCTATTCGTCTCAGGACATTATAAGTGCCAGCGGACTTCACTATCAGGACAATATATTTATGGCAGGAAAGTCTCGTGCCGAGCAAAGGCTTGAGGAAAAATTTCCCTATATAAAGAGTGCTAAGGTAACAGCCGTCATACCGGACACAATAAATATTGATATTACTTTAAGCACTCCTTCCTATGCTGTAAAAACAGACAAGCTTACCTACATTGCCAGCGAAAACAGCAAGGTTTTGGAGGTAACATCAACTGCCGACGAGGTAAAGGTTCCTCTTATTGAGGGCGTTTCTGTTAAGGAGGCAAAGGCAGGCGAGCATCTTGAGTTTGAGTCCTCGATTGTTAAGGAGAGCTTAGGCGAAATGTTTAACCTTGCAAAGGACAAGGGTTATAAAAAAATCACTCGAGTTGATATAGAGTCCCACACAACTCAGTCAGGCACGCAAACTCTTGAAATCCGATATGTGTATGACGACAGAATTGTAGTATACCTTGGAATTCCCGAGAATATCACCTACAAAATGCAGACAGCACAAACCATTATTGACGAGAAGCTGGATGTAAACGGAGCTGTGCTTACAGGCGAGCTTGACGTTTCAAACGCTTACGAAACCAAGAAGTCCTACTTCAACCAGTATAGCCTTATCCCTCAGGTGGTGGTTACCGAGCCTGCAAGCACTTCTACCGAGCCTGCAACAGAGGCCGAAGAGTATTATGAATACTACGAAAGCGACGAGGGCGAGGATTACGAATATGATGACGCCGAAAACGCGGATTACATCGACGAAGGCGAAGAGGTTTACTGGTAGAGTGAGTAAAAATTATCCCTCAAAAATCTGAGTCGGATAATCCCACTTACATCGGTTTTTCACTTTTGCTCCTAAATTAAAAGGGGTAGGGGCAAAGGTTTAGTCTAAAATTACTGATTTTAATAAAATTTATAAAAAATATGTTGAAATCAAATGTTATTTATGGTAGCATATTAGATGGTAAATCATAATGTATAGGTATGATTTTAAATAATTGCTTAAACAGATATTCACATATTTAAGGAGGATATACAAATGGCTTTTGAGTTAGAGAGAGAAAACACAGATTATTTGCCCGTTATTAAAGTTATAGGTGTCGGCGGTGGCGGCGGCAACGCTATTAACCGCATGGTAAAAATGGAAGTTCGCAATGTTGAGTTCATTGCTGTTAACACTGATGAGCATGTATTAAGATTCTCAAAGGCTTCCCAGAAAATTCAGATTGGCGAGAAGATTACACGCGGTAAGGGTGCAGGCTCTCTTCCCGAGGTTGGCCAGAAGGCTGCCGAGGAAAGCAAAGAGGAAATTACAGCACTTCTTAAGGATACAGACATGGTATTCGTTACAGCCGGTATGGGCGGCGGCACAGGTACAGGTGCAGCTCCCGTTGTAGCTAAGATTGCAAAGGATATGGGTATCCTCACTGTTGGTGTTGTTACAAAGCCCTTTGCTTTCGAAGGCAAAAAGCGTATGGCTCAGGCTGAGCAGGGTATTGAGCAGTTAGCCGCAAGCGTTGACTCCTTAATCGTTGTTCCCAACGAAAGACTTAAGTATGTTTCTGACCAGAGCATTACTCTCCAGAACGCATTCCTTATTGCTGACGATGTTCTCCGTCAGGGCGTTCAGAGCATTTCTGACCTTATCGTTGTTCCCGGTCTTGTTAACCTTGACTTTGCTGACGTTACAGCAATTATGAAGGATGCAGGCTATGCTCATATGGGTATCGGTAAAGCAAGCGGTAAGGACAAGGCTATGGTTGCTGCTGATGCTGCTATCTCCAGCCCCTTGCTCGAGACTTCTATCGACGGTGCCGAGGGTGTTATCATCAACATCACAGCTTCTCCCGATGTTTCTCTTGATGATATCGACATCGCTTCCACAATGATTTCCGAAAAAGCTTCCGACAGCGCAAACACCATCTGGGGTGCTGTTATCGACGAAGATATGAAGGACGAAATCAGCGTTACTGTTGTTGCTACCGGCTTTAATACAGACAACAAGGCTAAGTCCTCTGTTGTTTCTTCCAAGGGTACTGAGAAGAAGGAAGAGGCTAAGGGTGTTCCTGCAGACGATGAGGACGACAACTTCTACGACATTATGTCTATCTTCAATAAGTAATCACTGAAAAATACACATAAAATCAACGCAGTTCTCTTTTGAGAACTGCGTTTTTGTCTTAAAAAATAGTCATTGACATGTTACGACATAAACGATATACTTAACTAAGTATTTGTTATGAGGTGTACTATGAAAATTATCACTCATCAGGATATATTAAATCTTAACATCACACCAAGCGAGGCTTATGATTGGTCTGAGTTTGTTATCAAAAACAAGAATACCGCCATTCTGCCCCCTAAAATCAGCATCAAGCCTGAGACTATGGAGGGTGTTTTCTGCAATGTAATGCCCTGCTATTTCGGCGATTTCGGCGGTGTTAAAATGGTAACCCGTTACCCCGACCGTGCTCCAAGCCTTGATAGCCAACTTTTGCTTCTTGATACAAAAACAGGCGTTACAAAGGCTCTTATTGACGCAAACTTTATTACAGCCCTCAGAACAGGTGCGGTTTGTGTTCATTCTCTTCTTCAGTTTGCCGTTAAGGACTTCAGCACCATTGGTATGATGGGCCTGGGAAATGTTGCCAGAGCTACAGCTATTATCCTTTTTGACAAGGTTAAGGACAGAAAGCTTACCGTAAAGCTTCTTAAGTTCAATGACGAGCATCAGCTTTTTGCCGACAGATTCAAGGATTATGACAATGTTGAGTTTCAGTTCTGCGATACAGCCGAGGAGGTTGTAGACGGTTCTGATGTTGTTATTTCTGCCGTTACTTATGCAGGCAAGAATCTTTGCGAGGATAAATACTTCAAGCCCGGTGTTGTGGTTATTCCTGTTCACACCCTTGGATTTACCAACTGCGACCTCTTCTTCGACAAAGTGTTTGCCGACGATTACGGTCACGTTAAGCACTTTAAGTATTTTGATAAGTTCAGAAGCTTTGCCGAAGTTAGCGACGTTGTAAACGGCACTAAAGCAGGTAGAGAAAACGACGAGGAAAGAATCCTTGTTTACAATATCGGTATCGCCCTTCACGATATCTATTATGCAGGTCAGATTTATAATAAAATGGAAAGTTCTGCAACAGAGGTTGAGTTCTTACCTCCTACAGAAAGATTCTGGCTTTAATTAAAATCAAAACAAAATCGCCGACAAGGATAAAAATCCTCGTCGGCTTTTTCTTTTACCATATCAGCTTATTCTTCAATCTGTTTGCCTAAAAATGCGGCGGCGGACTGAGCAAGCTTAAGCTCGGTATCTGTAATGCTTCCGCCATTTTCGGGCTTAAGAAAAATCACGGCTCCTGTAACGTCTCCTGCCGCAATAATGGGACAGAGCACCGCTGCCTGGTTTTGTACACCCTCCACAGGCTGAAGCTGAGTGGATTCCTTTGCCGAGGAGTAGGTGCGTCGGTTTTCCATGTAGCTTTCAACTATTGTGGAAATACGACGCTCCAAAAACTCTCTTTTGGAAATTCCTGCCGCTGCAATAATGTGGTCTCTGTCTGCAATTAATACAGGCAAACCTCCCACACGGCTGAGCACCTCGGCATACTGAGAAGCGAAGCTTGAAAGCTCACCGATGGGCGAGTATTTCTTAAAAATAACCTCTCCGTCAGTAGCAGTAAAAATTTCCAAAGGATCACCCTCGCGGATGCGGAGTGTGCGTCTGATTTCTTTTGGTATAACCACACGACCAAGGTCGTCTATTCTTCTCACAATACCCGTTGCTTTCATATATCTGAATCTCCTTTGATTTATTAAACTTAGCGGTGATGTTAGTATTTGTAAAAGTAGGAGATTTATACTGTATATATTCCTTTTTTGTTTGTTGGTTTTGTCTGAATTTGTTGACATGTATATATGATTATAGTACAATATATAAGAATAATTAGATGTATATTGTGGATAAGTGTGGGCTGTGTTTTCAGATGAATAAAAAGTTAAACATATTAGAGTTGCGTCAAAAGACGGTTTGTATTATTCAGAGGCTCTATATATGTTCAGAGCGAAATCGGAAACACATATAAACAAGCGAAAGAAAAATAATAGTCTAATTAAGAGAATCGCCAGAAAATAAAAAGAATTTTGAATATAGGGCTTAATACATAATTTTGCAATACAAGGAGTTAGCAAAATGTCAACTTTTAAGGATAAAATATTACTTATAACCGGCGGTACGGGTTCGTTTGGTAATGCGGTTTTGAATCGTTTTCTGGATACGGATATTAAAGAAATCCGCGTGTTTTCAAGAGACGAGAAAAAGCAGGACGATATGCGTCACGAGTTTCAGGCTAAGATGCCTGAGAAGGCTCACAAGATTAAGTTCTTTATCGGCGACGTAAGAGACCTTGCCTCGGTTAAAAACGCTATGTACGGCGTGGACTATATCTTCCACGCGGCGGCTTTAAAGCAGGTTCCTTCCTGTGAGTTTTTTCCTATTGAGGCAGTTAAGACAAACGTTTTGGGTACCGATAATGTACTGACTGCGGCTATTGAGTGCGGTGTTAGCAAGGTTATCTGCCTTTCTACCGATAAGGCGGCTTATCCTGTAAACGCAATGGGCACCTCAAAGGCAATGATGGAAAAGGTTGTTGTGGCAAAGTCCAGAACCGTTTCCCCTGAAAAGACAATGATTTGCTGTACCCGCTACGGCAATGTTATGTGCTCCCGCGGTTCTGTAATTCCTTTGTGGATTGAGCAGATTAAGGCGGGCAAGCCTATTACAATCACCGAGCCGGATATGACACGCTTTATTATGTCTTTGGAAGAGGCTGTTGATTTGGTGCTCTTTGCTTTTGAAAACGGCCAGTCAGGCGACATTTTGGTTCAGAAGGCTCCTGCCTGCACTATTGAAGTTCTTGCCAAAGCGGTGGCAGAATTGTTCGGTCCTGAAACCGAGATTAAAAATATTGGAATCCGCCACGGCGAAAAGATGTATGAAACTCTTCTTACCAATGAGGAGTGCGTGAATGCCGAGGATATGGGCGATTTTTACCGCGTTCCTTGTGACAAGCGTGACCTTAACTACGATAAATTCTTTACTGATGGCAACAAAGAAAGAGTTCACCTTTCCGAGTTTAACTCAAATAACACAGAGCTTCTGGATGTTGAGGGTGTTAAGGCTAAGCTTCTTGCCTTAAGTTATATCCGCGAAGAGCTTGAAGCTATGAAAGGTTGAGCTTTATGAATATACTCATTACAGGTGCCAAGGGCTTTGTTGGCAAAAACTTAACTGAGGCACTAAAAAATATCAGGGACGGCAAGGACAAAACCCGACCTGATTTGAAAATTGAGGAAATCTATCTTTATGATATAGACTCAACACCTGAGGAGTTGGACTGTTTTTGCGAGAAAGCTGACTTTGTGTTTAACCTTGCAGGTGTGAACCGCCCCCAAAACAATGATGAGTTTTTTGAGGGTAACTTCAGCTTTGCAGGCACTCTTCTTGATAAGTTGAAGAAGTATTCAAACACCTGCCCTGTTATGCTTTCAAGCTCAATTCAGGCTACTCTTTTGGGAAGATACGCTGGCTCTGATTACGGAAAAAGCAAAAAAGCAGGAGAGGACCTGTTTTTTGAATACGGCGAAATTACAGGAGCAAAGATGCTTGTGTACCGCTTTCCAAACGTTTTCGGCAAATGGTGCAGGCCTAACTACAACAGCGCAGTAGCTACCTTCTGCAACAATATTGCCAACGATTTGCCCATACAGGTTAACGACAGAAGCACCCTTTTGGAGCTGGTGTATATTGATGACATTGTAACTGAAATGTTGGATGCTTTAGAGGGCAAGGAGCATCATTGCGAGTTTGACGGTGTTGATACTATCCTTGCTGAAAAGGGCAGATTCTGTGCAGTGCCCGTTACTCACAAAGTAACTTTAGGCGAGATTGTAGATTTGCTTGAAAGTTTCAAGGCTCAGCCAAAAAGCCTTTTTATGCCTGAAATTCCTCAGGGAAGCTTTGCCAAGAAACTGTACTCTACTTACCTTTCGTATTTACCAAAAGAAAAGGTTTCTTTTGAGCTGAAAATGAACGTTGACGACAGAGGAAGCTTTACCGAGCTTTTAAAGACCCAAAAGTGCGGTCAGTTTTCTGTTAATATTTCAAAGCCCGGCATTACTAAAGGTCAGCACTGGCACCACAGCAAGTGGGAGTTTTTCATTGTTGTATCGGGTAAAGGGCTTATTCAGATGCGTAAAATCGGCTCTGACGAGGTTCTTGACTTTTATGTTAGCGGTGAAAAAGTTGAGGCAGTGCATATGCTTCCCGGTTACACTCATAACATAATAAATTTAAGCGAAACCGAGAATCTCGTAACCCTTATGTGGGCTAACGAAAGCTTCGACCCTAATCATCCCGATACATTTTTTGAGCCTGTTTAAGCAGGAGGATTAATAATGAACAGAGATTTTTCCAATATAAAGTTTTGCGATAACGGCAAGCTTAAGCTTCTTATTATTGTCGGCACAAGACCTGAGATTATCCGTCTTTCGGCGGTTATTAAGAAGTGCAGAAAGTATTTTGATACAATTCTTGCTCATACAGGTCAGAACTACGACTACAACCTTAACGGCGTTTTCTTTAAGGATTTAAAGCTAAAAGAGCCTGAGGTTTATATGGACGCAGTAGGCGAGGATTTAGGCGAGACAGTAGGCAATATTATCTCGGCTTCTTATAAATTAATGGCTGACATCAAGCCTGATGCTTTGCTTATTTTAGGCGATACAAACTCCTGCCTTTCTGCAATTAGTGCTAAGAGGCTTCACATTCCCGTTTTTCATATGGAGGCTGGCAACCGCTGTAAGGATGAATGCCTTCCTGAGGAAACCAACCGCAGAATAGTTGATATTATTTCTGATGTTAACCTTGCGTACAGCGAGCATGCAAGAAAGTATCTTCACGAATGCGGACTGCCCAAAGAGCGTGTTTACGTAACAGGCTCACCTATGGCAGAGGTGCTTGAGGATAATTTTGAGGATATTCTCAAAAGTGATATTCTCAAGAGACTTAATCTTGAAAAGGGCAAGTATATTCTGCTTTCAGCTCACAGAGAAGAGAATATTGATACCGACAAAAACTTTACTTCTCTCTTTACTGCTATCAATAAAATTGCAGAAAAGTACGATATGCCCATTCTTTACTCTTGCCATCCCAGAAGCAAAAAGAAGCTTGAGTCTACAGGTTTTAAGCTTGATGAGCGTGTAATAAGCCATCAGCCCTTAGGTTTTCACGATTACAACTGCTTGCAGATGAATGCTTTTGCGGTGGTTTCAGACAGCGGAACACTGCCTGAGGAGAGCAGTTTCTTTACCTCAAAAGGTAATCCTTTCCCTGCGGTTTGTATCCGTACATCAACTGAGCGACCCGAAGCACTTGATAAGGCTTGCTTTGTTTTGGCAGGCATTGACGAAAACAGCCTGCTTCAGGCGGTAGATACCGCAGTTGAAATGAATAAAGCCGGGGACTTCGGTATCCCTGTTCCCGATTATGTTGAGGAAAATGTTTCTACCAAGGTGGTTAAGCTTATCCAAAGCTATACCGGCGTAGTAAACAAAATGGTCTGGAGAAAATTTTAAGATATCATATAAAAACAGAGCTTGATACAAAAATCAAGCTCTGTTTTTGCAAAAGAAAATCCGCCCGATTAATTCGGACGGATTTTTTATTTTAGATTGCGTATTTTGCGGCGTACTCAGAGTGTTTTGCTTCGAACTGGGGATTGCCGTGCTTTGTGCGGTGGTAGTACTCGTGGATGTCCATTCTGTCGTGGCTCATCTCGATGATACAACCTGCGATGTTGGAGCAATGATCACTTACACGCTCAAGGTTTGTGATGATGTCAGCCCATACGAAGCCGGCCTCAATAGAGCATTCGCCTTTCTGCATTCTGGCAATATGGTTTGCTCTGAGCTGAACTTTGAGGGTGTCAACAACTTCCTCAAGGGGCTCGATGTTTGCGGCGGCATCAAGGTTTGTGTTGCTGAAAGCATCAAGAGTAAGGTCGATAATCTCGCTTACTGCTCCTGTAATTGCTTTGATTTCGCTCTTAGCGGCAGAAGTAAGCTTGATATCTTTTGTCTTGATTTCATCAGCAGAGCGGAGAATATTAACTGCGTGGTCGGAAATTCGCTCTAAGTCGCCGATTACAAAGAGGAGCTTGTTGGCCTCGTGTGAGTCGGCGTCAGAAAGGGGATGAGTGCTGAGCTTAACAAGGTAAGAGCCTAAGATGTCCTCGTAATGGTCAGCGGCTGTTTCGTCGGTTTTAACCTGCTCGGCGACTTCTGCGTCGAAATTGTCAAGCAGCGTCAGAGACGATTTAAGTGCATTCATAGAAACCTCAGCCATCTGAGAAGCAACCTTGTGGCACTGGTTGATAGCAATTGCAGGAGTTTCCATTAAACGCTCGTCAAGAGTAGCCTTCTTGTCTTTGCCTTCAGAATCCTTAGGCTCACGAACGATTGCATAGGAAATCTTTTCAAGTAAGCCTGCCATAGGAAGCATAATTGCTGTACAGATAACGTTAAATGCTGTGTGGCAAATTGCAATTGAGAACTGGTCGGCAGGAGTATTTAAAAGTGCAATATTAAAGAGTGAAGAACCAACCCAGAACACAGTAAGCAGAATTACTGTACCGATAATGTTAAAGAAAAGGTGAACAATTGAAGCACGTCTTGCGTTACGGTTAGTACCTACTGAAGAGATAAGCGCTGTTACACAGGTACCGATGTTCTGACCCATAATAATGGGAATTGATGCACCGATTGATACTGCACCTGTAGAAGAAAGTGCCTGTAAAATACCAACGGAAGCGGAAGATGACTGAATAATAGCTGTAAGGATTGCACCAATCAGCACACCGAGTAAGGGAGCGATGGGGCTGTCGTTAAACATAATCATCAGGTTCTGGAACTCAGGAACATTCTTAAGCCCTGAAACAGCACCTGACATTGTGTCCATACCGAACATCAATGTGGCAAAGCCTAAAAGAATAACGCCGATATCCTTGTGCTTGTTTTTCTTTGACATCATATAAAGCACAATGCCGATAAGCGCAAGAATAGGAGTAAAAGAAGTAGGCTTTAAAATTTGGATGTACCAGGCGTTGCCTTCGATACCTGAAAGAGAAAGAATCCAGGATGTAATTGTAGTACCAACGTTGGCACCCATAATTACGTTAATCGCCTGCTTAAGGGTCATAATGCCGGAGTTAACAAAGCCTACTACCATAACTGTTGTGGCAGAAGATGACTGAATAACAGCGGTTACACCCATACCTGTTAAGAAGCCTGCACCACGGCTGCCAGTAAGCTTGCCTAAAAGCTTTTTAAGGCTGCCGCCTGCGGATTTTTCAAGGCCGTCGCCCATGATGTTCATACCAAAGAGGAACAGACACAGACCGCCAATCAGGGTTAATACGTCAAATAAATCCATAAATACACATCCTACATATATTATTTGATTTTTTCGCACGATTATAACTTTATAAATTTTTCGTAAAATCTAAAAGCAGTTTTTTGTAAAATGTAAGTAAAGTTTGAAAAAAACAGGAGCTATTAAAAGCTCCTGCATATAAAATTTATTTGTTTCTGAATTTAAAGGGTTCTCTTTCTTTTTCGTACCAACTTTGAAGCTTCAATATTTTCTCTTCAGATGTTTCAATGCTTTCGGCATCTATATGTTCTTCAATTTGTTTTCTTATGCTTATAACCTCAACTGAGAAAATAATAAGTCCCATAAGGTAACCTAATCCGCCTATAAAGGTTGGCAAAAGGTGCGTAAGCTGAAAACCGTAAGGTACTGTTATCATACCGATAATTAAAATCTGCATTGCCAAAGCCATAAAAAGCCAGACAAGTAGAAATATGCTGACTCCCGTAAAAGGTTTAAAACTCAGATTTACGCCTGTGCCGTTTGTTTTGGGAGTTATATTTATTTTTATTACGGGTACGCCTGCATTACGGGGACCAAGAGCCTGACGCACAGGTTTAAGTAAATAATCGTGCTTGACTTTATCCAGCTTGTAGTCAAAACCCCAAACGTAAAAATCATTATGCACAAGCCTCTTAAGCACCTCGTGGCGAGGAAGCTTTGTTTTAAGCTGGGTTTTGTGGGTAGGGAAGATGGTCATAATGTTCACCTCTTAATCTGATATTATCAGGATAGACTGCAAATTGCAATAGCAAAAGCAAGACTTGTTGAAAAAGTTGCGTGGTTATGATATATTTATTTTATACTGATTTTAGGGTGATAGTATGAACAAGAATTTATTAAGTTTTATAAGCGAATCTCCCACGGCTTATCACGCTGTGGCGAATATTAAATCAGAGCTTTCAGAGGCAGGCTTTAGTGAGCTTTCTGAGGGCAAAAGCTGGAATATCGAAAAAGGCAAGGGTTACTTTGTAAGCCGAAATAAATCTTCTTTACTTGCTTTTAAGGTGCCTGAGGGGGACTTTAAGGGCTTTATGATTAGTGCCACTCACTCCGACAGCCCTGCTTTTAAGATTAAAGAAAATCCTGAGCTTAAGGATAAATTCTATGTCCGCTTAGGTGTTGAGAAATACGGCGGAATGATTGACTCTACCTGGCTTGACAGACCCCTTTCCATTGCAGGCAGAGTAATTGTTAAGAGTGATTCAGGAGTTTGCACAAAGCTTGTGGATTTTAAAGAGCCTGTTGCCATTATCCCCAATGTTGCAATTCACCTTAACCGCAAGGCAAATGAGGGCAATGCACTTAATGCGGCGGTGGATTTGCTTCCTTTTACGAATAACGCAAAAGAGGAAAACGTCCCCTTTGTAAGTGCTGTAGCAGAGCGTGCAGGGGTAAATATGGAGGATATACTTTCTTCAGATTTGTTCCTTTATAACGCTGAAAAAGGCTGTGAGTGGGGCGACTTTGTATCCTCACCTCGCCTTGACGATTTGCAGTGCGTTTTTGCTTCCTTAGTTGCCTTTAAAAACGCAGAAGCTTGTGAGAGCATTCCTGTGCTTGCAGTTTTTGACAACGAAGAGGTGGGAAGCTGTACAAAGCAGGGAGCCGATTCAACATTTATGAGCTTTGTGCTTAAAAAGCTTTGCTTTGCATTGGGACTTAACGAGGCTGATTTTGCCGATAAGATTGCAGAAAGTTTACTGCTTTCCTGCGACAATGCCCACGCAGTTCATCCCAATCACCCTGAGATGACCGACTCAAACCACCAGTGTGTGATGAACGGCGGTGTAGTTATTAAATATAATGCCAACCAGTCTTACTGCAGCGACGGTGTGTCCGCCGCAATTCTTAAGAGAATATGCGAAAAGGGCGACGTGCCTACTCAGCCTTACACAAACCGTGCCGACATCCGCGGCGGTTCAACCTTGGGCAACATTGCGAACACTCAGCTTTCAATGCTCAGTGCCGACATAGGCCTTGCTCAGCTTGCAATGCACTCTTCTTTTGAGACAGCAGGAGCTCAGGATACCGAGTATATGGTAAAGCTTCTTAAAGCCTTTTTCTCGTCGGCGCTTAAGGTTAAAGCCGACGGAGAATATGAGATTTTATGAGATATAAAAATATAGTAAAGGGAATTTTTAAAAGCCGACCTAACCGCTTTATTGCTCATGTAGAGGTTGACGGCGTAGCGGAGACAGTCCACGTTAAAAACACAGGCAGATGCCGTGAGCTTCTCAGGGAAAATGTAACTGTGTATCTGGAAAAATCCTCAAACCCCAACCGCAAAACCGCCTTCGACTTGGTGGCGGTTGAAAAGGTAAGAGAGGGTAAAGAAAATTTACTTGTAAATATGGATTCCCAGATTCCAAATGCTGTTGCCTATGAGTGGCTTAAAAGCGAAAATCCCCTGTTTTCCGAAAACGCAAAGATAAAACGAGAGGTCACCTTTGGTGATTCCCGATTTGACTTGTATGTCGAAGACTCAGAACGTAAAGCTTTTGTAGAGGTTAAGGGTGTAACTCTTGAGCATAATGGTTATGCACTTTTTCCCGATGCTCCCACTATGCGTGGGGTAAAGCATTTGGGTGAGCTTGTAAAAGCCAAAGAGGCAGGGTTTGAAGCCTACATACTTTTCGTAATTCAGATGAAAGAGGTTCACACCTTCAGTCCGCACAAGGAAATGCACCCGGATTTTGCCGAAGCGTTAAAGCTTGCATATGATAAGGGTGTAAGGGTAATTGCAATGGACTGCGTAGTTACAGCGGATAGTATGATGATTGATAAAGAAGTTGAAGTTATTATTTGAATTTTAACCTGCCGTTATATTAAGGTCGCTTTAATATAAAACCTATCCAAAGGCGAATTGCCCTCAAGTGGCTAACTTGGATATTACTGCTACTTTTTACATAATAATCTATCTAAAGTCCGCCCCCATTAATAAGTGTGACAAAATTTTATCAAAGGGTTATTTTTTCATTGACAAATGCTGTATAAATGGTATATTTAAAGGTGGATTTTTATTTTTTAGGAGGCCGTGTTATGCAAAAAATACCTGAAATTTTCGGCTGTATGGTGTTTAATGACGACGCTATGCGTAAGTACCTGCCCGAGGATATATTTAATTCTTTGGAGCGTACAATTCAGAATGGCGAACCTCTTGACCGTTCCGTTGCAAACGGAGTAGCCTCAGGAATGAAGGAATGGGCAATCGAAAAGGGATGCACCCACTACACCCATTGGTTCCAGCCTATGACAGGTATCACCGCTGAAAAACACGACTCCTTTATGACAATTGCCGACGACGGCAAGGTGATTATGGAGTTTTCAGGCTCCGAGCTTATTAAGGGCGAGAGCGACGCGTCATCTTTCCCCAACGGCGGCATCCGTGCAACTTTCGAAGCCCGCGGATACACAGCCTGGGACCCCACTTCCTACGCTTTTATTATGGGTAATACACTTTATATTCCCACCGTTTTCTGCTCCTACACAGGCGAGGTTCTTGATAAAAAAACTCCTCTTCTCCGTTCTATGGAAAGAATCAGCGTTGAAGCCTTAAGGCTTCTTAAAGCTTTAGGCAGAGAAGACGTTACCCACGTTTCTACAACTGTTGGTGCCGAGCAGGAGTACTTCCTTATTGACAGGGATATGTACCTTCAGCGTCGTGACCTTATGTACACAGGCCGTACACTTTTCGGTGCACGTCCTCCAAAGGGTCAGGAGCTTGAAGACCACTACTTCGGTGCAATTAAGCCACGTGTTGCCGAGTTTATGAAAGAGCTTGATTTAGAACTCTGGAAGCTTGGTATTTACGCAAAAACCGAGCACAACGAGGTTGCTCCCTGCCAGCACGAGCTTGCACCTGTATTTACAACAACAAACTTAGCTACCGACCATAACCAGCTTACAATGGAGGTTATGAAGAACGTAGCTCAGCGTCACGGTTTTGTTTGTCTTTTACACGAAAAGCCCTTTGAGGGCGTAAGTGGTTCAGGTAAGCATAATAACTGGTCCCTTACCACAAACACAGGCGAAAATCTTTTAAAGCCCGGCAAAAAGCCTTATGAGAATAAGCAGTTTTTGCTTTTCCTTTGTGCGGCTATCAAGGGCGTTCACCTTTATCAGGATTTGCTGAGAATTTCCGTTGCAACTGCAAGTAACGACCACCGTCTTGGCGGTCACGAAGCACCTCCTGCGATTATGTCCGTATTTATCGGCGATGACCTTGAGGGTGTGCTTCACGCTATTGAAAGCGGCGAGGAATACCAGAACATTCACAGAGTAAGAATGGGTATGGGTGTAGATGTTCTGCCTGATTTTAAAAAGGACACCACCGACCGTAACCGTACTTCTCCCTTTGCCTTTACAGGTAACAAGTTCGAGTTCAGAAGCTTAGGTTCTTCCCTTAATATTGCTTGTCCCAACATTATGATTAATACCATTGTTGCCGACCAGCTTGCAGATTTTTCTCAGATTATCGAAAATGCCGAGGATAAGGAAAAGGCAATTAAGGATATTATAAGCGATGTTTACCGTAATCATAAGGACATTATCTTCAACGGCAATAACTACGCCGAGGAGTGGATTGCCGAGGCTCAGCGCAGAGGTTTAATGAACCTTAAGTCAATGCCCGACGCCATGGCTCATTACGGTGACAAAAAGAATGTTGAGCTTTTTGAGCGTAACAAGATTTTCACCGAGCTTGAGGTTCAGGCAAGACGTGACATTCAGCTTGAGAATTACTCCAAGCTTATTCATATCGAAGCCCTTACTATGATTGATATGGCTAAGAAGGATATCTTCCCTGCTGTTAGCCACTTTATCGGCGATATAAGCCGTAACGTTTTAAGAAAACGTCAGATTAACGCAGGCATTGCCGCAAAGGCAGAGATGAGAGTTATCGAAAAGCTTTCAATCCTTCTGGATGAGTTTGCAGACTTTACCGATGAGCTTGAGGTTTGCGTTAAGGAAATCGAGGACAAAAAGATTGACGCTTTAAGCGAAGCTTACCACTACTGCAACAAGGTTTTGGTTGCTATGGAAAAGCTCAGAGCAGTTTCAGACGAAATGGAACAGCTTACTTCCTACGATTACTGGCCTTATCCCTCTTACGGCAGATTAATGTTTACAATGTAATATACAAAAAATTAACCGCTCACAGAAATGTGAGCGGTTTAGCTTTGTGTAAATTAAATCAATGCTTTTTGTCCATATCCTGAATGGACTTCTGTACGCCGTGTTTAATAGGCTTCCAGTCGGCTTTGCCGAAGGTGATTGCCCAGATTGTAACAGGGATAAATGTGAAGATAAACAGGGGGAAGGTAAACATATAAAGAATCTTCTTGAAGCCCTTGCACTTAATGTTCTTCCATTCGGTAATAGTTGTTATTGCACCAACTAAGAACATTAGCGAATAAGTGGTAGAAATAAGCTGAGCCAATGAAATAAGAACGCCTAAAATCTGACCCTGTGCGGCAATTACCGAAATAACAAAGGACATAACGTTAATAACCGTACTTGCCATAGAAAGGTAGAAGGCAGGCATAAGGTTCATTGCCATATCATAGCAGGAAAAGCCGTTTGTGCCAAAAATACCGTGAAGAATTCTTTTGCCGTAATTTTTAAAAACCTGCATATAGCCCTTAACCCAACGGATTCGCTGATTCCAGGAAACCGAGAATTTCTCAGGCTGTTCGTCATAGAAAACAGCAGTTGAGCAGTAGCCGATTTTGTAGCCCTTAAGGATTGTATCAATAGAAAACTCAATGTCTTCTGTTAAAAGGTAGTAGTGCCAACCGTTGTTTTCTTTTATAATCTTTTTGCTGATAAGAAAGCCTGTACCTGAAACAGCACAGCTTCCGCCTAAAATCATACGTGCATTGGAAAGGTACTTTGCCTCACGTAAAAACCAGAGTGCATAGCCTGCCGAAATCCAGTTTGTTTCGTAGTTTTTGGAGTTGCGGTAGCTTGTAACAGCAACTAAACCGGTGTTAAGAGCCTTGTTCATCTCTCTTACATAACGTTTGTCAAGAAGATTGTCGGCGTCAAAAACAAAGAAACCGTCGTAATAATCCATACCGCTGGTTTCAAAAACTCTTTTAAAAAGGAAGTTAAGAGCATAGCCCTTGCCAATCTTTTCTTTATTAAAACGCTCAAAAACAATGGCACCTGCATCCCTTGCCACAATTGCGGTGTTGTCGGTGCAGTTGTCAGCACATACGTAAACGTCAATAAGCTCAGCAGGGTAGTGCTGGTTTTTAATGCTTTCTACGAGATTGCCGATAACGGCCTCCTCGTTTCTGCCGCAAATCATAACGGCAAAACGATTGAGTTTTTCCGCCTTGGGGTATTTAACAGGCTTTTTGAAAAGTGAAACTACTATGTAAAATAACTGATAGGAATAGCAAAGTACAAAAAGTAAGCATACAAGATAATTTAAAAAGCTTACAACATCCTGCATATTATCTCTCCTTATCTTAAATCCGAAAATAGCACACAATAACCATTATAAAACATTATACACGAGCAAAATTTTTTGGGCAATAAGTTTGGAGCTTTTTCTCTATATAGAATGTATACGCAAATGTTTTGAGGTGGGTTTTTGGTTAAAAAACCTAAAAAGCTTTATATTTTTTTCGTTTTCTCCAAAATAAGGAAAGGGTTTTCACGCAGTTTTCATATAGGGGTGTTAATATTTTCGTAATAAATTATGATTATCGAAGAATGTCGGCTTTTGGTTGTTAAATGTTGATAAGTAATACAAGGGTGAATTTGTTGATATTGCACATATAACCCTGATTTGTATGTCGTATTTGAGAAAAAACAGGCAGAATTTTGTACAATTTTTGGGCTTTAAACCAAAACTTTGTGAATTTCATTGACTGATGTTCATAATTTGTTAAAATAGTACCATGCGAAATTTTTAATTTATGTTTATTAATTTTTTAAAAGGAGCGAATTTAAATGAGACCTATTAAAATTGTTACCGACTCTTGTTCTGACCTTCCAAAGGCATTAAGAGATAAGTATTCCATTGAGTATGTAAAGATGAATACCGTGCATAATGAGAAAGAAACCCCTGCTTCTCTGGATTGGGAGTATTACTCTGCAAAAGAGCTTTACGACCTTATCCGCAGCGGCGAAAGAGTAACCACTACTCAGGTTCCTGCTCAGGAGTTTTCTCAGATGTTTACCAAGCTTGCTGAGGAAGGTTTCGATGTAATCTACATTGCTTGCCCCGGTGTTCTTTCCGGCTCTGTTAACACAGGTATTATGGTTTCTAAGGATGTTATGGCAAAGTACCCTGAGGCAAAAATTGTTTGTGTTGACCCCTTAGTTCCCTGTATGGGCGAAGGTATGGTAGTAATTAAGGCTGCAGAGCTTGTTGCTGAGGGCAAAACTTTTGATGAGGTTCTCGCATATATTGATGAGAATAAGCTCAGACTCAATCAGTTTGCAACCGTTAACACTCTCGATTACCTTAAGCGTGCAGGCAGAGTTAAGGCTTCTTCTGCTTTCTTTGGTAACCTTTTCGGTGTTAAGCCTATTATTATTTCTGACATCAACGGCCAGAACACAGCTATTAAAAAGGTTAAGGGCAGACTTGCTTCTATGGATGAAATCGTAAATCTCCTTGCTGAGGCAATGGAGGGTGAAGCAGACCGCCGTGTATTTATTGGCCACGCTGACTGTCCTCAGGAAGAGGTTGACTACCTTGTAAACAAGGTTAAGGAAGTTATCGGCACAGATGAAATTACTGTTGACTTTATCGGTCCTATCATCGGTGCATCCATTGGCCCCGGTGCAGTAGTTGTTTACGGTTGGGGTAAAAAGGTGGAGCTCGAAGGCTGATAAGATTTTTTGATTTTTGGAGGACGAGTATGGGTACACAGAACCTTACAGGCGAGATGTTTGCACAGATGGTGCAAAACGGTGCCGCAAACCTTAGAAATAACGCACAGACAGTTAATGACCTTAACGTTTTTCCTATTCCCGACGGTGACACAGGCGATAATATGTGCCGTACCATAGAGGGTGGTGCATCTGTAGCAAGTGCAGACCAGAACGCACCTGTAAGCGAGGTTTGCTCTAAGGTTGCCGAGGGTATGCTTCTTTCTGCAAGAGGTAACTCAGGCGTTATTCTTTCTCAGTTTTTTGAGGGCATCAACCTTGGTATGAAAGACGTCCAGACTGCCGACGTAAAGGCTGTTGCCGAGGCTTTCAGAGCAGGCGTTAAGCAGGCTTACTCTTCTGTTATTACTCCTACTGAGGGTACAATCCTTACAGTAATGCGTGAGGCTACCGACGTTGCCGCTGAGAAAATTACTGATGAGAGTACTCTTGAAGAATTTTTCAAAACATATATCAAAGAGATGTATTTATCTCTGGACCGTACTCCCGAGCTTCTTCCTGTTTTAAAGGAAGCAGGCGTTATTGACAGCGGCGGTGCAGGATTTTCTTTCATTATCGAGGGTATGTACAAGGCTTTAAAGGGCGAGGAAATCACATCTGATAAAATGATGACCTCTGTTTCTGCCGAGGTAGTTACAGGCGACTTCGACGAAGACTCTGAAATGGAATTCGGCTATTGCACCGAGGCACTTGTGCAGTTAAGAAGTGAGAAAACCGACGTTGAAGCTTTCTCGGTTGATGCTCTTATTGAGTACTTGGAGAGCATTGGCGGTGACTCTATTGTTGCTTTTAAAACAGGCACAAAGGTTAAGCTTCACGTTCATACCTTTACTCCCGATAAGGTAATGGCTTATTGCCTTACTTTTGGTGAGTTCATTACAGTTAAGATTGAGAATATGTCAATCCAGCACAGCGAAACAACCGCCCAGAACCGCTTTGAGCGTAAAGAGGTTGTAAATAATGAACGCAAAAAGTTCGGTGTTGTAGCTGTAGCAAGCGGTGAGGGCTTAAAGGAGATGTTCACCTCCTTAGGTGCTGACGCAATTGTTGACGGCCAGCAGACCATGAACCCCTCCTCCGAGGATTTTATAAAGGCATTTGATGCAGTTAATGCCGACACAATTATTGTCTTACCCAATAACTCAAATATTGTACTTGCTGCAAAGCAGGCAGGCGAGCTTTACAAGGATAGCGATGTCCGTGTTGTAGAAAGCACAACCATAGCCGAGGGCTATGCTGCTTTAACAATGCTTGATTTATCTTCTGATGATATTGATGTTATTACCGATGACCTTAAAATGGCTATTGAAGGTGTTACTACAGGTCTTGTTACTTACGCAGTAAGAGATACAAGTCAGGACGGCTTTGAGATTAAAAAGGGTGACTGGCTTGGCTTTAGCAAGAAAACTATCCTTGCTGTAGAAAAAGACAAGGTAAGTGCCGCAACCGCATTGCTTGACTCAATTGACAAAACAGGCAAAGAGGTTATTATTGCCATTGCAGGCAAGGACGCTACAGCTGAAGAGCTCTCAGCTGTTCATGATTATGCGTCAAAGAATTTCCCCTTGGTTGAGTTTTACGAGGTTGACGGCGGTCAGGATATTTACAGCTTTATTTTTGCAGTTGAATAAGGAAGTGTAATTATGCAGTGGTTGATATTTATTTTGTGTGCCGTTTTTGCTTATCTTTTAGGCAGTCTTAACGGCGGCATTATGGTAACTCAGCTTTTGAATAATGCAGATATACGCGAAAGCGGAAGTGGTAACGCAGGCTTTACTAACGTTAAGCGTGTGTATGGCACCAAAAGTGCGGCTCTTGTGTGTATTGTTGATATTGTAAAAACCGTTATCGCCTGCGGTGTAGGCGGCTTTGTGGTGAATCAATTTACAAGCGGCACTTATATTGCGGGTGCACTGCTCTGCGGTCTTTTTGCACAGCTTGGCCATATTTTTCCCATATACTACGGCTTTAAGGGCGGTAAGGGTTTCATCTGCGGTATGACCACAGTGTTTATGGCAAATCCATTGATTTTGCTTGGTGCTTTTGCTGTGCTTACTGTTGTAACACTTACCAGCAAATACGTTTCTCTTGGTTCATTGTGTGCAACACTGAGCTACGCAATTATGTTTGTTGTCTTTCATAACGATGATATTATGGCTTACTCTATTGCAATAGCCTTAGCTGTGATTGTGTTTATTTCCCACAGAGCTAATATTAAAAGACTTCTTACAAAAACCGAAAGCAAAACATACTTTTTTGGTATGGATAAAAAGAAAAAAGAGGATGTAAAGTGAGTATAAAAACTTACTTAGCAGGCGCAGATATCGGCTCCACCACCGTTAAAATTGCCGTTCTTGACGAGAACGGCAACCTGGTGTTTGGACGATATATGCGCCATTTTGCTAATATCAGAGATACATTTAAAAATTTGCTTATTGAAGCAAAAGAGACCTTAGGTGATGTTAACTTAAAGCTTAAGGTTACAGGAAGCGGCAGCCTTAACCTTTCAAAGCTTATGAATATAGGCTTTGTGCAGGAGGTTGTGGCAGAGGCAGAGGCTGTAAAACGCTTAGCTCCTCAGACCGACGTTGCCATTGAGCTTGGCGGCGAAGATGCCAAAATCATCTACTTTACAGGCGGATTAGAGGAAAGAATGAACGGCGTATGTGCAGGCGGTACAGGCTCGTTTATCGACCAGATGGCGGCCCTTTTACAGACAGATGCCACAGGCCTTAACCAATACGCCAAAAGCTACAATCAAATTTATCCCATTGCGGCACGTTGCGGTGTTTTTGCAAAAAGCGACATTCAGCCTCTTATTAATGACGGTGCCACCAAAGAGGATTTGTCGGCTTCGATTTTTCAGGCTGTTGTAAATCAGACCATTTCTGGTCTTGCTTGCGGTAAGCCAATAAGGGGCACAGTCGCCTTTTTAGGCGGTCCTCTGCACTTTTTAACCGAGCTTAAGGCGGCGTTTGTGCGTACTCTTAAGCTTACTGATGAAACTACCGTTGACCCCGAAAATTCTCATCTTTTCCCTGCAATGGGTACGGCTTTTCTTTCAGAGGATAGCAGTGAAAAGCCTATTTCAGAGATTATCTCTGATCTGGAAAATGCAGGGGAGATGACCTTTGAACTTAAGCGTCTTGACCCTTTGTTTGAGAATGAAGAAGAGTATAACGAGTTTGCAAACCGTCACGCCAAAAATAAAGTTAAGCGTGGGGATTTAAGTACATATGAGGGCGGTTGTTACCTTGGTATTGACGCAGGCTCAACCACCACCAAGCTTGCACTTATTGGCGAAAATGGCGAGCTTTTGTGGGATTTTTACAGTAGCAACAATACTTCTCCCATTAATACCGCCAAGCTTGCGATAAAGAAGCTTTCAGAAAAATTCCCCAAAACCGCAGTAATCAAGGGTGCTTGCTCCACAGGCTACGGCGAAAGCTTGCTTAAAGCTGCCTTTAAGCTTGACTTTGGCGAGGTTGAAACTATTGCCCACTATACCGCTGCCAGATTCTTCGACAAAGATACCCAGTGTATGCTTGACATTGGCGGTCAGGATATGAAGTTCATAAAGATTAAAAACGGCTCCGTTGACAGCGTGCTTTTAAACGAAGCCTGCTCCTCAGGTTGCGGTTCGTTTTTGGAAAATTTTGCGGTTTCTATGGGCAAAAATGCTCAGGAGTTTTCTAAAACTGCACTTTTTGCTCCTCACCCCTTGGATTTGGGCACACGTTGCACCGTGTTTATGAACTCCAACGTTAAGCAGGCTCAGAAGGAGGGTGCAAGCCTTTCCGATATTTCTGCAGGTCTTGCTTACAGCGTTGTTAAAAATGCACTTTTCAAGGTTATCAAGCTTTCAAGTGCCAATGATTTAGGCGAGCACATTATGGTGCAGGGCGGTACATTCTGCTCTGAGGCTGTGCTTCGTGCCTTTGAAAAGCTTACAGGCAAAAACGCCCTTTGCCCTGATATTTCAGGTCTTATGGGTGCCTTTGGTGCGGCTCTAATTGCAAAAGAGCGAAGCGTTGGCGAAAGCACTATAGTAAGCTTTGAGGATATTGAAAATTTAAAATACAACACCACCGCAATCCGTTGCGGTAAGTGCTCCAATAACTGTATGCTTACGGTTAATACCTTTAGAGGTAAAGAGCGTCATATTTCGGGTAACCGATGCGAGCGACCCATTGGCGGTTCCGAAGCACAGGAAAAAGGCTTTGATATGACCGAGTATAAGAAAGAGAGAATGTTTTCTCTTGAGCCTCTTTCTCAGGATAAGGCAACCCGCGGTGTAATCGGTATTCCCAGAGTTCTGAATATTTACGAGAACTTCCCGTTCTGGGCAAGGCTCTTTAAAGAGCTTAAATTCAGCGTTAAGCTTTCGCCTTACTCAAGCCGTGAGATTTACGAGCTTGGTATGGAGTCAATCCCCTCAGAAAGTCTTTGCTACCCTGCAAAGCTTGCTCACGGCCATATTGAGTGGCTTATTAAAAACGGCTGTGACAGAATTTTTTATCCCAGCGTATATTTTGAGCGGCCTGAGGAAGGGGCTAAGAATAAGTATAACTGCCCCATTGTTATCGGTACTCCTGAAAATATTAACAACAATGTTGAGAATATCACCTCAGGCAAGGCTCAGCTTATCCATCCTTTTGTGGCTTTTTCTGACGAAAAAACTCTTACAAACAGAGTCTGCGATGTCTTTCGTGAAAGCTTCGGTGTAAGTAAGTCTGAAACAAAAAAAGCCTGCCGCAAGGCTTGGCAGGAGCTTATGAATGCCAAGGCAGATATCCGCAAAAAGGGTGCAGAGATTATTAAGGAAACCGAGAAAAAATGTGGCAGGATGATTGTTCTTGCAAGCCGTCCTTATCATTGCGACCCTGAAATTAACCACGGCATTCCTGCTATGATTGCAGGTTACGGCTTTAATGTGCTTACTGAGGACTCTGTTCCTGAGGATGTAAAGGTAGAAAGACCCTTAAGAGTTACCGATCAGTGGAGTTATCACAGCCGTCTTTACCGTGCGGCTGAGTTTGTCCGCCACAGAGATGACGCTGAGCTTTTACAGCTTAACTCCTTCGGTTGCGGTATTGATGCCGTTACTACTGACCAGGTGGCAGAAATTTTAGAGGCAAGCGGTAAGCTTTACACAGTTCTTAAAATCGACGAGGTTAATAACCTTGGTGCCGCAAGAATCCGAATCCGTTCCCTTATGGCGGCAATTGCCGAAAGAGATAAAAACGGTGTTAAGCATAAAGATGTATCCACAGCTTATCATCGTGCAATTTTCACCGAAAAAATGCGTGATGACCGCTATACAATCATAGCACCTCAGATGGCTCCAATGCACTTTGAGCTTGTGCAGGCAACTTTTAATGCCCATGGCTACAACTTTGTTTTCCTCGATAATGACAACCGAAGTGCCGTTGATATGGGTCTTAAGTGCGTTAATAACGATGCTTGCTACCCATCCCTTATTATGGTGGGTCAGCTTTTAGATGCAGTAAAAAGCGGCAAGTACGACACCGATAAGCTTGCTATCCTTATGTCTCAGACAGGTGGATGTTGCCGTGCTACAAACTACATCGGCTTTATCCGCAGAGCTTTAGAGCGTGAGGGCTTAGGTCATATTCCCGTAATTTCGCTTAACTTAAGCAAGCTTGAATCTAACCCCGGCTTTAAGCTTACAGTTCCTATGATGATTCGCGGCGGAGCAGGTCTTGTATACGGCGACCTTATTATGAAGTGCCTCTACCGTACCCGTCCTTATGAAAAGGAAAAGGGAAGTGGTGATGCCTTAAAACGCAAGTGGCTGGATGAATGTGCTGTTCAGATTCAGAAAAAGCATTTTTCCGTTTCTACATACATCAAAACCTGCAAGGCGATTGTTAGGGACTTTGACAGTCTCTCCTTAACCGACGAGAAAAAGCCAAGAGTAGGTATTGTTGGCGAGATTTTGGTTAAGTATATGCCCCTTGCTAACGGAAACCTTGTTGAAAGGCTTGAGGAAGAGGGAGCCGAGGCAGTTGTGCCTGATTTCCTTGACTTTTTTATCTACAGCGGTTTCGGCAGAACTTTCCGTCATAAGAACTTAGGCGGTAAATTAAGCTCCAGAATCGGCGGTCAGGCTTTAGGTAAGATGCTTAACTTTGTAAGGCTTCCTGCCACAAAGGCACTTAAGAAGAGTAAGCGTTTTGAGCCTTCTACTCCTATGAAAGAGCTTGCCAAAACAGCGAGCCGATTTATTTCTATCGGCAATCAGTATGGCGAGGGTTGGTTCTTAACTGCCGAAATGGTTCACTTCATTGAAAACGGCGTGCCTAATATTGTTTGTATTCAGCCCTTTGGCTGTTTGCCAAACCACATTGTAGGCAAAGGCGTGCTTAAGACGGTGCGTAGTGCACTTCCTGAGGCAAATATCGCCACAGTTGACTACGACCCCGGTGCAAGCGAAGTAAACCAGCTTAACCGAATTAAGCTTATGCTTACCGAAGCTAAAAATAAAATTAAAGAATAATAAAAAACGCTCCCTTATGGTAATTAAAGGGAGCGTTTTTATGTTTTGTTGTGTGTAAATTAACTCGCCGTGGCTAACGGCAGAAATGTTCTGCGGTGGTTAATCCGCTTAGCCTTCTAAAACTGCACGGTTCTTTTTAGCAATAACGAAGTTGATGATTGCAAAAATCAGAGCAATTTCGTTAAAGATTGCAGCTACTACAATTGAGCCAACAGAGCCTGCGTGCTTAACTGTGAGCACCTCGCTGAAACGGTACTTGCCAACCTTAGAAGCCATTGCAAGGTTTACAATGCCATAAACAGCTAAAACAACACCAATAGCAAGGTAAGTTGTGCTTAAGCCGAAAATCAAAGCGTCTTCTCCAATTACGAAGGTATCGGTGAAGTCAACTATGTGATACTCTAAGACGTCATTCACTACAACGATGTCTGGGGTGGCTGAATAGCCGGCAACCATCGCAAAAATGCTTGCAATAATTACAATAGCTGCTATTACAATTGTTACGATACCGTAGATCTTGTAAGCAAGTCGCTCATGCTTTAAGCCTGTAGAAAGTCTGTTAATTACGTTCTGTTTTTCCATTTTTCATTTCCTCCAAATTATAAAAAATATATTTTTGTTTTACTGCTGAGAATTATATTCACTCTGACGAGCTTTGATTCGCTCAATCACAGCAGTATTGCTTTTTGCTTTAATAAAGTAAACAATGTTGAAGGCAAGAGCAACACTGTTAAAGAAAGCACAAAAAACAATTGAGCCTACTCTGAAATGACCGATACCATCCGTACAGTCAGTATAAAGCTTCTCGCGGTAGGTTTGTAACTTGTTTTTCATAGATAAGTTGATAATTGCAATGGGCAGATATAAAAGACCTATAAAGAAATAGGATACAGCCACCGGTATAAAAGCGACAAATCCGCCACTTTCAGCTATAGATGCAATAATCATAAGTGTGCCGAAAATCAATCCGAATCCTAAGAAAAATGCGGAAAGAATTGCCCACACTACACCTGTAATTTTCCAGGCGAGTCTCTCGTGCTTTAAGCCTATGCTGAATTTGTTTAAAAGTGCCTGTTCCTCGGCTCTTAACTCCTCGTCTGTTTTGGGAGCCTCTGCGTTAGAATTTGCAGGCTCAGTGTTAACCTGCTCTGTAGTTGCTGTTGTCGCTTGGTTTGCATAAGGATTTTCTGACTCAGCCTGAGTTTTGCTTACTTCCTCAATAGGAGCACCGCAGGCGTTACAGAATTTTGCCTCGTCAGCCAACCGGCAACCGCATTTTGTACAATACTTCATAAATAAACCCTCCTAATAATTATAATGTGTTTCCTGATTTTCATATACCTTTTACCCTCTGAGTTTAGCAAGAAGCAAACAGGAGTGGATGGATTTATTGCTTCTTGCTTACTCAGTACGGTGTACGCCACGTCCTATTTTTCATATACCTTCCGTGGGGGCTGTACTACCGTACTAATACAATAATACAATCTTGTGTAAAAGTCAATACTTTTTTTAAAATATTTTTTTAAAGCCAAAGAATCGGCAAAAAATTACCTTTTCTTGTTTTTGTGTTCGATTTTGTAGGATGTTGTAACATAATAGATTGTCATAATAAGCCAAAGCACCGAAACTACTACTGTAGGAGCAAGACCTAAACCAAAGTGTGTACCCATAGTACAGAATACCCAAGCTTTGAGCGATATTCCTTCAGGTTATTTCCAAGGGGCATATCATATCTTCTTCCAAAATAAAGTTGACAAGTTTTCTTGTCAAACGCATTGTGGCAATGACAAAGAAACTTGTCAACATCTTTTTAAAAAATTTTTGACTGTTTATTTTTTCAGGGTTCGAGTCCCTGTAATATCTAATAAGTAAAACAAAAAGCACCTTCTTACGAAAGTGCTTTCTGTTTTATGGTGGGCCAACAGGGACTCGAACCCCGGACCAACCGGTTATGAGCCGGTTGCTCTAACCAACTGAGCTATTGGCCCTTATTTAAGGACAAAAGTAATTATATCAATCTGTTTTTGATTTGTCAATAAATTTTCGTGTCGAATTTCATTTTTACTCCTTGTCGGCATAGATATTTTATGATAAACTTAATTCATATTACTTTCGGAGGTTTTACTATGGCAGATATTAAGGCATTCAGAGGAATGCGTTTTGATACCAAAAAAGCAGGAGAGATTGAAAAGCTTTGTTGTCCTCCTTATGATATAATCAGCGAAGAGGAGCGTCTCGGCTTTATAGCTGAAAACGAGAACAACATTATCCGCCTTGAGCTTCCAAAGGGCGACACCCCTTATGAGGATGCCGCTGCTATCCTTAAAGCTTGGGAGGATAAGGGAGTTTTAATCCGCGAGGACGAACCTGCTATATATGTATATGAAGAAGAGTTCACCGCTTACGGCAAATCAGGTGCCGTTAAGGGCATTATTGTGAGGCTTAAGGTTGAGGAGTTTGAGAAGGGCGTTGTGCTTCCTCACGAGTTTACACTTTCCAAAGCAAAGGAAGACCGTCTTAATCTTATGAAGGCTACAAACTGCAACTTCAGCCAGATTTACGGCCTTTATATGGATGAAGAGCATACCTCGCTTAATACTATTGATAAGGCGTCTGAGGGTGCTCCTGATATTGAGTTTACCGACAATGGCTCAGTTACTCACCGCTTATGGATTATTAAGGATGAGGAAGTTATAAATAAGCTTGTGGCTGATTTCAAGGAGCGTAAAATTTACATTGCCGACGGTCACCACCGCTACGAAACTGCTCTTAATTACCGTAACTACTGCCGTGAAAAGGGTATATCCAAAGAGGGCGACGCGGCTGACTTTCAGATGATTTACCTTGTGGATATGGAGCATCCCGGCTTGGTGGTTTTCCCGACTCACAGATTAGTGCGTGACCTCGAAGAGTTCGATTCTGACGAGGTTTTATGTAAGTGCTCAAAGTATTTTGATATCGAAGCCTACACCTCAACCGATACAATGGAAGTAGAACTTGATGCTGAAGATAAAGAAGGTAAAAAAGCATTTGGTTTTTATGTTGGCGAGGGTGAGTGGTATAAGCTTACCTTAAAGGACATTGCCGTTATGGATGAGCTTCTGCTCGAGTTAAGCCCTGTTTCACGTTCACTTGACGTTACAGTTCTTCACACTCTTATTTTAGAGAAAATCTTTGGCATAGATAAGGCTAATATGGCGGCTCAGATTAACCTTACTTATACAAAGTTCTTCCAAGAGGCCATAAGCTTTGTAGACTGCGGTAAGGCTCAGTGCTCTTTTGTGCTTAATCCTACTAAGGTTAAAGAAATCCGCGATGTAGCATCCGAGGGCGAAAAAATGCCCCAGAAGTCCACCTACTTCTACCCCAAGATGATTACAGGTTTGGTTATGAATAAACTGGAAGACTGATTATACTATATATAGAAAGCTCCCTTCGCCTCTCATGGCAAAGGGAGCAATTTTTATTTTTTGGTTTTTCTTAAGGGCCTTAACTTTTCATCCTTAAAATCGAGGAAACTCATAAGTATTGCACCTACGGCAGTTGTAATAACAAGCTCGGGCAGCATATAAGAGCCGTTGTAGGTGAGGGAATAAATAACAACGCCCCACATACCCTCGGCATAGTCTGCCCATACTGTAATGCCTGTAAGGAAATGACATAGAAATCTCAGCACACAGGCAAGGATTACACCTAAAGAAAAGCCTACAGCCTGATTTTTAAAGTTTCTGAAAATTCCGCCAAGGCCAAGTACGCCAAAGGCAACCGCATAGTCAAAAAGAATAATACAAATAACAGCCCAGGCGTTGGTGGCATAGGAGAGAGCACTCATTCCCAGTACCATCTGAATAAGTCCGTAAATAACACCAACACCCAAACCCCACTTAACGCCGTAACGGTAAGCTATAATAAGTATAGGAAGCATGGAAAAGGGTGTTACACTTCCGCCTGCTGGCAAAGTGAAAAAGGTAATGAGGCTTAACGCTGTGGCAAGTGCCAGCATAATTGCACTTTCTGCAATCATTAAAATTCGTTTTTTCTTTGTTTGGTTCAAATAAATCACCTTTTCATAAAATATTTAAAACAAAACAGAAGATAAAAAAACAGCACTGCATACCGGTCTGCAGTGCTGAAATAATCAGTGAATCTACTCCCTACGCCGGCATTATCCGTATCAGGTTATAGGGTCAGAGAAGCACGTGTATTCTCTATCTCAGCCAACTTGCCGTTAGCACCCCTGTTTTGTTTTATTTAATTGTAAAGCATTTATAAATATTTGTCAAGTGAATGTGTAGGGGAGGGGTCGCCCCTCCCGAAAGAATAGATTTCATTTATATTTTAATACTCGCCGTTACTGATAGGTTATCTTTAAATGAACCTGTCCAAAGGCGGAATGCCCTCAAAGGGCTGCCTTGTGGCTAACGGGAATAGATAGAAACCGAGTCCTCACCGTCGAATTCTTCAAGATGCACGGCAATAACTTCTTCTAAAGAAGTGGGTATATTCTTACCCACAAAGTTTGCCCTGATAGGAAGCTCGGAGTGACCTCTGTCGATAAAAGCGGCAAGCTGAATTCTTGAGGGGCGGCCTAAGCTCATAACCGCATCAAGGGCGGCTCGGGCTGTACGTGCCGTGAAGATAACATCATCCACCAGCACAACAGTTTTACCCTCAACGTCAAAATCCACCTTAGTTTCGCTGATAATAGGGGAAAGGGGCTTTTGCCTGTCATCTCTGTGAAGTGTAATGTCAAGAGCACCGACTAAGGGACGCTTACCCTCAATACGCTCAATAATTTCGCTGAGCCTTTCAGCAAGAGGCACACCGCGGGTGCGGATGCCGATAAGAACAACGTTTTCAATTCCGCCGTTTTTCTCAACAATCTGGTGAGCCATACGGGTTAAAATTCGGCTGATGTCTGCTGTATCTAAAATCTTAGCTTTGAATTTCATAATCCATACTCCGTAAAAACTATATCAGTTTTATACATTCTATCATAAATTAAGCTGATAGTCAATGTAAAACCGTACGCTACGGTAAGGCGCCGTGCCTTTGATGAAAAGGTTTTGCATATTGCAAAGTTTCTTAACGGCGGTGGCTAAGCCTTGAACTAATGTGTTGCGTTTATTTTGTTTACTGTAAATATTGACAACAAATCCCATTTGAATTACAATAATAAGGTATATTGTATAATTACAAACGTAAGGAGTACATAGTAAATGAAAAACACAGAAAAATCTATGGAAAAAATCGTTGCTCTTTGTAAGGGCAGAGGCTTTGTTTATCCCGGTTCTGAAATTTACGGCGGTCTTGCCAATACTTGGGATTACGGCCCCTTAGGCGCAGAGCTTAAGAATAACATCAAAAAAGCATGGCTCAAGAAGTTCGTGCAGGAGAATAAGTACAACGTAGGTCTTGACTCCGCAATTCTTATGAACCCTCAGACATGGGTAGCTTCAGGTCACCTTGGCGGTTTCTCTGACCCTCTTATGGACTGTAAGGAGTGTAAGACACGTCACAGAGCCGACAATCTTATTGAAGATTTCGACGGCACCAACGTTACAGGCTGGGATAATGCTCAGATGAGCGAATATATCAAGGAGCATAACATTCCTTGCCCTGATTGCGGTAAGTCTAACTTCACAGATATCCGTCAGTTTAACCTTATGTTCAAAACATTCCAGGGCGTTACCGAGGACAGCAAGTCTGAAATTTACCTCCGTCCCGAAACTGCTCAGGGTATTTTCGTAAACTTCGCTAACATTCAGCGTACAAGCCGCAAGAAGGTTCCCTTCGGTGTTGCTCAGATTGGTAAGTCTTTCAGAAATGAGATTACCCCCGGTAACTTCATTTTCCGTGTTCGTGAGTTCGAGCAGATGGAGCTCGAGTTCTTCTGCAAGCCCGGCACAGACTTAGAGTGGTTCGAGTACTGGCGTGGTTTCTGCCGTGACTTCCTCTATTCCTTAGGTATTAAAGAGGAAAACTTAAGACTCAGAGATCATTCTCCTGAGGAGCTTTGCTTCTACTCCAAGGCAACAACTGACTTCGAGTATCTCTTCCCCTTCGGTTGGGGTGAGCTCTGGGGCGTTGCCGACAGAACCGACTACGACCTTACTCAGCATCAGAATACTAGCGGTAAGTCCCTTGAATATTTCGACCCCACAGACAATTCACGTTACATTCCTTATGTTATCGAGCCTTCTCTCGGTGTTGAAAGACTCTTCCTTACAATCGTAACAGAAGGCTACGACGAGGAAGTAATTGATGAGAAGGATACAAGAGTTGTTATGCGTTTCCATCCCGCACTTGCTCCTTTCAAGGCTGCTGTTCTTCCTCTTTCCAAGAAGCTTTCTGAACAGGCAGAGGCAGTTGCCGACGAGCTTTCCAAGCACTTTATGGTTGACTTTGATGACGCAGGCTCTATCGGAAAGCGTTACCGCCGTCAGGACGAAATCGGTACACCTTTCTCAATCTGCTATGACTTTGATTCTCTCGAGGACAACTGCGTTACAGTTCGTGACCGTGACACAATGGAGCAGGTAAGAATGCCTATCTCTGAGCTTGTAAGCTATATCAACGATAAGCTCCAGTTCTAAACGATAAACATTATTGTAGGGGAGCCAAACGGCTCCCCTACAAAAGATAGATATAAACATTATATAAGTATTATTTTATGCAAAATGTAAGCTAACCTTTGGGTTAATGGCGTAAATTGTCACATAAAGGTCAAAAATGACATTTTTGTAAAAAAAGGTGTTGACTGCTTGACTTTTATGTGGTACAATGTCTTTACCTCATAAAGGGGGCTTATTTTTTTGTGCCTTTTTTGAGGGAGGCCGGATTATTCCGAAAAACTACGGGAGGTGCCGTTAAATGAGAGTAAAAATTGTTCTTGCATGCACAGAGTGCAAACAGCGTAACTACAACACAATGAAGAACAAAA
>JAZTWD010000061.1:0-21049 GCA_045635685.1 Ruminococcus sp.
GAAGGCTTGTGCAATTTCAGGCTACATTCTCGGTGTAAATCCCTTCAACCAGCCCGGCGTTGAGAGCTACAAGAAGAATATGTTTGCACTTTTAGGCAAACCCGGATACGAGGAGCAGAAGGCAGAGTTGGAAGCAAGACTCAGATAAAAATTGGAGGAATTACTATGGTAACACTTATTATCGGCAAAAAAGGTACAGGCAAAACCAAAAAGCTTATCGCACTTGCTAACGAAACAGCAGCAGCCTCCACAGGTAATGTTGTAGTTATCGAGAAGGGTGCAAAGCTTACATACGATATCACTCATAAGGCTCGCCTTATTGATACCGATGCTTATGCAATTTCCGGTTACGATATGATGTTCGGCTTCCTCAGCGGCATCTGTGCAGGTAACTTTGACGTTTCCGACATTCTTGTTGACTCTACTTTCAAAATCTGCCCTGAGGCTGTTGATGGTCTTGAGGAGTTTGTTGTAAAGCTCAATAAGCTTGCTGCTGACAGCGAGACAAAGTTCACACTTCTTATCTCTGCTGCAGAGGAAGATCTTCCTGAGGGTCTTAAGGCTGTTTGCCACGAGATTTAATCACTTTCTTAAAAACATAAAAGTCTGAGTAACTCTAAAGGTCGCTCAGACTTTTTCTTTTTATAATGTATTTATAATTTCAGATTGACCCTTAAATTTATAAGGGGTATAATATATTTATAATCTGTGAGGTGATATTAGTGTTAATCCGCAAAGCCCAAACTAACGATATATCGGGAATACTTAATCTTCTTAAGCAGGTGCTCAGTGTTCACGCTGAAATCCGCCCTGATATATTTAAAGCCAACACCACAAAGTATACCGACGAAGAGCTTTATTATATCGTAACAAATCCCCTTACGCCTGTCTTTGTAGCAGTAGACGAAAACGAAAACGTGCTGGGGCATTGCTTTTGCAAGTTTATTCAGTATTCAAAGGATAATGTGCTTACTGACATTAAAACCCTTTATATCGACGATATTTGTGTGGAAGAAAGCGCAAGAGGAAAGGGTATAGCCAAGGCACTTTACTGCTTTGCTGCAGACTTTGCGAAAACTGAAAAATGCTACAATATAACCCTTAATGTCTGGGCAGGGAACGATACCGCCTTAAAATTTTACGAGGCTATGGGTCTTAAAGTTCAGAAAACCACAATGGAAAAAATCCTCTGATTTTAATTTCCTGCGAGAAAAATAATCTGAGCTTTTGTAAGGATTATATAAAAGAAAAAAAGAAAAAAATAAAATCAATTATCAAATTTTATCTATACAAAACAAAAAAAGTGTGATAAAATATTAAAGTATTTTAATTTACTAAAGGAGTGCTTCCAATGAAATTAGTTTATCAGGGCAAAACAAAAGATGTTTACTCACTTGAAAACGGCAACGTAATGCTCAAGTTCAAGGACGACTGCACAGGCAAAGACGGCGTTTTTGATCCCGGTGAGAATGCTGTAGGTCTTACAATCGACGGTATCGGCAAGGCAAACCTTGAGACATCCGTTCACTACTTCGAGCTTTTAAAAGATGCTGGCATCAAAACTCACTACGTTTCTGCTAACCTTGAGGATGCTACTATGGAGGTTCTTCCTGCTACTGTTTTCGGTCACGGTCTTGAAGTTATCTGCCGTTTAGTTGCAACAGGTAGCTTTATCCGCAGATACGGCGAGTACATCGAGGACGGCACAGTGCTCGAGGGTGGTTATGTTGAGTGCACATTCAAAAACGACGCTTTAGGCGATCCTCTCGTTACAGGCGAAGGTCTTGCAGCTCTTGGCGTTATGACTCCCGAAATGTTCGAGAGCATGAAGGCTCAGACTCTTGCTATCACAAAGATCGTTGCTGACGATCTTAAGACTCTCGGCCTCGACCTCTGGGACATCAAGTTCGAGTTCGGTTACAACAACGACGAGGTTATCCTCATCGACGAAATCGCTTCCGGTAATATGAGAGTTTACAAGGACGGCAAAATCGTTGACCCCGTTGAGCTTACAAAAATCATCAACAACAGATAATTTAATTTTAAACACTAAAAGCTCGGGTAACTTACCCGAGCTTTTTCTTGCATTATGCGATTTAAAGTTTTATAATAAACTTAGAAAATAAAAAAGGGGAGAGCAAAGTGAACTACGATTATATTTACGACAGCAGTATCCGTAATTTAGAGGTTGAGGTCAAAATTGACTACGAAAATCTTGTTCCCGTCACAGTTTTATTTGAGAAAGAAAATATCACCCTCACCGCAGATGCTTTGGGTAACGCTGTGTTTCAAAATGCCGAGGGTGACGAAATATTTAAGGACAAAGCCGAAGGCAAAAAGCGCTATTTCAGCAGTATTTATGTGTCCGTAAAAGACAGCAAAATCTGTGTAAGATTTCCCATTACTGAAACTATCGACCATTACCCGAACTGCGACGGAGAGTACGACCGCTACTCTGAGCGTATTGTGGATAATGTTTGCATTTGTTGTTCAATCTGAAATTAAATACAATATAAAACTCGGCTGAGAAGTTCTTTTCTCAACCGAGTATTTTTATACATTAAATTCTTGCAACGCCCGATTTTCTGGCGGCATCACTTACTGCCTTTGCCACAGCTTTGCCCACTCTTTCGTCAAATGCCGCAGGCATAATGTGTTCTTCGGAAAGTTCATCCTCAGGCACTAACTCTGCCAGAGCGTAAGCCGCCGCAAGCTTCATTTCTTCGTTTATATCACTTGCTCTTACGTCAAAAGCACCTCTGAAAATTCCCGGGAAAGCAAGCACATTGTTAATCTGATTTGGAAAATCCGAGCGGCCTGTGGAAATAACCTTAGCACCACCCTTTTTTGCCTCGTCAGGAAAAATCTCAGGAGTAGGATTCGCACAGGCAAAGATAATGGCATCTCTCTGCATAGTTGCTACCATTTCTTTTGTAACTATACCGGGGGCAGATGTGCCGATAAATATGTCAGCACCTACAAGTTTTTCAGCCAAGGTTCCGCCTGTCTGCTCAGGATTTGTTACTTCTGCCATTGCTGCCTGAGCCCAATTCATACCCTCACAGCCTTTGTATAAAGCTCCCTGTCTGTCGCACATGGTAATGTTAGTAAAGCCGACTGCAAGTAGCAGCTTTACAATGGCAATGCCTGCCGCACCTGCACCAACGGTTACGATTTTAACGTCTTCCTTTTTTTTGCCTACAACTTTAAGTGCGTTTAAAAGTCCTGCTAAAATTACCACAGCTGTGCCGTGCTGGTCGTCGTGAAAAATGGGAATATCACACTTTTCTTTAAGTTTACGCTCGATTTCAAAGCATCTGGGAGCGGAAATATCCTCAAGGTTTATTCCGCCAAAGGAGGGAGCAATCAGCTCAACCGCTTTTACAAACTCATCAACCTCTTGGCTTTTAACGCAAAGGGGAAAGGCATCAACGTCGCCAAAGGCTTTGAATAACGCACACTTGCCCTCCATAACAGGCATACCTGCCTCAGGGCCGATGTTGCCAAGACCCAAAACCGCACTGCCGTCGGTAATTACTGCACAAAGATTGTGGCGTCTGGTAAGCTCGTAGCTTTTGCTTACATCTTTCTGAATTTCAAGGCAAGGCTCAGCTACGCCCGGGGTGTAAGCTAATGAAAGCTCTTCTTTGTTAGTAATAGGCACAGTTGCTTTAACTTCTATTTTTCCTTTCCACTCACCGTGGAGTCTTAAGGATTCTTTTCTGTAGTCCATTTTGTCCTCCAAAACTATCTGTTAGTAATGATTGTAGGGACGGGTGTCCTCGATTGCCCGAATACAGATTATCTTATGCTTTTAAGATATTCTGCTCGACCCGTCTCATAAAGATTGTTGCCAAAGCTGTCAATTACAACCACAACCGGGAAGTCTTCAACCTCTAATCTGTGTATTGCCTCTGTGCCTAAATCTTCGTAGGCAACTACCTCGCATTTTTTAATGCATTTGCTGAGTAAGGCACCGCAACCGCCAATGGCACCGAAGTATACAGCACCGTAAGCTTTCATAGCCTCGATAACTTCAATACTTCTGATGCCTTTGCCAATCATACCGGTTTGACCTAAGGCGATAAGTGCAGGGCTGTAAGCGTCCATCCTGTAAGAGGTTGTAGGTCCTGCGCTTCCTATAGCTTCGCCCTGTTTTTTAGGGGTAGGTCCAACAAAGTAAAAGGTGCTGTCTTTAATATCAACAGGCAAATCCTTGCCACATTTAACAAGCTCAAAGAGCCTTTTGTGCGCTGCATCTCTGCCTGTGTACATAACGCCTGTCAGCAGGCAACTGTCGCCTGCTTTAAGGCTTTTAACCTTTTCCTGAGTAAGAGGTAAAGTAATCCTGATTTCCATTTATATTACCTCCTTAACGTGACGGGTTACGTGGCAGTTGATGTTAACCGCCACAGGAAGCCCTGCAATATGAGTAGGCATAGTTTCAATGTTTACTGCCAAAGCTGTAGTTTTACCGCCAAAGCCCTGAGGGCCAATGCCAAGGGTGTTGATTTTTGTGAGTAAAGTGTGTTCAAGTTCGGCATAATAGGGAGTGGGGTTAACGCTCTCAGTTTCTCGGAGCAGTGCTTTTTTGGCAAGATATGCACATTTGTCAAAGGTACCGCCAATGCCAACTCCCACCACGATGGGCGGACAAGGGTTAGACCCTGCCATTTCTACAGTTTCCACCACAAAATCAATAACTCCCTCAACTCCGTCAGAAGGCTTAAGCATTTTGATTCGGCTCATATTTTCACTGCCGAAGCCTTTGGGGGCAAGAGTAATTTCAACCTTATCGCCCTCTACAATATCGTAGTAAATCATAGCGGGGGTGTTATCACCTGTGTTCACTCTGTCCAGAGGGTCTTTTACAATGCTTTTTCTCAAAAAGCCGTCACGATAACCCTGACGAACACCTTCATTGATTGCATCCGTAAGATTTCCGTTTATATGTACATCCTGACCTATTTTAACAAAAACGCAGGCCGCACCTGTGTCCTGACAAATGGGTTTGCATTCGTTTTCGGCAATGTTGTAGTTTTCGATAATTTTATTAAGTATACCTTTAGCGGTTTCAAAAGTTTCTGCCTCAAGGCTTTTATTGATGCTGGATTTTACATCCGCAGGAAGCTTGCAGTTTGCCTCAATACAAAGCTTTTTAACAACTTCGGTAATTTTTTCAGCAGATATTTCTCTCATAATTAACTCCGTAAATTTTCTATTTTAATATTATATCATACTAACGCGTAAAATCCTATAATAAATTTTAATTCTTTTACAAATTCTCCTTAAAAATCCTATTGCTTTTGTATTTGCGATGTGGTATAATATTTGAGATTTGAAACGCAATATGTCAAATCCGCATAAATGCAAGCTCTTTGCTTTCGTTTATATAAGCGAGCGGCAGGCCCTGTACGATCAAGGTCTGTGAACCATGTCAGGCGGGGAACCGAGCAGCATTAAGCAGTTCTCTTGTTGCGATACAGTAAGTCTGTCGTTCACTTATGTAAATGATTCTAAGGCTTGCATTTTTTATATTATTAAGTATGAAAGGCGGTGGAGCTTTGTCTACCTACAGAGTATTATACAGAAAGTACCGACCCAAGGTTTTCGACGATGTTGTAGGTCAGCCTCAGGTAACGGTAACCCTTAAAAACGAGCTTAAAAGCGGCAGGGTAAACCACGCTTACCTTTTCACAGGTACCCGTGGCACAGGCAAAACCACTTGTGCAAAAATCCTTTCTAAAGCGGTTAACTGCCTAAGTTCCGTGGACGGCGACCCTTGCTGTGAGTGTGAAATTTGTAAGGGTATTGAAAACGGCGAAATTTTTGATGTTATCGAAATGGATGCCGCTTCTAACCGCCGACTTGACGATATAAGGGATGTTATCGAAAAGGTTTCCTATACTCCCGAACGTGGCTCTTACAGGGTTTTCATTATTGACGAGGTGCATATGCTCACAAATGAAGCTTTCAATGCCCTCTTAAAAACTCTCGAAGAGCCTCCTGCACACGTTATTTTTATTTTGGCAACTACCGAGGTTCATAAACTTCCTGCCACTATTATGTCAAGGTGTCAGCGTTTTGATTTTCACCGCATTAAGCCTCAGGCTGTTGCTGAGCGTATAAAGTATGTTTGCGGCCTTGAAAATGCTACAGTAACCGATGAAGCCGCACTTTTAATTGCGGTTATCTCCGATGGTGCAATGCGTGATGCACTTTCACTTTTGGACAGATGCATCGGTATTTCTCAGAATGTAGATGCCGATACAGTTCGCCGTGGGGCAGGTTTAGCCGGCAAGGAAAGTCTGCTTGATATCGTAAGCTCCTGTGTTAATAAAAACACCGAGCGCGCCCTTGCTACTCTAAATAAGCTTCACTCTGAAAGTAAAGATATGATGAGGCTTTGCGATGAGATTATTAACCACTTTCGCTCACTTATGATGATTAAATCCGTAAGAAATCCCAGGGATTTGGTGGTTCTTTCCGATAGTGAGTATGAGGTAGCTTTTGACCAGGCTCAGATGCTTTCCCTTTCAGATATCGTTTATGCGATGGATGTGCTTGCAAAGGCGGCAGAGCGAATGGGTAAGGGGGCAGACAACCGTACCGAGCTTGAAATTGCTCTAGTAAAATTAAGTGCCCCTGAGCTTGATACATCAACCGAGGCACTCTTAACCCGTATAGCTGCTTTGGAAAAAACAGTTAAGCTTTTAGGCTCCAATCCTCAGCCTGTGTATGCAGAGACTAAGGAACAGAAGTCTGTGGAAGTAAAGAACGATATTTCTAAAGAAGAAATAAAACTTGCAGAAATTCCTGCAAAAGATATTAAACCCACACCTCTTTCAACTCCTAAACCTGTTGAAAAACCGAAAGAAGAGCCAAAGCCCGAAGCCGAGTCTCCTCAGCCTCAAAAGCCCACACAGCCCGCAAAGCGTGAGCCTGTGGATATGGAGGCGATTATGGCTGATGCAAAGCCTTTAAAAAGCTGGCCTGAGGTTGTAGATAACCTTAAGCAGTATTCAAGGGTAATTGCCTCATCTTTCGAGGGTACAACTGCTTATGCCAGCGGTGATTATCTGCTTATAGATGCAAAAACCGACATTCCCTTTAAGCTTTTGCAGAAGTCAGACCAGCGTGAAAATCTGCGAAATGCTGTGCAGGAGATTACAGGCAAGCGTTACATTTTAGGCCCTTACAAAAGAGCCCAGAAAAAGGAAGAGGAAAAAGACCCTCTTGAAGAGCTTATTGCTGAGCTTAAAGACAGCAATATTGAAATTGTAGAAAACTAAAGTTAAAGGAGAATAAATTTATGAAAGCAAGATTACCCCAAGGCTACGGCTCAGGCGGAGCAACAAACATTCAGCACCTTGCAAAGCAGGCTCAGAAAATGCAGAATGACTTAGAGGCTACCACAGCCGAGTTGGAAGCTAAAGAATATAGTGCAACAGCAGGCGGCAACGCAGTTAAGGTTGTTGCAACAGGCAAAATGGAAGTTAAGTCTATCGAGATTTCTCCCGATGTAGTTGATGCAGACGATGTAGAAATGCTCTCTGACCTTGTAATGGCTGCAGTCAACGAGGCCTTAAGAGCCGCTTCTCAGGAAAAGGAAGAGAAGTTAGGTGCTATTTCAGGCGGTTTTGGCGGACTTAACATCCCCGGTTTGTTCTGATGGACGCATATAACGTAGTACCCCTGACAAAGCTTGTTGAGCAGTTTGAGTCCTTACCCGGTATCGGAAGTAAAACCGCCCAGCGACTTGCTTATCACGTTTTGGGACTTTCTAAGGAAGAGGCAGAAGAGTTCGCAACGGCTATAGTTGACGCTCACGAAAAGATTAAGTATTGCAGTATCTGCTGTAATTTTTCTGATTCCGAGCAGTGCCCTGTGTGCCGAAGCGCTAACCGAGACCATTCTGTTATCTGCGTTGTGGAAACTCCCAGAGATGCAATAGCAATCGAGAATACAAGGGAATACAAGGGCACTTACCATGTGCTTCACGGTGCAATTTCGCCCTTGAACGGAGTAGGCCCCAATGAGCTTTATATAAAGGAGCTTTTAAATAGAGTTAATAACGAAGATATATCTGAGGTTATTATTGCCACCAACTCAACAGTTGAAGGCGAGGCAACAGGAATGTATCTTTCAAAGCTTTTAAAAGCCCTTGGAATAAAGGTAACAAGGCTTGCCTTCGGTATTCCTGTAGGCAGTGACCTTGAATATGCCGACGGCGTAACCCTTACAAAGGCATTGGAAGGCAGGAGTGAAATGTGACAAAGGCAAATGTAAAAATCGTTGCCCAGAATAAAAAAGCCTACCACGACTATTTTGTAGAGGAAAAGTACGAGGCAGGTATTGAGCTTTTCGGTACCGAGGTAAAGTCTATCCGCAAGGGTACGCTTAACCTTAAGGATAGCTGGTGCTCTATTGTTCAGGGCGAAATTTTCGTCAACGGTATGCACGTTTCGCCTTATGAGCAAGGCAATATTTATAACAAAGATCCTTTGCGTGTCAGAAGGCTTCTGATGCATAAAAAAGAGATTGAAAAGCTTTTTTCTCTTACAAAACAGCAGAGTTATACTTTAATTCCTCTGAGCGTTTATTTTTCAGGCAGCAGGGTAAAGGTAGAGGTTGGCCTTTGCAAAGGTAAAAAGCTTTACGATAAGCGTGAGGATGCCGCTAAACGCAGTGCAAAGCGTGACATTGAAAGAGCACTTAAAGAAAATCAAAGGTAATATTACTTTTGATAAACAAAGTTTAATAGGGCATAATAACATTTGCGTAAGCAAATATATCGATAATATATCACTGCAATGTCTTTCGGCATTGCTTTATATGGGGGCGCAATGGCTTCGACGGGGGTTGTAACCCTCGGTAAGCGGGTAGCGGTTGCAGGTAACGCTTTAAAAACTGCAAACTTAAAAATAAACGACAACAATAAAGTTGCCTTAGCTGCTTAATGCAGCTCGTCTTACCTATGACCACCGCGACATAGGATAAGGCGTCGATTAGCGGTAAAGGTGAACAAAGGCTTGCCTCAGCCTTTGTCATCAATTTGAGGCTTGCCCGATATTTATCCTGTTGTTGGGAGAAATAAAGGGGACTTTTAATACAGCAACTACACCCGTAGAAAGCCGTGGCAAGCGACTTTCGGACGTGGGTTCGATTCCCACCGCTTCCACCAAAAACAACAGTATGGCATTATGCCGTGCTGTTGTTTTTCATTTAACAACAAAACCGCCGCTTAATTTAGCGGCGGTTAATTTTATCTTTTCATAATCAGGTAGTAAAGTCTGTAAACAGGCTCGAATTTAAAGAACAGCTTACAACCCTCTATAATCTTTTCTTTTCGGGTACGTTTGGTTTTAGCGTGCCACCAAATCCAAGGAAAGGGGTAAAGACCTTCTTTTCTAAGAGCTTTTATTGTTTTCTTAAAGTTATAAGAGCTTCTCGGAAATATGGTAAGTGCTCCGATTAATGCCTGATATTGCCTTCTTTTTGTATTTTCTAAAAGCTCAGGGATTTCGGTTATTTTGTTATCATAAGCGTCTTTATAAATCTTACTCATAAAAAGCAGGTCGTGAGTTCTGCGTGTGTACACTTCGGTGGTGCGTGTATTCATTGCCGAGTTTTCTCTGTCTCTGTAAAAGTAAAAGCAATCGTTAAACTGTATCCAGCATACTCCCGATGAATGTAAAAAGAAATAGTATGCAAATAAAATATCCTCACCGTATTTCATATCTGTGCGGAATTTTATGTTGTTTTCTTTAATAATATCTGCAGAAATAATGGTGCACACATGTGTGATAGGCGTACGTCCGCTGCAAACCTTAGGTGTGGCGTTGTTTGCAGGATTATTCCAATAATCGGTGTACGAAACATCTTCCTTGCAGTGTTTATAATAAAACTTAATAAATTCAGGATTGTAGGTATCTATAGCATCAATAATATGCTTGATTGAGTTATGGGAAATAAAGTCATCCGAGTCCACAAACCATATATATCTGCCTTTTGCGGCATCAATGCCTGTGTTTCTTGCGGCAGATACACCGCCGTTTTCTTTATGAATAACCCTTACATTGCTATGTTTTTTGCATAAGTATCAAGGATTTCTCCGCTTTTGTCAGTAGAGCCGTCATTAATACACAGAATCTCATAGATTTCTTTATCTATATCATGATTTAAGAGGCTGTTAAGGCAATCCTCAAGATATTTTTCTACATTATAAACAGGTACTATTATGCTGAGCTTGGTCATAGTGTTTCACTCCACATAGTGTATTTTTATAATTTTAACACGAATTTTACGGCATTGCAATATTACTTATTTTAGTAGTGCGGATTTTGTTCTTTCTTGTTGAAAATAGTATTTCGTTATGGTAGAATACTTAATAGTTTAGAAGTAAAGTACTAATGTATAAAAGTACTAAAGTATAAGCTAAAAGACGGGAGATGTAAATTTGGCAGGAAAACTTAAGAAAAACAGTTTTATCGAGGGCGCGGCAATAACCTACGCTGCTATTGTTATTACTAAGCTTCTTGGTGCCCTTTATAATATTCCTTTTTATGAAATAATAGGCGATAGAGGCAGTGTTATTTATGCCATAGCCTTTAATATTTATGTTCTGTTTCTGGATGTTTCTACCTCCGGTATCCCTATTGCCATAAGTATTGTAATCAGCGAGTACGCCTCAAAGGGAATGTACAAAACCAAAGAAAAAGCCTATAGCTTAGGGCTTAAAATTGTTGTGGCAGTATCGGTGCTTGCGTTTTTGATTCTGCAAATTTTTGCTAAGCAACTGGCAGGGTTCTTTCTTGCTGATATGACCGAAGGTGTTACGATTAACGAAGTAGCCTTAGCTATAAGGGCGGTGTCGGTGTGCTTACTTATAGTACCTTTTTTAAGTATGAAACGAGGATATTTGCAGGGTCACAAATGCCTTTCTGTTTCTTCTACCAGTCAGGTTATAGAGCAGATTGTACGTATAGTCTTTGTGCTTGCAGGTGCATCTGCTGTAGTTTATGCCTTTAAATTAAGCACAACCATTGGCGTTTGTGTAGCTCTTTTTGGAGCTTCTGTAGGTGCAGGTGCCGCTCTTGTATATCTTATTCTTAAAACCCGTAAAAGCAAAGAGCTTTTTAAGTGCGAGATTGAAGAAGAGGCGGCGAGCACCAAGGAAATACTCAAAAAGATTTTTTCTTATTGCCTTTCCATAGTACTTGTATCTGTTTCCGCAAGTCTTTACAGTATTGTAGATATGAAGTTATTGCTTGTAGGACTTCAGAATGTAGGCTACAGCGAGGTAGATACCCAGAATATTACAAGTATTGCCTCTGCTTGGATTCCTAAAATCTGCATGATAGTAACTGCCCTTTCTATGGGTCTTACCAACAGCATTGCACCTCATATGGCTGAAAGTTTTTCTCAGGGCAAAATGGATGAGGTTAAGTTTAAGCTTAATCAGGGTATTGGTACTATTATAGTTGTATCATTGCCTATGGCGGCAGGAATTGTTACCCTTTCTGAGCCAGTATACCGCATTTTCTATGGCGTTAGCGATTACGGCGGCAATATACTTGCCTTAGCCGTTGTCCTTAATGTTGTTGCTTCAATTGTTGCAATTGTAAGTATGTCAATGCAGAGCATTGATATGGGTAAGCACGTTGTTGTTTTTACTCTTGTGGGTATTGTAATCAATGCTTGTGCTGATTTACCATTAATTTATCTTTTTGATTACTTAGGTATTCCCGCATACCTTGGAGCAACAGCCGCAAGTATTCTTGGCGAGGTTGTAACTCTTACGTTGCTTTTGGCATCGCTCTACAAAAGGCACAAGGTTGGCTTTACGCCTTCACTTAAGATTGCTTTAAAAGTAATTGTGCCTGTAGTAGTGATGGTTGGTGTTGTAATTCTCTTAAAGCATCTGTGGCCTGTAGTAGAGACAAGAGGATCTTTATTCATACTCCAGCTTGAGGTATATGCATTAGCAGGTGCAATTGTATATGGTGTGCTTGCATATCTTTTCGGTGCAATTACCGATGTTATAGAAAAAAACACATTTAAATGGATTTTAAGAAAATTTCATTTAATTAAGAAGTAAGGAAGATTAATATGAGTAAGTTCAGATTCTGGATTGGACTATGGGGTGGCAAAACCTTTCTGTTTTTATGGAAGCTTTTCCGCGCTGAGCGTGACGACCGCCCCGGTATGGTTTCTGTGCGTATTTGTGAGGACTTTTTGGCTCGCGTTGCAAAACCAAAGCTTACAATTGTTGTAACAGGTACCAACGGCAAAACCACAATTTCCAATATGCTTGCGGAAACTCTTAAAAAATTGGGCTACAAAGTAGCCTACAACGATTGGGGTGCAAACCACAACGCGGGTCAGGCACGTTGCCTTTTGGATGCGGTAAGCATCTTTAATAAGCCTATAAAAGACGTTGCAATTATTGAGGCTGACGAGCTTATTTCTCCCACAAATGTGCCTCGTCTTAAGCCTACTTACCTTATTGTAAATAATGTTTCTCGTGATTCTATGCTTCGAAACGGCAACCCGGAGTATATTGCAGACAGGCTCAGACGTGCCGCCGAAGGCTCACCCGAAAGCATTGTTGTTATGTGCGGTGATGACCCTGTAAGCTCTCTTATAGGCGAAAACAACCACCGTGTTGCCTTTGGTGCAAAATACCTTGGCACAAATCCTCTTGATACAATGGTTGACGATTATCCCGTTTGCCTTAAATGCGGCGGTAAGCCTGAATACACTTACCGCAACTACCGCAATATCGGCGAGTATAAATGCTCTAAATGCGGATTTAAAAATCCCGATAGAGCATACCTTGTGGAGTCTGCAAATGATGCAGAAATGATTGTAAGCGAAAAAGAAGGAAAGTTTACTTATCCCATTCCTAACTCTGCAATTCATAATATCTACAACACTGCCGCTATGGTTTCAATACTCCGTGATATCGGCGAAAAGCCTGAGGATATTGCAAAAGCTTTAGAGAGCATCAAGCCTCCCGCATCCCGAGAGGGCAGTGAGGTTGTTTGTGGTGTCAACATTCACCGCAAGCTTGCAAAAACCCACAACCCCACAGCAGTTTCAACTGTATTTGAGAACATAAAAAAGGACAAGTCCAAGAAGCTTCTCTTAATGGTGCTTGACGAAATTTTCGAGAATCCTAAGAAGAGCGAAACCGTAGCCTGGTTTTACGATACCGACTATGAGTTCTTAAATGACGACAGCGTTACCAAAATAGTTTTAGGCGGCGACAGATACCTTGACCATAAGCTGAGAATGCTTTTGGCAGGCGTTGATGAAAACAAGATTATCTGTATTCCCAAGCATCTTGATGTTTTAAATTATGCTGATATAAGCAATGTAGAAACAGTTTACATAGTTTACGATATCTACACCTCAGCAGAAGCCCGCAAGGTAACAGCCGAAATTACAGAGCGTATTAAAAAGGAAAGGGGAGAGGCAAAATGAAAATAGAACTTCTTTTCCCTGAGCTTTCAACTGTTTATGGTGATGCTGGTAACATTCTTTACCTTAAGAAAACCTGCAAGGAGGCTGAGTTTATCGAAACTCCTTTGCAGAGCAGGCCTTACTTTATCGACAACGAAGTTGATATGATATGCCTCGGTTCAATGACCGAGAAAAGCCAGATTTTCACCATAAATGCCCTTAAGCCCTACGTTCAGAGAATTAAGGAGTGTATAGAGGCGGGCGTGGTTTTCCTTGCCACAGGCAATTCTATGGAGCTTTTCGGCGAGTATATTGCCGAGGATGACAACAAAGTTGACGCTTTAGGAATTTTTCCTTTTTACTCAAAACGCAGCTCAGAGTATTTCCGCCACAACTCTATGTTTTTAGGTGATTTTGAGGATATTGAGGTAGTTGGTTGCCGTTCTCAGTTTGCTTACATTTACAGCTCTTGCGAAACTCCTTTTATGAAAGTAAGGGGAGGTATCGGCAACAATCCTGACGACAAATTTGAGGGAATTCACTACAAGAATTTTTTTGCGACCTATGTTTTAGGTCCTGTTTTACCTCTTAACCCCAAGCTTACAAAGCATATTTTATCTTTGGCAGGATATAGCGGTGAAATGGCTTTTGAAAAAGAAGCTATGGATGCGTATAACCTCCGTCTTACTAAACTTAAAGAAGAAGGCGTAAACTTTATCTTAGGCGAGCACTGGTGAGTGGGTCAGCCACCCACAGGGTGTTTCGCCCGTTCGCCACGGGAGGGCGTTTCGCCTACGGATAGGTTACCTTTAGAGGTGAGCTTCAATCAACGGCGGATTGGTTAAATTATATGAAGCTTTATACAATCTTCGTAGGGACAGGTGTCCTCGACAGTCCGATTAAAATTTTTCCTTAAAATTTTTAAATAAGGTTTTGTTAATGCCAATATAAATAAAAAGCACTTACAGTTCAAAATAAAACTGTAAGTGCTTAATTTTTTGTTTTGTATTAGGGTGGATTGATAAAAACAATTACCCCCGTTGATGATAGGTAATCTTTATATGAACCTATCCGTAGGCGAATTGCCCACCGTGGCTAACAGTTAGGCCCAGTGGAGGGTGTCTTCGTAAACTACGATATAATCGTTGGCGCTTCTGTCCCAAGAGTTGTTGCTCATCATAGCTCTCCACATAAGGCTCTTCCAGCCGTGCTCATCCTGAATACCCCAAAGGGCACGTCTGAGGGCATGGCTCATATCGTCTGCTGTGTAGTTAGCAAATGTAAAGCCGTTGCCGTGACCTGATGCGCTGTCAAATACAGAGTTCTTAAGTCCGCCAACTTCTCTTACAACAGGAATTGTACCGTATCTTAAAGCAATCATCTGTGCAAGACCGCAGGGCTCACTCTTACTGGGCATCAGGAAGATGTCAGCACCTGAGTAGAACTTTCTTGCAAGCTCAGGAATAAAGCCGTTGCAGAAGCAAACTCTGCCCGGATATTTCCACTGCATTGTTCTGAAGAAGTCCTCATATTCCTTATCGCCTGTACCAAGAACGATAAACTGCATATTCTCGGTGTTGAGTAAGTTCTCAAGGCTGTCACGAACAAGGTCAAGACCCTTGTGAGAAACAAGACGTGTTACCATAGCAACTAATGGAACATCCCATCTCTGCTCAAGGCCAAGTCTTTCCTGAAGTGCACGTTTACACTCGCCCTTACCGCTCATATCGTCCATAGTGTAGTTTCTGTAAAGGTGATAATCGGTAGCAGGGTCCCAGTCAAGAGGCTCAATGCCATTTAAAATACCGCAGATTTTGTAGTGATTGTTGTTAAGAGGATGATGTAAACCGTGAGAGAACCAGGGGTCTTTAATCTCCATAGCATATTCGGGAGAAACAGTGGTAACTCTTACAGCAGTCTGGATAGCACCTTTAACCATATTGAGCTTGCCGTCCATCTCAAGAATCTTCTGCTCGCTCTCAGGAATACCAACACACTCTGTGTTAACATCCCAACCATACATACCCTGATACTGAATGTTGTGAATTGTAAAGATGTTCTTGATGTTGTAATACCAAGGATTCTTGGAGTAGAAAAGGTAGTAATAAGTGGGGATTAAAGCTGTCTGCCAGTCGTTAGAGTGGATAATGTCGGGGTGGAAGTCGATGTAGGGAAGCATTTCAAGAACAGCTCTTGAGAAGAATGCAAATCTTTCTGCATCGTCATAGAATCCGTAAAGCTTATCCCTCTGGAAGTAGTACTCGTTGTCGATGAAGTAGTAGGTGCAGTCGTTATGTCTTGCCCAGAAAAGACCGCAGTACTGATGACGCCAAGCAACGGGAACTGTAAAGTTAGTGATAAAGTTCATGGAGCACTTAAGCTCGTAGGGGATAGTACCGTAAAGGGGCATTACGATTCTGCAGTCCTGACCCTTTCTGCAAAGGGTAGGGGGCAGGCTGCCTGCAACATCGGCAAGACCGCCGGAACCTGCAAAGGGGTTAGCCTCAGAGGTACAGTAAAGTATTTTCATATCAAATCATTCCTTCCTGAATGTTTTTGCTTAGATAATGGTCTGCTTTGCAATGTAAATGGGGTATGTTTCGTAGCCCATTAATGAACGGTTAGGCTGAATAACAACATCCTTGTCAATAATTGCGTAGCTAAGCTTGCAGTTTTCGCCAATCTTGGTATCCTGCATGATAATACAGTTTTTAATAACTGAGCCTTTGCCGATGGTAACACCCTTTGAAAGGATAGAACCCTCAACCTCGCCGTCAATCTTACAGCCCTGAGCAACAAGAGAACCTGTTACTTTGCTGGTTAAACCGTAACGGCTGGGCATATCGTCTCTTACCTTTGTGTAAATAGGTCTTAAAGGATTGAAAAGCTCTTTTCTTACATCGCCTGACATAAGGCTCATATTAATTCTGAAGTAATCGGCAATGGAAGCGATATGCTCACAGTAGCCTGTAACCTCATAACCGTATATATTAAGCTTATTCACATTGTCCTGCAGAATATTCTGTCTGAAGTTAAGTGTATTTGCACTTACGCACTTCTTAACCAAGCTCATAAGCAGGTCTTTTTTAATAATAACCGCGCTTACAGCCATATTGCACTCTTCACCGCTGTTGAACTTAATCAGCATATCGGTGATTTTGCCATTCTCGTCAAGAGTAAGGGCGAGAGGAGCAGTTTCGTTTTCGGGAATAATCATCTTCTTATAAGCTATGGAGATGTCAGCACCCTTTTTAAGGTGATTATGGAAGAACTTCTGATAATCGAAATTCTGAATACACTCACATGAAGAAATAAGGATGTATTCTTCCTTAAGGTGCTCAAAATAGCCGTGAAGCTGATACAGAGCCATAATGCGGTTTTCAAAGGAATTGCCGTTATATGGCGAAAGAATTGAAACACCGCTTCTGCGTTTGGATAAATCCCAGGCTCTTCCTGAGCCGATGTGGTCCATAAGAGAGTGGAAGTTATTTTTAGCAATGATACCAATATTGTTGATGCCTGAATTGCTCATATTGGAAAGAGCAAAGTCAATAAGTCTGTACTTGCCGCCAAAGGGTACACTGCCAAGACTTCTTTTGGAGGTAAGCTCAGGCAGTTTTTCGTCGCCTAAATTTGCAAAGACAATACCTGCTAATTTGTTAATTGACATAGCTTACACCTCCACATCATTTTCTATCATAGCCTTGGGTTCAACCTTGGCACCCTCAGCCACCTTAATGCCTGCACCGATAACAGCAACGCCCCAATCGTCGCGGTTGGGATAATCCTCAGGATATCCGCCTACAACAGCACCCTTGCCGATGTGAGCGTTTTCTGCAACTATTGAGTAAAGCACCTTGGCACCTTCCTCAATAACAGCGCCGGGCATAATTATAGAAGAGTTAATCTCAGCACCCTTGCCAACTGTAACACCTGAGAAAAGAATGGAAAATTCAAGCTTACCGTCTACGTCACAGCCGTCAGCCAGCATAGAGTTCTGAATTTCTGCATTTTCGCCAAGGTAGTGGGGAGGCATCATTGGGTTTCTGGAGTAAACATTCTTAAGGTCAAGGCAAACGTGAGGATTAAGAATATCCATATTTGCGTCCCAAAGACTGTCAATAGTACCAACGTCTTTCCAATAACCCTCAAAGGAATAAGCAAACATCTTTTCGCCTGCGTTAAGCATTGTGGGAAGTACGTTTTTACCAAAGTCATGGTCAGAATTAACATCTGCCTCGTCTTCAATAAGATACTTTCTCAGCTTATCCCAGTTGAAAACGTAAATACCCATGGAAGCGTTTGTGCTCTTGGGATGTTTGGGTTTTTCATCAAACTCGTAGATAGAGCCGTCGGGATTAGTGTTAAGAATACCAAAACGGCTTGCTTCTTCTAAAGAAACATCAATAACCGCAATAGTACAGTCAGCACCCTTTTCTTTGTGGTATGCAATCATTTCGGAGTAGTCCATTTTGTAAATATGGTCACCTGAAAGGATTACCACATAGTCGGGATGATATCTGTCTATGTATGCAATGTTCTGGTAAATGGCATTGGCGGTGCCTGAGTACCACTCTGCACCTTCTACTGCCTGATAAGGGCTTAAGCAGGTAACACCTGAGTGCATTCCGTCCAAATCCCAAGGCTGACCGTTGCCGATATATTCATTAAGCACTAAGGGCTGGTACTGTGTAAGAACACCTACTGCCTCAATGCCTGAATTTGCACAGTTGGAAAGGGGAAAGTCAATAATTCTGTACTTACCGCCGAATGGTACGGCAGGCTTTGCAAGCTTTTTTGTAAGTACTCCAAGTCGTGAGCCCTGGCCGCCTGCAAGCAGCATGGCCACAACCTCTTGCTTAGGATACATAGTTACACCTTCTTACATAGAAATTTGAATTTAAAAATTCAAACAATAGGGCGAAGCATAAAGGTATTATACTTCGCCCGTTAATTTTACACTTCCTAAGGCTTACTTTTTGTCGGATTTAGCTTCCTTTGCAGCCTTAGTTTTAGTTTTTGTTGTCTCAGCTTTCTTAGCTGTTGTCTTTTTTGCTGCGGGCTTTTTCTCAGCAGTTTTTTCTTCTGCTTTTGCTGCAGCAGCCTTCTTGGTTGTTGCGGCTTTCTTTGTTGCGGGCTTCTTTTCCTCTGCTTTGTCAGCAGTTTTCTTTGCAGTTGCCTTCTTAGTTGTGGTCTTCTTGGTTGCAGTCTTCTTAGCGGCCTTCTTCTTGGGCTTTTCAATAACCTGTGTGCACTTGAGGTAAATAGCACTCATAGGAGGCAGGTTAAGAGTAATGGACTGCTCTAAACCGTGAAGGGGAACGTCAACTGTCTTGATTTCCTGACCGTTGGAAATACCGTTACCGCCGTACTGAGCATCGTCGGAGTTGAATACCTCAGAGTATACACCGTACTGGGGAACACCAATGCTGTAATTCTCGCGGTACATAGGCTGGAAGTTACAGATAACAACGATATCGTTACCCTCAGCATCAATTCTGCGGAATGCAATTACAGACTGGTTGTAGTCATCGTGGTGAATCCAGTTGAAGCCTTCCCAATTGAAGTCAACTGTGTGCATAGGAGCATTTTCTTTATAGAACTTGTTGATATCAGAGAAGAAGTGGTTAAGCTTCTGGTGCTTCTCGTACTGGAGTAAGCCCCACTGAATTTCATTTTCACACTGCCACTCGTCGAACTGACCGATTTCAGAGCCCATGAATGTGAGCTTCTTACCGGGGTGGGCCATCATGTAGGAGTAGAAAACTCTTACGCCTGCGAACTTCATATCGTAGTCGCCGGGCATTTTATTAATGAGAGAGCCCTTACCGTAAACTACCTCATCGTGAGAGATGGGGAGTAAGAACTTTTCAGAGAAAGCATAAAGGAAGCTGAAAGTAAGGTTATCGTGGTGGAAAGGTCTCCAGAGGGGATCAAGGGACATGTAATGAAGCATATCGTTCATCCAGCCCATGTTCCACTTGTAGTCAAAGCCTAAACCGCCGTCATAAACAGGACGTGTAACCATAGGCCAAGATGTGCTTTCCTCAGCGATCATCATAACACCGGGGTGGTGGAGGTGAACGGCTGTGTTAAGTCTCTTTAAGAACTCAACAGCTTCAAGGTGTTCCTTACCGCCGAAGCAGTTAGCAACCCACTCGCCGTCCTTACGATTGTAGTCAAGATAAAGCATAGAAGCAACAGCGTCTACACGGATACCGTCAATGTGGTACTTGTCAATCCAGAACATAGCGGAAGAAATAAGGAAGCTTACAACCTCGTTTCTTGCATAGTCAAATACATATGTACCCCATTCTTTGTGCTCGCCCTTACGGCTGTCTTCGTACTCGTAGCAATGGATACCGTCAAAGCGGCCTAAGCCGTGTGCATCCTTGGGGAAGTGAGCAGGAACCCAGTCAATGATAACGCCGATTTCTGCTGCGTGGCACTGGTCAACGAACTCCATAAAGTCGTCAGGAGAACCGTAACGGGAAGTAGGAGCAAAGTAACCTGTTACCTGATAGCCCCAAGAGCCGTCAAAGGGATATTCTGTCATAGGCATAAACTCAATGTGAGTGTAGCCCATTTCCTTAACGTAGGGGATAAGCTCCTCAGCCATTTTAGCGTAAGAGAAGGTGTTGCCGTCAGCATACTTTCTCCAGGAGCCTGCATGAACCTCATAAATGTTAAGGGGCTTTTCGAAGTGATGCTTCTCAGCCTTCTTGATGTACCAGGGTTCGTCTCTCCATATATGATTATTGTAAGAGTAAACAACAGATGCGTTGTCGGGTCTTGTCTGTGTGTGGAAAGCATAGGGGTCAGACTTTAAAAGCTTCTCGCCCCAGGGAGTTTCAACGCAGAACTTGTAGATTGCAAAAGCACCAAGTCCCTCAACGAAAACTTCCCAGATTCCGCCCTCGTTAACTTTGTACATAAGGTTTGCGTCCTGATTCCAACCGTTAAAGTCACCCACAACAGATACGCTCTTTGCGTTAGGTGCCCATACTCTGAACACAACGCCGTCTCTGCCATCCCAGTTCTCCATATGAGCACCGAAATAGTCATAAGCTCTTACAGCGTCGCCGTCATAATAAAGCTGAATGTGGTCTCTTTCTTCATTTAACTGATAAATCATTTGTATCTTCTCCTTTATGCAATATATTTGCAAAATAAGATATACTATTTCACGCTTAATATTGTACCAAACTTATTAACTTTTTTCAACCTTATAACAAAATAATATTGACGAAAATTATCCTTATGCTTTGGTGGATTTAACCAATACGCGTTTTTTAAGACGGCAATATTAGTTAAATTTAACAAGGCTCAAAAAAGTTCTCAAAATTTGGTTACTTTTAAAAATATGGTCATTTCTTATCTTTCTGCAAATAAAACAAAAACGGGCAACCCGAAGGCTGCCCGTTAAATGCAAACTTAATTTAATTAAAGCTCTGCGAAGTACTTGATTGTTCTTACCATCTGAGATGTGTAAGAGTTCTCGTTGTCGTACCAGGAAACAACCTGAACCTGAGTTGTATCTGTCTCAGGCATGTAAGTTGCCATTGTCTGAGTAGCATCGAAG
>JAZTWD010000062.1:0-3541 GCA_045635685.1 Ruminococcus sp.
GTATGAGTACACCTCAAATTTAATTACCGAAAGGAGTAGCAACACACAATGAATTATTCTCATGAAGTACAGAAAATGTGCGTAGTTGCAAAGGGCCCCCACCACGGTCCCGCACCTATTCCCGAAGAGGGCAAATGGGTAAAATCTTATCAGATCAGTGATATTTCCGGTCTTTCTCACGGTATCGGCTGGTGTGCACCTCAGCAGGGCACATGTAAGCTCACACTTAACGTTAAGGACGGTATTGTTGAAGAGGCTCTCGTTGAGACTCTCGGATGCTCCGGTATGACTCACTCCGCAGCTATGGCTGCTGAGATTCTTCCCGGCAAAACACTTTTAGAGTGCCTTAACACAGACTTAGTTTGTGACGCTATCAACACAGCTATGAGAAACATCTTTGAGCAGCTTGCTTACGGCAGAACTCAGACAGCTTTCTCCGAGGACGGTCTTCCCATCGGCGCAGGTCTTGAGGACCTCGGCAAGGGCCTTCGTTCTCAGGTTGGTACAATGTTCTCTACAAAGGACAAGGGCGTTCGTTACATGGAAATGGCAGAGGGCTATGTTCTTAAGACAGCTCTTGATGAGAACAACGAGGTTATCGGCTATCAGTTCGTTAAGCTCGGCAAGATGATGGAGGATATCCGTCACGGTATGAGCCCTGATGAGGCTTACAAAGCAAACATCGGTCAGTACGGTCGTTTCGACGGCGCCGCTAAGTACATTGACCCCCGTGAAGAATAAGCAAGGAGGATTTTAGAAATGGCAGTAACATTTGAAAGTATGGACAGAAGAATGCCTAAAATCAACAAATGCCTTGCTGAGTACGGTATTGCAGATTTAGAGGCAGCACGTCAGCTTTGTCTTGACAACGGCTTTGACCCCGACGAAATCGTAAAGGGCGTTCAGCCTATCGCATTTGAAAACGCATCCTGGGCATATACACTCGGTTGCGCAGTTGCTCTTAAGAAGGGCACAAAAACAGCTGCAGAGGCTGCTGAGGCTATCGGTATCGGCCTTGAAGCTTTCTGTATCCCCGGCTCTGTTGCAGAGCAGAGAAACGTTGGTCTCGGCCACGGTAACCTCGGCGCAATGCTCCTCAGAGACGAGACAAAGTGCTTCGCATTTTTAGCAGGTCACGAGTCTTTCGCAGCTGCTGAGGGTGCTATCGGTATCGCAAGAAACGCTAACAAGGCAAGAAAGGAACCCCTCAGAGTTATCCTTAACGGTCTTGGCAAGGATGCCGCTTACATTATCTCCAGAATCAACGGCTTTACATATGTAAAGACAGAGTTCGACTACTTCACAGGCGAGCTTAAGATTGTTGAGGAGAGAGCTTTCTCCGACGGCGAAAGAGCAGCAGTTCGTTGCTACGGTGCAGACGACGTTCGTGAGGGCGTTGCAATTATGCAGTTCGAAAACGTTGGTGTTTCCATCACAGGTAACTCCACTAACCCCACAAGATTCCAGCACCCCGTTGCAGGTACTTACAAGAAGTGGGCTCTTGAGAACGGCGTTAAGTACTTCTCAGTAGCATCCGGCGGTGGCACAGGCCGTACACTTCACCCCGATAACATGGCTGCTGGCCCTGCTTCCTACGGTCTTACAGATACAATGGGCAGAATGCACGGCGACGCTCAGTTTGCAGGTTCTTCTTCCGTTCCTGCTCACGTTGAGATGATGGGTCTTATCGGTATGGGTAACAATCCCATGGTTGGTGCTACAGTTGCTTGCGCAGTTGCAGTATATAATGCAATGAATAAATAATTTTACCACAAGGTATGAAAAAGGCTTCCGATTTCTCGGAAGCCTTTTGTTTTTCAATTCTTATCTGCAACATTGCCCATCACCCAAAGTATAGTTTCTTTATAATGTTCTTCACAGTATCCGGAACCCTGAAATATTTCCTCTACTTCTTTGTGGCAAATGACACACTATGTGTTTTTACGTAATTGTCGTGTGATTCAATAATTTTTGCAAACAAACCAATGCCAAACAAACTCAAAACGACTGTATATACAAAAAATATTGCAATAACCTTTTGTGAACATAACAAATCAAACGCTGGAGCTGCAAAAATAAGAGTCCATATACACATCAATACTCCTGTAGAAGCAGATTTTTTAAGTTTCATTATAATACACCGCACCATATTTGTATATTGTTATTGTAATATACAAGCAACTATAAAACAACAAATTTCTTTGAAACGAATTTATACACTTTCTTTTATACGTACCGCCCTTGCATAGAAGGGATTTTTGTGATAAAATAAATTATTAAAGATTTATCTACTTGAAAGGGGAGCTTAAAGTGGCTCTTATCACCAAAAAGCTCAGGGGCACAGAGGACGTTCTGCCCGCTGAGAGCTATCGTTGGCAATTTTTAGAAGAAATCATGAGAGAACAGGCTCGTGTTTACGGCTTTGCCGAAATCCGCACCCCTGTTTTTGAAAATACACAGCTTTTCGCTCGCGGCGTAGGCGAAACTACCGACGTTGTGCAGAAGGAAATGTACACCTTCGACACTAAGGGCGGCGAGTCCGTAACTCTTCGTCCCGAGGGCACCGCAGGTGCCGCCCGAGCACTCCTTGAACACGGCGTATACAACGACGGCTTACCCGTTAAGGCAAGCTACTTTGTATCCTGTTACCGCTACGAAAAGCCTCAGGCAGGCAGACTCAGAGAGTTCCACCAGTTTGGTTTAGAGGTTTACGGCACATCAAAGCCTGTGGCAGATGCCGAGCTTATCTGTGCCGCCGCTTCAATTTTCGACCGCCTGGGCATTGACGATTTAAGCCTTGAGATTAACTCTATAGGCTGTCCTACTTGCCGAGCCAAATACCACGCCGCACTTAAGGAATACTTTGCATCCCACGAAGCAGAGCTTTGCGATACCTGCAAAGGCAGACTTGAGAGAAATCCTATGCGTATTCTTGACTGCAAAAGCAAAATCTGCTCAGGAATTGCAAAGGATGCACCTGTAATCCTTGACTACCTCTGCGACGAGTGCGAGGAACACTTTAAAGGCGTTAAGGCTTGCCTTGACAGTGCAGGTATGAAATATACTGTTAACCCCAGAATAGTTCGCGGTCTTGATTACTATACTAAGACTGTGTTCGAATTTGTAAGCACAAGTATTGGTGCCCAGTCCACAGTTTGCGGCGGCGGTCGTTACGACGGACTTATTGAACAGCTTGGCGGTCAGCCTCTTCCCTCGTTAGGCTTTGCTCTGGGTATGGAAAGACTCCTTCTCCTTCTTGACAGCAAGGGAATTGAGATTCCCAAACCTGAAACCTGCGCACTTTACGTTGCGGCTTTAGGTGAAGGTGCCGAGGCTAAGGCTTTTGCTTTGGTTAAGGATTTGAGAGATGCGTCCTTGCACGCACAGTACGACATCGTAGGCAGAGGTCTTAAGGCTCAGATGAAGTACGCAAACAAAATCGGTGCTCAGTATTCACTCGTTCTCGGCGACAACGAGATTGAGGAAAACAAGGCTAACCTTAAGAATATGACTACCGGCGAGCAGGTTGAGATTTCCCTTG
>JAZTWD010000063.1:0-19455 GCA_045635685.1 Ruminococcus sp.
CTTATATTAAAGGATATAGACAGGGGAGTAACCCTTCTTAATGCACAGGGCGGTTATAATAAAGATGATAAAAAGGTTATACTTTGTGCGGTACGTCCCAATCAGGTTCACCAGACAACAGTTTTAGTCCATAGCGTAGACCCAAACGCCTTTGTAATTGTTACCACAGCAGGTACCATAAGCGGAGAAGGCTTCGAATCAGACGGATTGTCATAATAAACGAGCGTAAATTCGTAGGGGAGGGGCACCTCTCCCGAAAACTTTATCAAATAAGTGTTGACAATTAGATAAATATACTTTATAATTAAACCTGTTATGTGTAAAAGTATGCATAGCAGGTTTCTTTTTATAAGAACCAATAAGAAAATCCTTGCGTTGAAGACGATTTCAACGCCAACAGACCAAAAGGAGGTGCAACGAAATGGCAGTTAAGGCAAACTATGAGACAGTCGTAGTTCTTTCTTTAAAGAACGGCGAGGAGGCTGCTCAGGCTCTTCTTGAGAAGTTCACAAAGCGTATCGAGAAGTATGCAACACTGCAGAGCGTTGATGAGTGGGGCAAGAGAAAGCTCGCTTATCTCATCAATAAGGAGGCAGAGGGTTACTACGCACTCATTAACTTTGAGTCCACACCCGACTTCCCCGCAGAACTCGACAGAAGATACAAAATCACTGACGGTGTTCTTCGCTCTATCATTGTTAAGAAAGACGAATAATTTAAGGCAGGCACTCACATAGTGTCAATGAAAGGATGAAGTTTAATGATTAACAGAGTAGTTTTAATGGGCAGATTAGTTGCCGACCCCGAGCTTAAAACAACAGCTACAGGTGTCAGCGTAACTACTTTCCGTATCGCGGTTGACCGCAGCTACGTTAAAAGTGGCGAAGAGCGTCAGGCAGATTTCTTTGATATTGTTGCATGGCGTTATACTGCCGAGTTTATTTGCAAACATTTCAGAAAGGGTTCCCTCATTGCTATTGATGGTCAGCTCCAGAGCCGTACCTATCAGGCAAATGATGGTTCAAAGCGTTACGTTGTAGAGGTTGTGGCCGACAACGCTTCCTTCACAGGCGAGCGTAGAGATGCTTCCGCATCTTACGGTGGCGGTTTCAGCCAGCCTGCTCCTCAGTACGTTGAGCAGACTCCTTCTTATTCAAACGGAACTTCTCAGGATTTTATGGAAGTTCAGCTTGACGACGACCTTCCCTTCTGATTCAATCCTTGATTTTAAGCATTAATTTGCTTTTCCTATTTATTTTACGAAAGGAGAATTCCTGATGAACGACAGACCTAACAACCACAGAAAGGCTCGCAAGAAGGTTTGCGCTTTCTGCGTTGATAAAGTAGAGAAGATTGACTACAAGGATATTAACCGTCTCCGTCGCTATATGTCCGAGCGTGCTAAGATCCTTCCCAGAAGAGTAACAGGCACATGCGCTGCACACCAGAGAGAGCTCACAGTAGCTATCAAGCGTGCTCGCTACCTCGCACTTCTTCCTTATTCTTCTGACTAATATCCCGTCAGCCACGGGAGGGCGGTTACGCCTTCGGATAAATAAAGTCAAACCGAAACCTCGCTTAACGGCGGGGTTTTTTGTTTGCCGTCAGCACGGTGGGTAATTCGGTCGTTAGCCACGTAAGGGCAACTTACCTTTGGAGAAGTTAAATATTAAGATAACCTAACATCAACGGCGGGTTAATTTGCATTTGTTGGGGGAAATGTGGGTTTCTATAATCTTCACTCTTACAATATGATTCTTTCAAAAAATTAAATTTGTATAAATCGCTAAATATCAAAAAAGTTAATTGTATAAACAAACAAAAATTAAAATTTAGGAAAAATATTGTTGATTTTTAACCAAAGCTTCGATATAATATAATGGTAAAATTAGGTGGGGTAGTGCACCCTTTCGGCATTTGTGGTATACCTTTTGTACAAAAGCACAAGATGTAGTCCACACGGTGAAGGTCAGTCGGCGTTTTGCTTCGGGGCAAGCTTTTCCACCTTTGCACGAATAATTTTTAGGAGGTTTTAATTTATGAATACTCTTACAAAAACTTTTGCTAAAAGAGCATTATCCATATTGTTAGTAACAATTATGGTATTCTCTCTCGGCATTGTCGGATTGACTACCACTTCCGCGGCTAATGTAGAGCTTGCAGAAACTGGTGCTAATATCGAATTTAATACTATTATTTTCTTTGATCCGTCTGACGATTGGTTTAAAGATGGTGCATGGGTAGCCGCTTATTTCTATAACGGTAATTCTCATAATGCTTGGGCTAAAATGACCGATGATGAGGGTGATGGTAAATATTCTTGTGATGTTCCGTCAAAAAGTGGAATTTCCTACTGGGAAAACGTTATTTTCTGCCGAATGAATCCTGCTAGTCAAGCGCTTAGTTGGGATTCGAGATGGAATCAGACAGGCGACCTTGCTCCTACCAACGCTGGCGAAAACCTCTTTACGATGTCAGGTGATATCAATAATCCTATAGGCGACTGGTCTTTCTATGGCGTTAAGTTGGCATTGGGTGAAACAAATGACACATGGCATGATTATTTCTCTGAACATACAGGTAGTAGCAATAGTTACCTCTCTACCGCAACCCTTGAAGCAAACAAAACCTACGAATTCAAGATGGTTTCTTATGGTGCATGGTATGGTGCCAATATTACTGTTACTGAAAACAATTGTGTTGATATTCAGTTGACAGATCCCGGCGATAACGCAAAGATTACTACAACTGTTGCCGGTGATTATGTGTTTAGTTTTGATTCCGTGACCCATAAACTTACCGTTATATATCCTGAATCACCTTTCGAAGCTACTGTTTATGCAACTGCAATCAATTCCCCTGTAGCACAAGGCACTCCCATTATTGTTAACTATGACTTCGTTGGTAACAAAGATGGCGCTGTTGCTCAGGATTGGCGTCTTTATCGTGTTGTAGAGGGCGGTGACCCTGTAGAGTACCCTGTTGTTAACAACAATCTCCAGTGCCCCACAGCTGATTTGGAGCCTGGCACATACACTTTCTACGTTGAAGCAGATATTCTTGCAGACGGTGCAGTTAACACCTGGGCATCTGAACCTTTCACCGCTGTAGTAGTTGCTGTAGAGGAAGAAACCTTTACTATCTCTGCTAACGACCTCAGTGTTTACGCAGGTCAGTCTACAATTATCAAAGTAAACTCCAACATTACTGATAACAGAGTTATCACATACCACTATATTCTTAACGGTGTAACTGTTGCCACTAATACAAGAAACCAGTATCAGGTTGACACAACCGAAGATATGGCAGATACAACTCTTGTTTACACAATCCGTGCAGAGGTTCTCTCTAAAGACGGCAGCGAAACTCTTGTTGACGAAATTACTGTAAATGTAACTGTTCATGCTACTTCAGGCGAAGGTCTTGTTACTATCTATTTCAAGAGTGCAGAGTCCTACGGTTATGTTCCTTCCATCAAGTTTGGTACAGATGGCGCATACTCTGAAATGAACAAGTCTGCCGTTGTAATCGGCCACAACAATACCAACACTGGTCATTATTATTGGTACAGTGCAACAACAACTCCTGTTGACGGTAAGGTTACATTCTCACTTACCTCACCCCGTTTCTTCAAGGATTGTACATACACACTTGACATTACAAAGGAAACTCCTCAGGAGTCAGGCGGATACGACTACTACTTTGCTATCGATAACCTCAACCTCGTTACCAGCGACATTGTAAACGTTACAGGTAAAGAGTACAAAGATTATTTCAATACTATTATCGATATGATTACCGAGCTTAAGCCTACAGAGTTAGCTATGGTAGGTATGTCCTTTGAGAGTTATGCAATGGGCGATGCCAATGCCGACGGCAAGTTAAATGTTCGTGATGCTACAATTATTCAGAAAGACCTTGCAAACATCACAGATCTTTCTGACGCAGGCGTACTTGTTGCCGACGTAACCAACGACGGTAAGGTTACAATCAAAGATGCAACTGCTATTCAGAAGCAGTTGGCAGGCCTTTGATTTCCTATAAATAATATAGGAGGTATATATTATGTTTAATAAAATTAAATCAATTTCAAAACGTACATTAGCTTTGATTCTTACATTGCTTATGCTTCTCTCTTCTGGCATTGTAGGCACCTTAGCGGCTAATGTAGAGCTTGCCGAGACAGGCGCATCCATAACATTTACAGCTGATGATATTTTGTTCTTTAATATGAAAGCAGTTAGTTGGTGGACCGCCGGTACTAATGGAAATGGTAACTTTGCTTATTTCTTTAATGACTCTACGGGTAAAAACGCATGGTCTGCTCATGCTGTGCAGTATTCTGGAGATATATATTATGTAAAAATTCCCGCAGGTACTTGGGAGAAGGTTATTCTTACAAGAAACAACACATCTACTGCGCCTTCTTGGGATAACAAGTGGAACCAGACAGGTAATATTGATCTTAGTTCTACAAGTAACTACATCTCAAAATTCTCAGAAGGCTCAACAAGTGTTACTTGGAGTACACAGAAGCCTGCTTCAAATGTAAGTCTTTCTGCAAGCTCTACTTCTGTTAATACAAATACTGCGGTAACACTTACTCCAAGCTTGACTTCAAACACAACATATAACGAAATCAAGTCTACCACTTATACTATAAGCCCTTCATCGGGTGCTTCTATTAGCGGCAATACATTTACAGCTGCAACAGCAGGTACATATACTGTAACAGCAAGTATTACTTATAACGCAAGAGGTTATTCAAACCTTACTACTGCTAAAACTGCAACAACAACTATTACTGTAACACAGCCGGGCTTTAGCTTCACAACAGAAGCTAATCCTAAAGAAGGTGGTTCAGTAACACCTGCAAGTGGTAAAGGTACAAGCGTTGAAATTAAAGCTACACCTGCAACTGGCTATGAGTTTGTTGATTGGACAGTAACAGGCACAGGTAGCGTTAGTAATGCATCTTCTGCTACTACAACTTTTAATATTACAGACGATGGTGCAAAGGCAACTGCTAATTTTAAGTTGAAGGAATATGACGTAACTTTTAAGGACCATGATGGCATAATTCTTAAAGGACCTGATAAAGTAACACACGGTTCCGATGCAGTTCCTCCAGCAGACCCCGATAATAAACCGAATTATCACTTCTCAGGTTGGGATAAAGAGTACACCAATATTACTGCAGACACAGTTATTACTGCTAAATACACAATCAACAGCTATCCCATTACAGTAGAAGTTAATAACAGTAATTACGGCTCAGCTTATGCTAATCCTACTTCTGTAGAGCACGATAAGTCTACAGTACTTTCAGCAACAGCTAAATCCGGTTACAGATTCGACCATTGGGAAGACGAAAACGGCAATACCATCAGTAGCGAAAATCCTTATACCGTAACAAATATTACAGGTGAGCGCACATTTACTGCTGTTTTCGAGGAACTTCATAGATACAAGGTTCAGATTATCAACGATGATTATTACGGCACCGGTGATTCTGTTAAGATTAACGGAGAAACCAAGACAGTAACAAATGGTAACTGTACTGTAGAAGATCTTTACGGTGAGAGTACAGTTGCAATTGAATTGAATTCAAAAACTCACTACTATATTTCTTCCTTAAAGATTAACGGTGTTGAATATGCAGAAGACCCCGCTTATTTCCCAAATTATCTGTATGTTTTTGAATATGATAAAAAAATCACTTCTGATCTTATAATTGAAGTTGAGCACACTCACAATCCTTATCTGTACAAGGGCGCAACACAGAACGGTACATTAACCCTTGGTCTTACAGATAATACCAGCCACACCTACAAGACAACAGGCATCACTTTTAATGCCGTTGCAGAAACAGACTACTATGTTTCTAAGGTGTATACCAAAGATAATGCCGGCAATATTCTTAAAACATATTACTCAGGCACAGATTCAGAAAAAACTTCTTTCAGCGGTACACTTGACGCTTTAGAAGTAGATACTACTGTTTATGCTGAATTTGAAGCAATCAAGTATAACTACATTACTGTTGAAGCTAAGGGCAGAGAAGATAACACAAACTTCAACTTTGCTTTTGTAGCTAACAACAAAACTCTTAGAGCTGAGGCAGATGGTACTTTCAGAGTTGAGGTCGGCTCTCCGGCTTCAATCGCTCCTTCTGAAGACGGAGATTCTCCTTACTATATTTCTGCTATCAAATATGAAGGTGTAGATATAGTTACAAATACTGACCAGACCAAGATTAGCTTAACCGGTAATTTTACTGTAAAAGATGCTCAGAGCAGTAAAATAACCATTGAATACGGCAAAAGACCCGTTAAGACTGTTAAAGTTGTAAATGATGACTCTGCTATGGGTAAACTCAACCCCGAAGGTAATATTACAAAGTACCTTGGCGAAACCGTAGTTATCACTCCTACTGCTTATGACCGCTACGAGTTTGCAGGTTGGACAGTTGAAGGTGCAACCGAGGGTACTGATTATACAGTATCAGGCGATGGCAAACTTACCCTTACTGTTGTTGGCGACATCACAGTTACTGCAAAGTGGGATACAAAGAAAACCGTGAAGGTAACTCTTAAGGCTCCTGCTTCTCAGGGTTGGGCAAGCGTTACCGGTGTAGATAAAATTTCAGGTGCAGCTGTAAGCTTCGACACCACAGGCACCAAGAACTGGGCAGAGGTTTCTGTAGGCACAGTGCTTACATTTACATCAACACCCAACGATACCTACTTAAGCAGAGGTTGGGATATTGATGGTAACCACACAGTAACAAGCAATACGAACAACAAACTTGTAATTACCGCTAATGGTGATGTTACTGTAACAGCTGTATATGCTGTTGGTAACAGAACAGTGTATGCGACCGATGTTCCCTCTGGCTGGAATAAACCTATTTACGCTTACTATAGCGATGGTGGTTCTAATAAGTATTTTAAAATGACTCAGGATGGTACTACTTGGTACTTAGAGGATGTTCCTACAACTATTTCTTGGATTAAGTTTATTGACCGAGAAGGCGATTCTAATAACTATTGGCAGTACAATGGTGACGGAACAATTTTCGATAAAGGTGATACTTTTAACTTGAAGAACCAAACAGTTACAGGTTCTACATCGTCGATTCTTACTTATTCTATCAATTACGACTCTAAGGATTACGCAATAGAAAACTACGGCGATGGTAACCACATTGGTACAATTGAGATTCCTGCTGGTAAAACTTCAATTTCTGTTTATCCCCACGGTACAAACGGCAAATATTGGAACTTTACATCTCAAGGTTCCACTGCAGAATCTGCTAACGTAACAGAAAGTTCTTCAAAGGGTACTCCCACTAACATCGATTTAGGTGCTAATACTGACGGTGTACTTATTGATTTCTCATTTAACCCCACTAACGGCACACTTTCCTGGACAGTTACTCAGATGAAAGCTACCGTTAACGTAAAGGTTAACTATGGTATGGAGCAGAATCAGGCTGACCCCACACCTTCTACAGATAATCATCACAACAAGATTGGTAATGTATACTTCGACACAAGTGATCCCAATATCTACTCCTTTACAAAGGGTGATGGCAATACTGCTAAGGTAGTAGCAGGCGAGCTTGTTACTATTTACTCAGATATCAACCTTAGTGCATACCTTGACGGTGTTCCTGTTTATCGTATCGAAGGTTGGGTTATTGAGACAGAAAAAAGCGTTGATTTTGTAAATGCATCTTCAAGTGATGGTAAAACATTCTATGGTATCTATTCCTTTACTGAAAATGCAACCGTAATTCCTGTATACTTCCATACAGACAAGTGGCTTGCTGACAATAAGGTAGAAACAGTTACTGTTTACGCAGCGCTTGATACACTTAATGACACAACTCCTACCACCCAGATTGAAGGCTGGCAGAAGGCTATTACTTCTTACACATGGTACTATGATGAGAATAATAAGAACCAGTATATGCAGTTTGGCTATTGGACAGGTCAGTATATGATTCCTCTTGAAAACGGCATTTTCAAGACTTATGTTGAAACCAACTCACCCAAGAGCGATGCTCATAAGGACAAAGATTATTATGATATGACCATCTCCGGTATTACTTTTGCTGATAAGTACGGTCGTGGTTTAGGCGATGGTTCATGGTATCAGACATACGACTACTACGAGTTTAAATCTTTGATTGATAACAATAGATTTAATATCACATTCGTTTTACGTTACCACAATAACTCAAGCAATAATGATAAAAATCCCAGCTCCTCCATTTCAATAAACAGTTACAACTGGATGGATTACATTAACTATACCGGCGAGCCCATGGATATTTATCGTAACGTTATCAAAGAAAAGACTGAAACTCAGCCCGATAACACACTTTACATTGTTCGTACCGGTCCTGAGGACTATCTTGATAGCAACAATAAAGACCGTAACGATGGTCAGGCAACCGGTGACTACTTCGTTGAAGTTCGTGTATACACCGCAACAGGTGTGCTTATTGATTCATGTCTTTCTTACGAGCTTGTTGATCCTAATTCCAAACTGATGGAAAAAATCAGAGCGAAAGAAGCTGAAATTCAGGCAACTAACCCCGGCTTTACCTACGAAGGTGGCACAGTTAAGGTTTCTTACGAAACATACAACAGCCCCCGTTACGATGGCGAGTGGTACGGTGACCTTACAGACACAACCAAGGTTAATATTAATGTTCTCGTTGGTTTTACAACTGATGATGGAAAGAACATCAATGTTCTTGACGTAAGTGCTAATGAATATGGTACAGCAACTGTAAACGGTCAGGCTTCTGCAGAAGTAACCCGAGGTGCTTATGCTACACTTCTTGCTTCTGAAAAGCCCGGTTACAAGTTCATCGGTTGGTATAACACTAAGAAAGACGGCGACAATATCGTTGCTTCTACACTTCTTACTACAGATTATACAAAAGACATCGAGGCTTCCTTCGGTGGTACTTATGTAGCAGTTTACAGAGAACGTACAGGCGGCGAGTTTGACGTACTTAACCTCAAATATGCTGGTGACGTTTCTGACCCCTCTGTTCCTTTTGCTCATGGTGGCGAATCTTACAGATATGTATCGGTTGTTCATACACACACCAACGGTTCAACAACAACCACCAAATACGATAAGCAAGCTAACGGTATCAGCCTTAAGAACGTAAAAGAGGACGATATCCTTGAAATTACTATCTATACAGATGCGTTCTATCCGGAGGATTACTTCTATGCATGGTACATGGAAGTTCGTGATGATAACGGCAAGATTGTTAACTTCGAGGAAGTTGGCGTTGATAAGAGTCATGTAGGTAGTAAAGATGAAGTTTCCTTTACATTTACTTATAAAGTAAAGAAAAACGATAACGGTATTACTGTTTACTCTGATGTTTTCCATAAGGAAATAACTAAGGATATTATTTATCTCTATCAGGACAGATACAATCAGACAAAGCAGTATGTAAAGACCAAGTATACTCTTGAAGGTGAAGAGCTCCTCAAGGGCGTTCCTTCTGAGGAAACTATTATCAAGTATGCTCCTTGGGTAGAAGACCTTTACAAAGACACAAACTGGATCTTTGATGAAGATAAGTTTACCGAAGACAGCTGGACACTTGTTGCTACTCAGGCACCTACAATGTATGATGTAACAGTTTGGGTTGAGGACGAATCCACAACCTATACAGAAGCTTACGACGGTCTTGTTGAGGTGCTTGCAACAAGAATCGATCCTGCAGCTACAAATAACGGCTATTGGTTCGAAGATCTTGACTTTGACGGAACACTTGGTGAAAACGAAGTAATCTTAGCATATGGTGCATATTACGGATTACGTGTTAAGAGAGATATCACTTGTCTGCGCTATATTTACGGCGAAAGCATTAATCTCACTTACGATGTTGTTCTCGATGAGTTGGTATACGGTCGTGAGCAGTACGGCGAAAACGGTGCAGTTGATAAGATTTTCATCGACTTTATGACAAGCGTTCATATTCCTTACTTCAGAGGTCAGAAGTTACCCAATGGTCAGGTGATTACAGATGTATATTATGATGGTCAGGTCATCACTTCTGCTAATTCTCCTGTAACCTTCGAAACTCTTGAGAAGTTTGGTTGTGATGTTTCTTACGGTCTTATTCTTGAGCAGGTAGGTACCTTCAAGATTGGCGAAAACGAAGCATACAAGGATTATGTATCTGCTGAAACTGAAGCTATATCCGAAGGCTTCAAGAAAGCAACCGAGAAGAACAATCTCAATGCTATTCTTGCAAGCGGAAAAACATTGGGTATGGGCGAAACTCTTGGTGCAACAAGCCATAAGGGTGCTAAGGATGAGCATTATACAATCTACGACCTCAGCAGTGATGAGTACTTTGTTTCTAACAAGAACAGATACACATACACAATTAAGGTTGACAACACAGTTGGCGAGCGCGGTCGTTTCTTCAACGTATATGCTTACGTAGCTGTTACATATACTCCTGAAGGCAGTGATACTCCTAAGACTGATTATTACTACAGTGCACTTCAGCCCTTAAATACCTATGAAACCGGCACGAACGATTCTTCTGATTATTAATAGTTGACAAAATCGTTTTATTGATGTATATTACTATTAGTTTATGTGAGGGTGATATTATATGAAAAAAATATATGAGTCTCCAGAATTGGAAGTTTTTAAGTTCAAGCTGCTTCATTGCGGAATTACATCGAGCACTCCCGAAGAAAATACAGGTGATGAAAATATCGGTACTTTGCCTGTAGATCCTTTTGCTTAATTAACTAAAAAAAGGCGAATGCATCAGCGTTCGCCTTTTAGTTTTATTTGCAAATATATATGCTAATCTGTTGATTTTATAGTTAGTTTGTAGTATAATTTAATATGAATTATTGTGAATTAGGAGTGTTTGTATGAAAAAGAGAGTGGTAGCAGTATGTATTTGTGCTTTGCTGTGTGTTTTTTCTGTTATTTCAGTAATTACTGTATCAGCAGGCTCTTATGTTGAATACGAACAGTGGGTTCTTGAAATCCCATCTATGTCAAACAAAACAGAATATTATATTGAAAAATATCTTGGTAATGAAGCCGAGGTAGTAATCCCTGAAACAATTCTTGACCGTAAAATCGTCAAGATTAACAACAATGCGTTTAAGGGTAATACTAATCTTAAGTCCTGTGTAATTCCTGAAGGTGTTACCGAAATTGGAAATTATGCTTTTGACGGCTGTACCTCGCTTAATAATATTTCTATACCTGACAGTGTTTCTGTTTTGGGTAGTGCAGTTTTTTACAATTGCAGTTCTCTTTTTTCTATAAAAATAGAGGGCGATACTTCAATAAAAGCTATCCCTTATGCTTGCTTTACAGGTTGCACATCTTTGTATGTTGCCACTGTTGGTCAGGGGGTAGAGAGCATTGCCAGCTACGGATTCAGCAAATGTGAAAATCTTCGCTCTATTACAATTTACCCCAGCGTTACAGAAATTGGTGCTAACGCATTCAAAGGTTGCAACAATCTTACTATCAGAGCTTATGCAAGCTCCTATGCATTACAGTATGCAATAGATAATAATATTCCTTATATTAACCTTGGAATATATGTTGAACCTACAACACCCGCTACCACCGAGGCTACAAGTTCTTCAGTTGTTACTGAATCTTCAAGCACAGCAATCGAGGTGACAAGCTCAACTGTAACTGAAGCTACCGAGGCAATCAGCTCAACCGTGACAGATGCATCAGAGTCAACTGGAACTGAGCCTGCATCTTCTATAGCTGCTTCGTCAACTGTGACAGAGCCTACTGAAGAGGCAACAAGCATCACTGCTACTCAGGCAACGGATGCTTCCGAATCTGTAAGTGCTACTGCAAATACAAATGAATCTTCAAGTACTGCAACAGCTTCTCAGACTGCTGCAACTGAGGGCACAATCGAAAATTATGAAACATACCTTGTAGGTGACGCAGACCTTGACGGCAGAATCACAATTAAGGATGCTACAAAGATTCAGAAGCATATTGCAAAGCTTCTTACTCTTGATGAAATCCCTGTGATTCTTGCTGATGCAGACAACGATACCAAGATTTCTGTAAAGGATGCTACTCAGATTCAGAAGTTTATTGCAGGCTTTGCAGGTATCAAATTTGTTGGTACAGAGGTTAAGCTTTGATGCAGAAGTTTAAAATCGCCGATGTGGTTTTTGAGATGAAGCTTGACTTCGAGGAAACCGCTCGTTGGTACGAGCCGTATCTTTATAACGGGGAAGAGGAGCCGGAGTTTTCGTTGGTTGCTAACCCTAAGCGTATGGATTACCTTGTGAAAAACGGCGTGGATATTACTCCTGCCATTGCCGAAAATGTGGTGCTTTGCACAGACTTCAACAGATGTCTTATGAAATACTACGGAAGTTATATTCATAGCTCAGCTCTGCTTTTTGACGGTAAAGCTTATCTTTTCTCTGCAAACAGCGGTGTGGGTAAGTCTACGCATACTAAAAAGTGGCTTGCTCGTTTTGGCGATAGGGCAAAGATAATCAACGACGACAAGCCTTCCTTCAGATTTATTGACGGCAAATGCATTGTCTATGGAACCCCGTTTGCAGGCGGAACCGATATACAAGAGAATTTATCTGCCGAGTTGGGGGCGTTGGTATTTATTGAGCGTGGAGAGGAAAATTCTCTGAAGAAAATTCCGCCTTCAGAATCAATCAGATACCTTGTTAATCAATCCCCAAAAAGAGTAAACGAGCAGATGGGCGAAAGACAACTTGAAATGTTTTCAATGATGCTTACCCAATACCCTGCATACTTGCTCAAATGCAATATGGACGATTCTGCGGTTGATGCCGCACTTGGAATATTAAACAATTGAAAGGATTTTTAACATGAAAATTAAAGAAAATTATATGCTCAGAAAAGTAGCAGATTGCTACGTTGTTGTTCCTATTGGTGCAGCTGTTGCAGAATTTAACGGTATGATTAACCTTAATGAGGTTGGCGCTTTCCTTTGGAGACAGATGGAATCAGAAACCACACCTGAGGCTGTTCTTGCCGCTGTTCTTGAAGAGTATGATGTTGAAGAAGCTGTGGCTAAAGCTGATGTTGATAAATTTATCAAAGAGCTTCAGGAAGCAGACCTTATTGCATGATTATATCTTTTGCGGGGTGAAAGTTTTTTTCGCCCCGACTAATTTTATTTAAAGTGAGGGATTACTTTGGAAAAAGAGTCTCTGTTAAAAAAGCTTTTTGCAAAGCTTACCGATTTTGATACCCTTAAGTGGATACTTAATAACGCCAAAAAGCAGGCGTGGTTTATTGCTTTGCTTACTTTTGTCAATGTTGTTATTGCTTGCGGAAGTATTGCGATTTCATATATGCTTCGTAATGTTATCAACTCAGCAACAGGAGTATATGGTACTGCTACTGACGAAAGACTTGATGCGATATTTTTTTGGGGAACTATTTTTGTTATAATCACTGTTTCTCAGGTTGTTTCCAGAATTATAAACAGCCACCTTGTTTTTCGCATTACTGCAAGGCTTACTATTGATATGAAGTCTTCTCTTTACAGAAAGATGCTAAAGAAGAACTACGCCCAGATAACTAAGTATCATACAGGTGAAATGCTAAATCGTCTTAACGATGACATAAGCACGGTTTCAGGTACTATAACTTCTATAATTCCAAACGTAGTTTTTATTATAGTTAAGCTTATTGGTATTTTTATTGTTCTTGCTACAATCGACCCTTTGTTTACGTTGTTGTTTGTTGGCGTAGGTTTAGGTGTGTTTGTTTTTTCATCTCTTTTCAAAGGCTCAATGAAGAAATATCATAAGCAGATTATGGAAACCGACGGAAAAATACGTTCTTTTATGCAGGAAACCTTAGCAAGTCTTATGGTTATTAAGGTTTTTAAGTCTGAGGAAAAGGTAGAGAAAACTGCATCTGAGCTTCAGGAAATCAACTACAAGCGTAAGGCTAAGCGTAATATAATTTCTCTTACAACTCACTCTGCTTTTACTCTTGCATTTAACGGTGCTTATCTTTTCGGACTTTTTTACTGTGCTGTAAGAATCGCTAATAACGACCCTGTTATTACATATGGTACTCTTTCTCAGGTGCTTTCTCTTGTGTCTCAGATAAGCGTGCCCATTAACTCTCTTACTTCTATTATTCCGTCTTATTATAGTGCTGTTGCTTCTGCAGAGCGTATTATCGAACTTGAAGCCTTAGACGATGAGCCTGTAATCAATGACGAAAATCTTGATGCCATTGAGCTTTACAAGAACCTTGAAAGCATTGAGTTTAAGAATATTACATTCAGCTATGACAGGGATGAGATTTTTGAGGATACCAGCCTTTCAATCAGCAAAGGCGACCTGGTTGTTATGACAGGTATTTCAGGTATTGGAAAAAGTACGTTGACTAAGCTTCTTTTAGGTGTATTTCCCCTTGATGGCGGTGAAATTTATCTTAAATTAAAGGATGGCACAACTCTTCCCGTTGATACCAACACACGAAAGTTCTTTTCCTATGTGCCTCAGGGCAACTTCCTGCTTTCGGGTACTATAAGAGAAAATATCGCCTTTATAAATTCAGATGCTACCGATGAGGAAATCTGGCGGGCAGTTCGCTTTGCTTGCGCTGATTTTATTGCAGAGCTTCCCAAAGGACTTGATACAGTAATAGGCGAGAAGGGTTTAGGCCTTTCTGAGGGTCAGGTTCAGCGTGTGGCAATTGCGAGGGCGGTTCTTTCTGATGCTCCTGTAATCCTTCTTGACGAGGCTACCTCAGCACTTGACGAAATGACCGAGCTGAGGCTTCTTGATAACATCAAAAAGCTCAGTGACAAAACCTGTATCCTTGTTTCTCACAAAAAGGCTGCCAATGCGGTTTGTAATAAGGAAGTAAGGATCATTGAAAAGAAGATTACGGTAATTAATAATGAGCACATTATCTGATAATCACAACTACGATTTTAAATATTTTCTTATGCTGATGCAGTCTGTGTTAAACGATACACCTGCACCTGTTCCAATGGAAAAGGTAAACTGGCATAACATTTACGATATAGCAGTAAAGCATTCTTTAGCAGGAATGCTTTACTTTGCTATTGAGAAGCTTAGCGACAAAGACAAGCCAATTGGGAATTTTATGCCTTACCTAAATCAGATGTACCGTGAGCAGATTGTGGCTGACCTTAATCTTTCTTTTGAAACTCAGCGTATGCTGGAGTTGCTAAGCTCTGAGGGGATAAAATGCCTGCCTGTAAAGGGAATTATCACAAAGGCGGATTACCCCGTGGATCATCTGAGGACTATGAGCGATGTGGATATTCTTTGTAAGTCAAAAGACAGACTTAAGGCTGAGAAAATCTTTCTTGATAACGGATATGTTAAAGAGGGCGTTGGCGAAAAGGATATCTCTTACCGAAAGGAAGAAATCCTGCATTTCGAGATTCATACCTCTCTTTTAACCTCCGAATCTCCTGCCTACGATTATTTTAGTGCAGTATGGGACAGAGTGACTTTTAAGAAGAATTCAAACATAGCCTCAATGACTCTTGAGGATACCTACATTTTTATGTTGGAGCATCTTGCTAACCACATTGAATATGGTGGTGCAGGCATAAGAATGTATATGGATGTTTACGTGTTTCTTAAAAAGCATGGCAGTAGTCTTAACAAAGAATACACCCATAAGGTGTTAGATGATATTCTGCTTGCAGATTTTGAAAAGAAAACCATTGCTATTGCCAACAATTGGTTTTCCGGTTTAGAAGAAGTAGATTCTGCTTCTGATTACGCTTTGTTTATTCTGGATTCCTGCACCTTTGGCAGATCAAAAATAACCTTTTTATCTGATAATCTGAGAAATAGCAAAGAAGCCACCGCCGCACAAAACGGCGTCAGAAGAATATTCAGAAAGCTGTTTCCAAGGCTTAAGTGGATGAGGTTGCGCTTCAAAGCTGTTGACAAAGTGCCTCTGCTTTATCCTGTTTTTTTGCCTGTGCATTTGTTTGACAGAGCATTTATCAGAAGAGATATAAACACCTCAAATATAGGCAGTTACTTTACTTCAGCTGAATCAGAAGAAGCTAAACAGCTTATGGATGTGTTTACCTCCCTTGGCTTAAAAAAACGAATTTGAGGAAACTATGAAAGAATATAAAGTTATAATCTGGGATTTTAACGGCACGTTGATTGACGATGTAAATGCTGCCTTAAATTCCGTCAATGATATGCTTGCAAGACGCAATCTGCCTTTAATCAATATGGAGCAGTATGCAAGCTACGTTGATACTCCCATAATAAAATTTTACGAGCATATTTTTGACGACCTTTACAGTATGGACTTTAGCATTATCGCAGAAGAGTTCAACGAAGGCTACGAAAAGCACTTAAAAGCGAAAGCTGTTATGGCAAATGCCGAAGAGGTGCTGGAGTATTTTAACTTAAAAGGTAAGCTTCAGACGGTTATCTCTGCTACTCACATTGACAAGGTTAATAACAGGTTAACCGAGTTTGGTTTAACAGGTTATTTTGATAAAATCCTTGCTCATAATAATCTTATTGCTGAGGATAAAACCCACCTTGCCGTAAAATATTTTGCCGAAAAAGGTAACAAGCCTGAGGAGGCTGTTGTAATAGGTGATTGCGTTGCTGACTTTAAGATGGCACAAACGCTGGGCTGTGATTGTGTTTTAACTACCCAAGGCCACCAGAGCCGAAAAGAGTTCGCCCAGACCAAAGCGGTTATTATAGATTCCTTGCTTGAACTTAAAGATATAATTGCATAATAAAAAATCCCACGTAAGAAAAAAATCTTACGTGGGATTTTTGTTTATCAGTTATCAATAAGATAGGAAAGGGTCAGCAAGCTTTCGCTTAAGTGAACGTTCTCTTCAATAACATCATTGTATTTTGAACTTACCTTAAAGTGGCTGAAGTTCCAGAAGCTTCTTACCCCGCTTTCGTAAAGTAAATCCACAACACCCTCGGCAAATTTTGTGGGAACACATATAATTGCTGTTTCTACAAAGTTTGCCTTGCAAAAATCAATGATATTCTTTTCACTTTGTATGGTAAGCTTACCCACTTTCTGGCCTTGCTTAAGCTTGTCTGAGTCAAAAAGACCCACAAGCTCAAAGCCATATTTGTTGGCATCAAAATGGCGGTAAAGTGCCTTGCCAAGGTTACCAAAACCACAGATAACCGCATTTTTTACTCTGTCTATTCCAATGATTTTTGCGATTTCTTCCTTAAGGTCAGAAACAATATATCCGTAGCCCTGCTGACCAAAACCGCCAAAGCAGTTAAGGTCCTGCCTTATCTGAGAAGCATTGCTGTTCATAAGTTCGGCAAGCTTTCCTGAGCTTATACGGTCGATTCCCTTTTCCTCAAGAACCTTAAGTGTTCTGTAATATCCGGGAAGTCTTCTGATAACAGGCATTGATATGTTGGCAGATTTACTCATAATAAAACCTCTGCGTTTATTATCCGCAATATTCTGTAAGAAGTTTACCTATAGCCTCTAAAAATTCTGTGGTATTAACCTTCTTCTTGTTCTCTAAAGTTGAGATAAGGTAAAGGTCACCTGTCATAATGCCGCTTTCGATTGTGTCGATTGTAGCTTTTTCAAGCTTGTCAGCAAATGCCATAAGGTCTTTATTGCCGTCAAGCTCGCCGCGTTTTCTTAAAGCACCGCTCCATGCAAAAATTGTTGCAACAGAGTTTGTGGAGGTTTCTTCGCCCTTAAGGTGCTTGTAGTAGTGACGCTGAACTGTGCCGTGAGCAGCTTCGTACTCGTAAACACCATCGGGGGAAACAAGTACGCTTGTCATCATAGCAAGTGAGCCGAAAGCAGTAGCAACCATATCGCTCATTACGTCGCCGTCGTAGTTCTTGCATGCCCAGATGTAGCCGCCTTCGCTTCTGATAACACGGGCAACAGCATCGTCAATAAGAGTATAGAAATACTCGATTCCTGCTTCTGCAAACTTTTCTTTATACTCAGCTTCGAAAATTTCGTTGAAAATATCCTTAAAGCGGTGGTCGTAAATTTTGCTGATTGTGTCCTTGGAGCTGAACCAAACATCCTGCTTAGTGTCAAGTGCATAGTTAAAGCAGGAGCGAGCAAAAGAGCCGATGCTTTTGTCGGTGTTGTGCATACCCTGAATAATACCGTCACCCTTAAAGTCCATAATAAGGCTTCTCTGCTCGTTTCCGTCTTTGTCTGTAATGCAAAGCTCAGCCTTACCGCCCTCAAGAGCTCTCATTTCTGTGTTCTTGTAAACATCGCCATACGCATGTCTTGCAATTGTAATGGGTTTTTTCCAGCTCTTTACGTACGGCTCAACGCCCTTAACAATAATAGGAGCACGGAAAACTGTGCCGTCTAAAATTGCACGGATTGTGCCGTTGGGGGACTTGTACATCTCGCTTAAGTTGTACTCTGTAACTCTCTGTGCGTTGGGAGTAATTGTAGCACACTTAACAGCTACGCCATACTTCTTGGTAGCATTTGCACTGTCAATTGTAACCTGGTCTTTGGTTTCGTTTCTGTGTACTAAACCAAGGTCATAATATTCAGAATTAAGGTCAACAAAGGGAAGAATAAGAATATCCTTAATTTGCTGCCAGATAATTCTTGTCATTTCGTCGCCGTCCATCTCGACGATGGGGGTATTCATTTTAATCTTATCCATTGCTCTGCTCCTTTGTATAGTTTAAGAGACCGCCTGCAAGGATAATGTCTCTCATTCTTTCAGTAAGCTCACACTTGGCAATAATGTCTTTACCTGTTGTGATATTTTTAATAACAACGTCGCCGCCGTTTTTAACAATTTCTGCGATGTCGGGAATCTGAATCTCGTTGCCTAAAGCGAGGTTATCGTAGTCAGCCTCGTTCTTGAACTCGAGGGGAAGAATACCTGCGTTAATAAGGTTAGAACGGTGAATTCTTGCAAAGCTCTTAACTAAAACAGCCTTAACACCGAGGTAAAGGGGAGCAAGAGCTGCGTGCTCACGGGATGAACCCTGACCGTAGTTTACACCACCAACAATGATAGAAGAGCCTAAAGCCTTTGCACGCTCAGGGAATTCCTTATCGCATACTGTGAAGCAGTGCTGTGAAATAGCAGGAATGTTTGAACGTAAGGGAAGAATCTTAGCACCTGCAGGCATAATGTGGTCGGTTGTAATATTGTCGCCAACCTTTAATGATACGCTTGCGTTGATATCGCTTGCTAAAGGTGTAGTTGTGGGGAAGGGCTTGATGTTGGGACCGCGGAGAACCTCAACAGAAGGAGCTTCCTCAGGTGTTGCAGGAGCAATTACCATATTGTCGTTAATAAGGAACTTCTCGGGCATCTCAATCTTGGGAGCTGTGCCTAAAGTTGTGGGGTCTGTAAAGTAACCTGTTAAAGCT
>JAZTWD010000064.1:0-6819 GCA_045635685.1 Ruminococcus sp.
CCCGCGCATACGATAACGGTCAGACCGATATTGAGGCACGCGAAAAGATGTCTAACGCTGCTACTATGGCAGGTATGGCGTTTGCTAATGCATTCCTTGGAATTTGTCACTCAATGGCTCATAAGCTCGGTGCTTTCCATCATCTCCCTCACGGCGTTCCACACGCACTTATGATTGAGGAAGTGTTAAGATTCAACGCATCAGAGGCTCCTGCAAAGATGGGTACATTCTCTCAGTACGACCATCCCCACACATTAGCACGCTATGCTGAGATTGCAGATTACCTTAACCTCGGTGGCAACACAGACGAAGAGAAGTTAGAGAATCTTATTAAGGCTATTAACGACCTTAAGGTTACAGTTGGCATCAAGGAAACAATCAAGGATTACGGCATTGATGAGGCTGACTTCCTTAACCGTCTTGACGATATGGTAGAGCAGGCATTCGATGACCAGTGCACAGGTGCTAACCCCCGTTATCCCCTTATGGCTGAGATTAAGCAGATGTACCTTAATGCTTACTATGGTACTCATAAAGATATCTGATAGGAGGTTAATGTAATGAAACTTGACAACGTAATTGCAGTAAGACCCAACAAAACTATCTACAGAGATGATGATAAATGTATCAAGGTTTTCAGCTCTGATTATTCTAAAGCTGACGTTTTAAACGAGGCTCTTAACACTGCCCGAATTGAAGAAACAGGCCTTAACATTCCCAAGATTATCGAGGTTACAACCATCGACGGCAAATGGGCAATTGTTACAGAGTTTGTTGAGGGCAAGACTTTAGCTCAGCTTATGGAAGAAAATCCTGATAATATCGACGAGTATCTTGACAAGCTTGTTGACATTCAGCTTGAGATTCACTCTAAAAAGAGTCCTCTCCTTAATAAACTTAAGGATAAAATGAACCGCAAGATTAGCTTAACCGAGCTTGATGCTACAACCCGCTACGAGCTTCACACCCGTCTTGAGGGTATGCCTAAGCACAATAAGGTTTGCCACGGTGACCTTAACCCCTCTAACATTATTGTTAAAGAGGACGGCACAGCTTATATCATTGACTGGGCACACGCAACTCAGGGTAATGCATCTGCAGATGCCGCCAGAACTTACCTTCTTTTCTGCCTTGCAAATCAGGAGGAAGCAGGCAAAAAGTATCTCAGTGCTTTCTGCAAAAAGAGCGACACAGCTCTTCAGTATGTTCAGAAGTGGATGCCCATTGTTGCCGCTTCTCAGTCCGTAAAGGGCAACGAAGCCGAGCGTGAGTTCCTCCTTTCCTGGGTAAACGTAGTAGACTATGAATAACCCGTTAGCCACGGGTTAGCCACCCGAGGGCTTTTCGCCTTTGGATAGGTTTGATTAAGAGATTACCGTCATCAACGGCGGGTTGTAATATTAAAAAAACAGTGCCCGAGGATTTGCGTTCTCGGGCATTATTGTATAAAAGTTTTATTATCACACAAAACAAACCCTCGCCATTTATTGACGAGGGTTTTATGTTTTAAGTTAGTTTAAATGTACTTTTATCCACCGTTAATGAAGTTGACCTGTATAGCTAACCTGTCCAATGTTGGAATCGCACACCGTGGCTAACGGTTATATTTTCATAATTCCCAACGCTTCAAGTACCGATGAAATTAAAATCAGCACAATGATTACAGGTGCAATGTATTTGATTACAATCGTAAAAAGTGTTTTGGATTTAAATTTACCTGTAAGCTCAATTTCTGTGATTAGTGCCTTTGGCTTGATTATGTAGCCTATGAAAATGCAGGTTAAAAGTGCCACAACAGGCATAAGAACAGAGTTGCTGATAAAGTCAAACATATCAAGAATGCTCATTCCTGCAAGCTTAACACTATCAAAAACTCCAAAGCCTAATGATGACAACACACCTAAAACTATGCTGAATCCCAGTACAATAAGACAAGCAGGGGTTCTTTTAATTCCTGTTTTATCTCTGACTATGGAAACCACAGTTTCCATAAGAGAAATTGAGGATGTCAACGCCGCAAAAAATACCAGCAAAAAGAACACAGCACCTATAATGTTGCCGCCGTACATACTGCCGAAAACCTTTGGCAAGGTAACAAACATAAGTCCGGGACCTTTGTTAAGTGCAGATGCATCTCCATTTGAGAAAGAGAACACCGCAGGCACAATCATAAGTCCTGCCGAAAATGCAATTCCTGTGTCAAAAAGCTCAATCTGACGTACCGATTTTTCAAGGTGTACGTCTTTTTTCATATAAGAACCGTAAGTTATCATAATTCCCATTGCTAAAGACATAGAGTAAAACATCTGACCCATTGCCGCCAACACAGTAGTTACCGAAAACTTGGAGAAATCAGGCATTATGTAGTACTTTACACCCTCCATTGCTCCCGGCAGAAACATTGAGTAAATGGCAATAAACAGAGTAAGCGCCACAAGGACAGGCATCATGATTTTGCTTACCTTTTCAATGCCTTTTTCTACTCCCAAGAGTACAACCACGGCGGTTATTCCTATGAATAACGCAAACCACAAAAGAGGCTGTGCGGTGGTGGAAATAAAGCTGTCAAAGTATGCATCATTTGCGGCGGCAGTACCCTGACCCGCTATAAAAGTGGCAAAGTATTTGGTAACCCAACCGCCGATTACGCAGTAATAGGGGAGGATAACAGCAGGAACAATGGAAGCTACAATTCCAATAAAGCCGAACCTTTTATCAAGAGTCTTAAAGGCGTTAATAGCACTTTGCCCTGTTTTTCTACCAATAGCAATTTCAGCACACATCAGAGAAAACCCGAATGTAACCGTTAAAATAAGATATATCAACAAAAATATTCCGCCGCCGTATTTAGCTGCAAGATAGGGAAAACGCCATATATTGCCAAGCCCCACAGCAGAACCTGCTGCCGCCAGAACAAAACCGATTTTTCCTGAAAAGCTGCTTCTTGCTTCTTTCATATTAAAACCTTCTTTCCAAAAAACGAACAAAAATATTTTATCATGTTTTGCAGGTTTGTGCAATAGAATAACGGTGTTGATATTTAATGAAAAACCCTCCCATGATAAAACATAAATTATCATAGGAGGGGTTTACTGCTTAATCTTTTATATTGTTATTTGTTGCAAGTTTGCGGGCTTTTTTTATGGATTTAAATTCTTTGCTGTTAAGTTCTTTTAAATTGTTTGTTTGTTTTTTTATTGCAACACGATTAAAGAATAAGGTGTAAAAAATACGCCTTACCCAGCAAATCGGAAGAAGAAAAGGAGCTTTTTCAAGTACAGGATACTTGAAAGCAAGTTCCTTGGCAGACGGAAACCAGAGATTTAAGAAATGCTTAGTTTTATCCCAAAAACTGTAGTTTGCAAGAGAGCTTTTAATGGACTCATTTGTTTTGCAACCAAAAATGTATTTGGCAATAGTTAAAGTATCGTCATCAGCAGATTCGTTAAAGAAAAAGAACTCAATAAGCTTTTGTACCGAATTATAAAAGCTGAGCATATCGTACTGCTTAAGCATGGACTCAATAAAGCTGTAGTCAACATCCTTGATATTCTCCTGAAAAACAAGTAAATCAGTAAAGAGACGGATACCACAGCCTCGGCGGATAAAATGAAAATACAGATGAAAAAACAAGTGGAGGTAGAAGTATTCGTTATTTAAAACATAGGAGAAATCATTTCCGGGTGTAGCTTTAGCTTTGCTGAAAGGTTCAATGAATAAGCTGTGGTGAAAAGCGGTTTCTGATGTTAGGGGGCTGTGAATTTCATAAATGAAAAAATTATCTTTCTTATATTCATCATGATAATTATTTGTGCTTTCTAATTCATACCCTAAGTTACTCATTATAGGTTTGGATTTTTCTCTGTCTTCTTTATTTACGTATATATCAACATCACAGAAAGTACGCATATACGGAGCAGGATAAAATTCCTTTATATGAATGCCTTTAAGACGGATGTACTTTATATTGTTATTCTCCAAAGTGTGTAATACTCTTTCGGATTCAACAGCTTGTCTTGTGGTTTTTGCAATGGTGCGGTTTTTGTCTTTTTCAAAGAGCAGTAATGCATCCTCCGGTATATCAAATTTTGCAAGTGCAGGATAAATTACTATTGCTGAATCGTGTTTTTTGGCAAGCTTGAAAAGTAATGTCCAGTCAATGCCCTCAAAAGGTTCAGGCGGAGTAGTGTTAAGAATAACAGATGCTATTAAGGATGTGAGATATTTACCGTATTTAAGAAGTTCTGTATCTTGCATATAATCACTGCCTTTGTAAAAATACAAATCAATTATAATACTTTAAAGGATAAAAATCAACAAAATATTGATAAAAATGCTCCCTTTTTGCTGGGAGCATAGATTTATTCCGTAAAAAGATCTGTAGAAAGATATCTGTCTCCTGTGTCGGGCAGGATGACTACGATGTTTTTACTTTTGTTTTCTTCTTTTTTTGCAAGCTCTATTGCCGCAAAAAGTGCTGCACCTGAAGAAATTCCCACCAGAATACCTTCGCTTTTGCCTAAAGTTCTGGCGGCTTCGTAAGCCTCTTCGGCGGATACAGCAATAATTTCGTCGTAAATTTCTGTATCCAGTACTTCGGGGATAAATCCTGCGCCTATGCCTTGAAGCTTATGGCTTCCTGCATTTTTGCCTGAAAGCACCGCAGAGGCGTCAGGTTCAACTGCAACAATTTTAATATCCTTATTTTTGTATTTAAGGTATCTGCCTGTGCCTGTTATTGTGCCGCCTGTGCCAACACCTGCAACAAAAATATTTACATTTCCGTCGGTATCCTCAAAAATTTCAGGACCTGTGGTTTCAAAGTGAGCTTTGGGGTTGGCAGGGTTTGTAAATTGGCCTGCAATAATGCTTTTGGGGTATTTTGCTTTTAGCTCTTCTGCTTTTTCTATGGCTCCTGCCATGCCTTTTGAACCTTCGGTAAGCACAAGCTCAGCACCGTATGCTTTCATAAGCACTCGCCTTTCCATGCTCATAGAGTCGGGCATAACAATAATAACCCTGTAGCCTCTGGCGGCGGCAACAAGTGAAAGTCCGATGCCTGTATTGCCTGAGGTTGGCTCAATAATAACCGACTCTTTAGTAAGAAGTCCTTCTTGCTCGTACTGGTCAAGCATCATTTTGGCAACTCTGTCCTTAACCGAGCCGCCGGGATTGAGAAACTCAAGCTTTGCAAGAATATTTGCCTTAAGCTTAAGGTTTTTCTTAATATTTCTTAGCTCAAGCAAGGGTGTGTTTCCGATTAACATATCGGCAGATGTATATATTTTAGCCATAGCAAAACAACTCCTTTATATTAAATTAATATTACCACAGTGAAAAAACGGTGTCAAATTAATTGACTTAATATTGCCTTGGCAAATTTTGAAATATTTTACAAAAACCTATGGATTTTACAGTGAATTTGTGATACTATATCTATAAGCGTTCACTATAAGGAGTGGTTTAGTGAAAAAGCGTCATAAAATAGTATGGAGTATACTTCGTGCTCCTGTTGGTTTGTTTTTAAAGCTTAAATTTGGTTATAAATACGAAGTGGCAAAGGATTTGCCCGAAAATTACATAGTGCTTTCAAACCATGTTACGGACTGGGACCCTGTATTTGTCGGTGTCAGCTTCAAGCGTAATATGTACTTAGTGGGAAGCGAGCATATCTCCCGCTGGAAGTTTGCCTATAAATTCTTAAAATGGGGCTTTGATCCTATTTTACGCCCTAAGGGTGCCCTTGCTTCTGGTACGGTTATGGATATTATCCGCCATTGCCGAAAGGGTAAAAACGTTTGCCTTTTTGCAGAGGGTGCCAGAAGCTGGGACGGCATTACAAACCCCATAGCCCCTGCGACAGCCAAGCTTATTAAAAGCTCCAAGTGTGCTCTTGTTACATATAAAATTACAGGAGGTTACTTTGTAAGCCCTATGTGGAGTCAGAGCCTTAGAAAGGGCAATATAAGCGGTAAGGTGCAGAATGTTTACACCGCTGATGAGCTCCAGAATATGAGCACTGATGAGATTTATAACATCATCGTATCTGACCTTTATGAGGATGCCTATGCCCGTCAGCTTGAAAATCCCGCAAAATACAAAGGCAAAAATATTGCTGAAGGGCTTGAAAAGCTTCTTTTTATCTGTCCTCATTGCGGCAAATACGATACTCTTTCCTCAAAAGGCGATACAGTCTCCTGCAGTAAATGCGGAAAGTCCTTTAAATATACTCAGTACGGAATGCTTGAAGGTGTTAAGTTTAAAACTGTAAAAGAGCTTTCAGATTGGCAGAAGTTGAAAATTGACAAGGACTTTAATCAGGGAAAAGAGTACTTTACGGAAAATGTTACTCTTTCTACAGTTAAAAATCATATAGAAACTCAGGTGGCAAAGGGCAGACTGAGTATGACTCCAAATAGCCTTGTTTGCGGCTCGGTAAGCCTTCCTATGGAGGATATATCCGATTTGGCTATGCACGGTCAGAATGCCTTGGTTTTCTCGGTGGGTAAAGATTACTACGAAGCAATCACACCCAAGAGCACTAACGCACTTAAGTTTATGCTGTATTATCAGGCGATAAGAAAAAGAGAGACAACGGAGGCGGTAGTTTAATATGGATTATTCAGCGGCTAATACATCGCTATGGAACCCTATAATTCAGATGGGAATTATGGCGGCACTTATTATTTTAGCTAACATATTAAGGCGAAAAATTAAGTTTATAAGGCAAAGTCTTATGCCTACAGCAGTTATTGCAGGTTTTATTCTGCTTATAATCAAAACCACAGGCTTGGTTTATATTGACCCTGTTTTTCTTGA
>JAZTWD010000065.1:0-2776 GCA_045635685.1 Ruminococcus sp.
ACCCCTACGTTAATATCGGTGACAAGGTTAGTAAGGGTCAGACCCTTTGTATTGTAGAGGCTATGAAGCTTATGAATGAAATTACTGCCGAGGAAGACGGCGAGATTCTTGAAATCTGCGTTACCAACGGTCAGGTTGTAGAGTTCGGCACAGAGCTTTTCCGTATTAAGAGGTAAGTTATGAACAAAGAAGAAATTATGAGCATCCTTCCCCACAGGGAAGATATGCTTTTACTTGACGAAGCAGAGTGTAAAGACGGAGTAGCAATCGGAAAATACAATGTTCGTGGTGATGAGTTCTTTTTAAGAGGTCATTTCCCCGATAATCCCATTGTTCCCGGTGTAATTCTTTGCGAAATTTTGGCTCAGTCCTGTTGCGTTCTTCTTCAGGACAAAATGTCCGAGGGCAAAACCCCTGTTTATACCGGACTTAACAACGTAAAATTCCGCAACCCCGTAAAACCCGGCGACACAATTATTACTAACTGCAGTATTAAAAAATCAAGGCATCCCTTTTACTTTGCCGAGGGCACAGTAAAGGTTGACGACAAGCTTTGCGTTTCTGCTGAGTTTTCATTTGCAATTATAGGTGAATAAATATGTTCTCTAAAATTCTTATTGCCAACCGAGGCGAAATAGCCGTTCGTATTATCCGTGCCTGCAAAGAGATGGGCGTGGCTACCGTTGCGGTTTACTCCGAAGCTGACAAAAACGCTTTGCACGTTTCTCTTGCCGACCAGAGCTACTGCATAGGCAGTGCTGAGGCTACTGACAGCTACTTAAACGAAAATCAGATAATCAGCACCGCGATTTTAGCAGGTGCTCAGGCTATTCACCCGGGTTACGGTTTCCTTTCGGAAAATGCTCACTTTGCACGGCTTTGTCGTAAAAACGGAATTGTTTTCATAGGCCCAGACCCTGACAGTATGGAGAGGTTAAGCGACAAAGCTATACTTAAGGAGCTTATCCGAACCACAGGGCTTTCGGTTATTCCCGGTACTAAGACTTTGTCAGGTATAGAAGAGGCAAGAGAGGAAGCTAAAAAAATCGGCTATCCTGTAATGCTTAAAGCCTGTGCAGGCGGAGGCGGCAGAGGTATTCGCCTTATCCGTGGGGAAGAAGACCTTGAGAATGCATACCTGCAGGCAACAAGCGAGGCTATAAGTGCCTTCGGTGACGGCAGTGTTTATCTTGAAAAGTATATTTTCCCTGCACGCCACGTTGAACTTCAGATTTTAGCCGACGAGTTCGGTAATGTTGTTTGTTTAGGCGACAGAGACTGCTCTTTGCAAAGAAGAAATCAGAAACTTATTGAGGAAACACCCTCTCCTGCAGTAAGCAAAGAAAACAGAGATAAAATCTTTGCGCTTGCTCGCGAGGCCGTAAAAAAAATCGGCTATGTAGGCGCAGGAACACTTGAGTTTCTTTTAGATAGAGAAGGTAACTTCTGGTTTATGGAGATGAATGTTCGTCTTCAGGTTGAGCACACCGTTACCGAAATGCTTACAGGCTTTGATCTTGTAAAATGGCAGATAAGAATTGCCGCAGGCATACCCCTTAACTTTACTCAGGATGATGTGAAAATAAAAGGCTCTGCCATTGAGTGCAGAATAAATGCACAGGCTTGCGGTAAGCTCAATATGCTTCACGTTCCCGGCGGGCCTTCCGTAAGATTTGACACCTGCCTTGTAGCAGGTACTACGGTGTCTCCCTATTATGATTCTCTTTTAGGCAAGCTTATTGTTTACGCTAAGGAAAGGGAAGAAACCTTAAGAAAAATGCGTGCTTCCCTTTGTGAACTGGTTATTGACGGCATCCCAACCAATATCGAGGAACAACTTTCTTTAATTGGCGACGACCGTTTTGTAAGCGGTAATTACGACTTAACCTTTATGGGCAACAGGTGATTATATGGCTCTTATTAACTTTTTAAAACCGAAAAATCAGCTTGAAGAAGGCGGCAGAACAGAGGCTCCTTTGCATATTGATGAGGGCGAGCCCGAAAAAAATTGTCCTAATTGCCACAAGGATATCCCCTTAAGCAGGCTTTGGTCTAATGACCTTGTGTGTGCCTGCGGTTATCATTTCAGAATGAAAGCACGACAGCGTATAAAGCTTATTTGTGACAAAAACACATTTCGTGAGCTTTACGGCTCTTTAAAGGCTGAGAACCCCTTAAACTTCCCGGGCTATAAGGATAAGGCAGAAACCGCCAGAGTTGCAAGCAGTGAGGAAGAAGCGGTTGTTACGGGAGTTGGCGAGATAGGCTCCCGCAAATGCTGTATTTTCGTTATGGAAAGCTACTTTATGATGGGTAGTATGGGCAGTGCTGTAGGTGAGAAGATTACCTTGCTTTTCGAGTATGCCTTAAAGCATCGTTTGCCTGTTTTAGGCTTTACTGTTTCAGGCGGAGCAAGAATGCAGGAGGGACTTCTTTCTTTAATGCAGATGGCAAAGACCAGTGCCGCCGTAAAGCGTCATTCTGATGCAGGTCTGCTTTATATTGCAGTTTTAACCGACCCCACCACAGGCGGAGTTACAGCAAGCTTTGCTATGGAGGCAGATATTATCCTTGCAGAGCCGGGGGCAACCGTTGGCTTTGCAGGCAAAAGAGTAATTGAGCAAACCACCCGTAAAACTCTTCCCAAGGAATTCCAGACCTCGGAATTTGTGTTGGAGCATGGTTTTATCGATAAAATTGTGCCAAGACAAAACCAGAAGAAGATGCTCACACTCCTTCTTAAAATGCATAACGGAGGCTTAAAATGAGTGAAAAA
>JAZTWD010000066.1:0-2318 GCA_045635685.1 Ruminococcus sp.
GCCCAAAAAAGCCTTTGGGCAAGGGTTGCTAAATTATTATCTTGAATATAACTCGACGATTAAGTGTTCTTCAACGTCGAAATCGATATCATCTCTTTCAGCAAGTTTTACAACTGTACCTGTAAGAGTGTTTTTATCAACATCGAGCCATTTGGGAACAACTCTTGAAGAATTTCTTTCAACGATATCCTTCATTCTGTCGGTATTTCTCATTTTCTCCGCAACTGTAATAACCTCACCGGGTTTTACGAGATACGAAGGAATATCAACCTTTTTGCCGTTGATAAGGATATGACCGTGAGCAACAAGCTGTCTGGATTCTCTTCTTGTGCTTGCAAGACCAAGACGGAACACTACATTGTCAAGTCTTGATTCGAGAATCTGGAGAAGCATTTCACCGGTGATACCTTTTCTTTTTGTAGCCATATCATAATATTTTCTGAAAGGCTTTTCAAGAACTCCGTATATGAATTTAACCTTCTGTTTTTCAGTAAGCTGCAGGCCGTATTGGCTCTGTTTTTTTCTGTTCGCTTTGGGGTTTCTGTTGCTGGTCTTGTCTATACCCATAACAGTAGGTGTTATACCTAAAGTTCTGCATCTTTTCAGTATAGGCTGCATATTTCTAGCCATGTACTTTACCTCCTAACATACAACAATATAGAATTAAACTCTTCTTCTTTTCGGCGGTCTGCATCCGTTGTGAGGAATTGGAGTTGTATCTTTGATCATACTAACTTCAAGACCTGCTGTCTGCAGAGCTCTGATTGCAGCTTCTCTGCCGGAACCAGGACCTTTTACGTAAACTTCAACAGTTTTAAGGCCGTATTCCATTGCAGCTTTTGCAGCTGTTTCTGCTGCCATCTGAGCTGCGTAAGGAGTGCTTTTTCTTGAACCTCTGAAGCCAAGTCCGCCGGAAGATGCCCATGAAAGCGCGTTGCCGGCTGTATCTGTTATTGTTACAATAGTATTGTTAAAGGTTGAACGGATGTGCGCCGCACCTTTATCAATATGTTTTTTCTCACGACGTTTTCTTGTCGTTTTTTTGGTTACTGTTTTAGCCATATTAATCCGTTCCCTCCTTTATTTCTTTTTATTCGCAATAGTCTTTCTGGGACCTTTACATGTTCTTGCGTTTGTTTTGGTTTTCTGACCTCTTACCGGAAGACTTTTTCTATGTCTTACGCCACGGTATGAGCCGATTTCCATAAGTCTTTTAATATTAAGAGCTACCTCACGGCGAAGGTCACCTTCAACCTTATATTCACCGTCAATTACCTCTCTGAGTTTTGCTACTTCATCATCTGTTAAATCTTTAACTCTTGTGTCGGGATTGATTCCTGTTTTTTCAAGAATTTTTTTAGCAGAGGGTTCGCCTATGCCAAATACATAGGTAAGACCAATCTCTACGCGTTTTTCTCTTGGTAAGTCAACGCCTGCTATTCTTGCCATTTGATTTTGCACCTCCTGTTTTTACATTTCTATAGTTGTATTTAATTTAGGGTACATCCTTTTTCAGGTTTGCCAGCCGCTCCCTTTAAATTACCTATACAATCAATCTTAACCCTGTTTCTGTTTGTGTTTAGGGTTTTCGCAGATAACCATTACTCTGCCTTTTCTTTTAATTATCTTGCATTTTTCACAAATAGGCTTTACTGATGGTTTAACCTTCATTTTCGGTTCCTCCTTCTTTGCGAACGGACATTATTTTGCCCGCCATGTTATTCTTCCGCGGGTCAAATCATACGGTGACAGCTCAATTGTTACCTTATCACCCGGCAGAATTCTTATAAAATTCATTCTGAGTTTTCCGGAAATATGAGCAAGCACCTTATGCCCGTTTGGTAATTCTACTTGAAACATCGCGTTCGGCAGTGCCTCAAGAACCGTTCCTTCAAATTCTATTACATCTTCTTTTGCCAAGGAAAATCACCTCCGTAATTTACTTACCTCAATCGGTTTAACTGTTTCCTGATGTTTTTATCACTCAAGGATTCAAACTCAGGTATCAAGTAATCTGTTATAACAATATGTTTTAAGTTTTTCTTTTTCGGGTTATGCTTCTTTCGGTTTTTTCCGTCCGTCAGCCACACAAATCCATCTTCCTGCTTTACTGTCAGGAAAAGCCTGTCTTTGTCATGACCTTTTAAGGACCGGACTACCCTACCCTGCGCATAGTCCAAAATATCACCTCAACGTAGTGTTATTATCTCACAACCATCTTTACCGATGATTACTGTGTTTTCGTAGTGGGCTGACAGCTTACCGTCAAGCGTCACACATGTCCAGTCGTCATCAAGAATGTTTATTCTGTGAGTTCC
>JAZTWD010000067.1:0-3211 GCA_045635685.1 Ruminococcus sp.
TACCCATTTGCCCTCTTCGGGAATAGGTGCGGGACCGTGGTGGGGGCCCTTTGCAACTACGCACATTTTCTGTACTTCATGAGAATAATTCATTGTGTGTTGCTACTCCTTTCGGTAATTAAATTTGAGGTGTACTCATACACCATAATTATATGCCTTTTTCCGACAATAAGCAAGTGTTTTTTAGGTGGTTTGAAAAATTTTGTGATGTTTGCTCTGCAAATACGTTTTTGTTGACATAATATTATTATTTAAGGTATAATTTTTACAAGATTTAAAGCATTATCAAGGAGGCGTAATTTTATGAAAAAACTCAGAAAAATACTTAGCGTAGTTCTTTCCCTTTTGCTTGTTTTTACAGCTGTGTTTTCTTTGGGAATTATAGAAAGCTCGGCGGCAAGCTACCCGAAAATTCCTGCTTTTCAGATTACCCGAGTGTACCAGCCCGACTATGACACAAACGGCCTTTGCTACTGGTCAAGTATGGCTACGGTTCAGGGTTATTGCCTCGGCACCTATACTTACGGCGGAGTTACTACAAATTACCGCGAAGCAGGTAAGGATTACGACTATCTGAAACGCAGTGACGCCATCACTAAAAAGTTTAAGGACGGTGCCAACGGTTACGCCAACGATTATAATAATCTTACAAAGTTCTATCCTGTTAAGATGACCCGTGTTACAGAGGGTATAGGCAAAAACGCAAGCACCTACGAAAAGATTTACAATCAGCTTGCTCAGGGTAAGCCTGTTATTGTTTACACAGGTACCCACGCTTCGGTTGTTATCGGCTACAACGGTTCAGCTACAACACTTCAGCCCTCAGGTTTTACTGTATTGGAGATTAAAAAGGACGGCAAGTGGTGGTCAAATTCTGTTTCTTACTACAATAAGCACGCAAATTCTCCCCAGGTTGACTCTGCTAAGGGTTCTTATATGTCCTGCTATGTTACCCTTGATTCATGGATTTCCTACTGCGGAAATAAGTTGCAGGAAATTTGTTACCCCATCAACGCTGTAAGCACAGCTTCAACATTCAGCTTTAACGCAAACGGCGGTGAGGGTACTATGGCCGCACTTAAGGTAGAAAACGGCGGAAAGATCAATATTCCCCAGTGCTCTTTTACCTTTGAGGGATACACCTTTAAGGGCTACAATGTGCAGAGAAAATCTGACGGCAAATACTATGGATCATCAGGTTGGCAGACCTGGCAGGCAACTGCTGATAACAATTATCAGAAGAAGCTTTACCTTCCCGGTGAAAGCTACGATTTCGGCGGTGAGTGGACAAAAGACGGCGGTGTTGCAGGCGGAGCCTATGAATTTATTGCCGTATGGGAGCCTAAGGAAATTACCTATGAATTTTACGGCAACTTCTCAGGCACAAACTATATGATGTCAATTGATAAAGACACCTTTGCCGATAATTATCAGAGCAGAAACACTTCGGTTTACACAGTTTCTACTGAAAATGCCGAGGGCAGAGATGTACTTAAGATTACAGGTACAGAGGCCGGTTCTTCGGGTAAGGATTTGCTTTTTGTAACTCAAACCAACAAGAGCATAAACTATAACTATAACAACGGCGACACCAAGGCTATGACCCTTACTTTTAAGGCTAAGTCTTCCGTTGAGGGTGCAAAAATGTATTTCCGCTGGGGCTATACTTCTGACACAACTGCCGTTGCTCTTTCTACAGAGTGGCAGGAGTACACAGTGGATATGAGCAAGCAGATTAATGACGGAGCACATTTCCACCCCTATTTTGACAAAGCAGGCACCTTCTGCATTGCTGATATTGAGCTTGTTGACGCAGGTGCAACTAAGCCTGAAGAAAACGAAACAAGCGGCGTTGTTGATACAAAAGTATACCCTGCAAACACATGCCTGGGTATTTTACCTGAGCTTGAGCGTGAGGGTTACACCTTCATGGGTTGGTATACCTCAAAGTGGGGTGGCCAGCAGGTAACAGAGCAAAGTGAGGTTTTCTCAGGCCATACTGCTCTTTATGCACGTTGGGAAAAGGCAGAAATTCCTACAGAGCTGCCCACACCTACCGAAACAGTAACACAGCCCATAACCGAGCCTGTGCCAACAACAGTTGAAACTCAGCCTACAACAACCCGTGGTGTGGAAGAGCCTACCGAGTCTGTACCCGGTGTTGAACTGGTACTTATGGGTGACAGTGATATGTCGGGCAAGGTAAATGTTAAGGATGCAACCCGTATCCAGAAGATGCTGGCAAAAATGGTTGAGCTTGACGCAAAGGAAGTATTTGCCGCCAATGTAATTGACGATAGCAAGGTAAACATCAAGGATGCTACCGCAATTCAGAAATACTGTGCCTTTATTGATGTAGATGCCGAAATAGGCGTAGAGGTTATCTATATTCCTTAAAACTTAAATAAATCAGCAAAGCCTCCGCTTTTTGCGGAGGCTTTATTTATGGTTTTGGTTTAGAGTTTTGTTATACAAAAACTATCACGCCTCGTTGCTCAGCGGGCAAAACAAAAAGGGCATAGCATTGCTATGCCCTTAAGCGTTAGTTAAATTAAGAAGTAAACGCAAATCTGTTACATAATTGCGTTATCGAGATACTCCTCAAGCTCTGCGTTGTCCTTGTCCTTCTTCTTCTTAAAAAGGTAAAGAGTTGTAAGAGCAGCAGAAACTGCTACGATAGCAGAAACTAAAGCGATTACCCAACCTAAAGAACTGTTCTTTTTCATTTTGCATACCTCCGATTTATGAGAATTTAAAAATATCTCTTTTCTTTAATAAATAATATCAGCCCCAAAGGAAAATGTCAACCGATATTACTAAAAAAGACAACAAAAAAAGCAGAGAAGGCTCTGCTTTTAAGGTCGGTATTAAGAAAATATAATCAAGCAGAGGCGTTGAGACGCTTTACGAGATTAGACTTGCTTCTGGCTGCTGTGTTCTTATGAAGAATACCCTTAGAAACAGACTGGTCAATTTTCTTAACAGCAAGACGAACTGCCTCAGCTTTGTTGTCGGCATTGGTGTCGATAGCGTTGTATGCTTTCTTAACTGCTGTTCTGAGAGCAGACTTAAGAGCCTTGTTCTGAGCAGTTTTGGTTGCGATAACCTTAACGCGCTTCTTTGCTGATTTAATGTTTGGCATTGTCTCACCTCCTTATTATATGCGAATATGCACTGTTTACGCGATTATGCATTGGTTATCATAACATTA
>JAZTWD010000068.1:0-46203 GCA_045635685.1 Ruminococcus sp.
GAGCCTTGTTGCAAAGCTTAACAGCAACGGTCCCAAGACTGTTGAAATTGCTGTTGAAGGTCCCTGCAATGTAACTGCCGATATGATTAAGTGCGACAGCGAGGTTGAGATTCTCACACCTGAGCTTCACATTGCAACTCTCGGCGAAGACGCAAAGCTTAATATGGAAATCACACTGGATAAGGGCAGAGGCTACGTTCCTGCAGAAAAGAACAAGGCTCTTTCCGGTAACAATGTTATCGGTGTCCTTCCTGTTGACTCCATCTACACACCTGTTCTTAAGGTAAACTTTACTGTTGACAACACCCGTGTTGGTCAGATTACTGACTATGACAAGCTCACACTTGACGTGTGGACTAACGGTGTTATCACTGCTCAGGAGGCTGTGTCTCTTGCAGCTAAGGTTATCTGCGAGCACCTTAACCTCTTTGTTGACCTTTCAGACAGAGGCAGTCAGGAGATTATGGTAGTTAAAGAGGACAGTGGCAAAGAGAAGGCTCTTGAAATGACTATTGAAGAGCTCGACCTTTCCGTTCGTTCCTTCAACTGCTTAAAGCGTGCAGGTATCAACACAGTTGAGGACCTTATCAGCAAGTCCGAAGAGGACATGATGAAGGTAAGAAACCTCGGCAGAAAGTCCCTTGAGGAAGTTATGCAGAAGCTTAATAGTCTTGGCTTCAGTCTTCACAGCGAGGACGAATAAACCTTTACAATTACTACACTTAATAAGGAGTGAAATATAATGCCCGGTACAAGAAAGTTAGGTAGAGCTACAGCTCACAGAACAGCAATGCTCAGAGCTATGGTTACTTTCCTTTTCGAGAACGGCAAAATAGAGACAACTGTTACTCGTGCTAAAGAAGTTTCTTCATTAGCTGAGAAGATGATCACTATTGCTAAAGAGGATACTCTCCACAACAAGCGTATGGTTATGTCTTTTGTAACAAAAGAGGAAGTAACATACAAGCTCTTCAAGGAGATCGCACCCAAGTATAAGGATAGAAACGGTGGTTACACACGTATCACTAAGATTGGTCCCCGTCGCGGCGACGCAGCTGAGATGGCAATCATCGAGCTTATCTAAGCTAAACCTTATATAAATAAATCAGACGGCTGAGTAAATCAGCCGTCTTTTTTGTTTTACAATATTGCTTGAAGACAATTATAATAAAAATCATCTGAATATTTCTATAATTTATATAAATATAATCAATTTACAAAACTTACCTCAACCGATATAATTTTATTACTAATATTAGGAGGGTTACTATGCTTAGAAAGACCATATCTCTTATGCTTACAGTATCTTTATTAATATCTATGGTGGGTTTATTATCAGGTGTTCAAATCTCTGCACTTGAGGTAAAACCTACATACGAGGATAAAGAAAGCGAACCCCTTGTAGAAACAAAAGCAAATTTAGACTACATTGTTCCTGTTGGTTCAGGTTATGACATAACCTATTATGACCAGGATAACAACGAGGTGGATGTTACTGTTGGAGACAGTGTTGCCAGTGTTGATGAAATGTCGTTTCCTTCCTCTTATGATTTAAGAGACGAGAGCAGAGGAACTCCTGTAAGAGATCAGGGTAGTGAGGGATTATGCTGGGATTTTGCTACAACAGCATCAATTGAGTCAAGTATTCTCTCGAATCCTGAACTTAGAGCAGCTTTGGGTGAGAATCCCCAAGAGACCCTTGATTTATCAGAGGCAGGTAATGCATGGTATATTCATACAAATATCGAAGATGAAGATTCGTATTTGTATGGTGATTATATTTATGATGAGAATAGGGGCGATGAAGGCGGATATCATACTACTATTGTTCAGGGACTTAGCAGCGGATTTGGTGCATACCCTGAAGATCTTATGATTTATTCAGATTGGGAAAAGGGCTTTTCGGAGGCTTTAAGATTCTATTCTGATTATCGTCTTAAAGATTTTATTGATTTTTCATATGATATTAACTTAATGAAAGAACGCGTTATGAATTATGGTGCATTGTATTTAAGTTATCCTCAAAATTATAACAGCAATTTTAATATGACAGAAGACGGTATGCAGGCGTTTTACAGTAATGGTACTCCTATAAATCCCGATGAGTCTGATGCTCAGGGTCATGCTGTTGCTGTTGTTGGTTGGGATGATAACTTCAGCAGAGAAAATTTCTGCGAAGAAATGCGTCCTGAAAATGACGGTGCATGGCTCATTAAAAACAGTTGGGGAACAGATTCTGGTTCCACAGCAGAGGGTTACGAGGGCTATTTCTGGATGTCTTATGAATCTGTGGTTAGTGATGTAGCACAATATGTAGTCCAATCAGTAGATGAGTTTGATAATATTTATCAGCATCAGTATACTTATGATTTTTATTTAAACGTTAAGTCTGCAGCTAATGTTTTTATGGCAGAAAATGATGAAATTCTTGAGCAGATATGTTTTTCGAATTTTTACCCTGTAAATGCAACATTCGAAATATACAAGCTTAACAAAAATTACACTACACCTGTTGACGGTGAGCTTATACTGTCTTTTGAGGAATATGTGAATTATTCAGGTACACATTGTATTGAGGTTCCAGAGACAGTCGAGCTTCTCTCAGGTGATATATTCTCCATTGTTATTAAAAGTGAAAATGAGTTAGATATCGGTCAAAGGGTAATTAATGAAAATCCCATACAGTTGGAGAAGGCAAGTTATTATTTTGATGATCAGTGGCAGGATGTTACAACTGATGATTTTGATTTTACTTCATATATGTGTATTAAAGCATATACATCAAATAAAGATGGTGCAGTATACAAAAACGAACTTTCTGACCTTGTTTCATATGCAGAAAACTTTGAAATAAATGAGGATCTTTATCAGGAAATCAAAGATAATATAACTGCTGAACTTGAAAATGCAAAAAAAGTGTTAAACGATAATACAGCTTCTCAGAATACTGTTGATAATACATACTGTCTGTTAAAAAAAGCAGTGGATGAATATACTGATTTAATTGTAGAGATCAACAGTATGGAGGATTACATCCGTTTTTATAATGCAACAATTAACAAAAAATATGTTGATTCTATAATAAACCTTAATACCGATCTTGACTTCAGCGGACTAGACGAGTTTAAACCACTTTTTAATAACGGCTGCTTTGAGGGAGTCTTTAACGGTAATGGTCATACTATCAGTAATTTAAAGGTGAATTCGTCTGATGAAGGTGCCTGCGGTTTGTTTTATGAGCTTAACGGTGCAACCGTCAGCAATCTTAATCTTGAAAATTGCAGTTTCAATGCATACAGACGTGCAGGTGCAATTTGTGCAGTTACAAACAATTCAGCAATATTTGATATCACCATAACAGACTCTGAAATCGTTACCAATTTTAGATCTGCAGGCGGTATTGCCAGTCAGGCTGAGTCTACTACTATTACTGATTGTGAAATTTCCGGTACAAGAATCGCAAGCAAGCAGGAAGATGCCTGCGGTATTATCGGAACCGATTTTGACATAATCGTTGAGAACTGTGAAATTTATGATACAGAGATTATAGCTCGTAATTGTGCAGCCATATTTTCTGATGGTACTGAGGATAATTGTGTATATGAGAATGTTATACTTAAAGCGTGGGGTTATCTTGGGTTGAGCGATAATGTGAATGTTTACCTGAATTCAGATAATTACGATTGCGCTTCATTACTTGTGTATGAAAACGATAAAATAACACTTAATCCTTATATAGGTGAAATTGCAGAGGTTTCCTCTGATGAAGCCATAGTTACTAAATCCGGCGATATTTATGAAATTGATTTAAATGGTAACACACGTGCAGATATTTGGGTAACCTATGAGCCTTTCGATGTTAATTACTTTTCTTTTAGTTATGATATTCTGACAAATGAAGTAGAGCTGATCTATTATTATAATTATGAAGACGTAACCGCCACAGAGATAATTTTCCCCTCCAAAATCGGTCTACTCACAGTTACATCTATTTCTTCAGATTTTTCAATTGAAAGTGTAGCACCGATTAAGTCCATAGTCTGGGCAGAAGGTATAGAGATGATACCTTCTTTTATGTTTATGTCATTTACTGATCTTGAAACGGTAACAATTCCTGACAGCGTAAAATATATCGGTTATGGTGCATTTTTGGCATGTGAAAATATTAAAGATGTTTATTATGGCGGTACAGAAGAGCAATGGAATTTATTAAGAATCGGAAGTGTAAATGAAAGCATAAAAAATGCAAATATTCATTTCACTCCGGATGAAACTACCTCTGTAACAACAGACCCTGTTGAAAGCACACCTGTAGTAACAGAGCCCGAGTCAACAGTAACAGACCCCGTTGAGAGTACACCTGTAACAGAACCTGAATCAACAGTAACAGACCCTGTTGAGAGTACACCTGTAACAGACCCCGACTCAACAGTAACTGAGCCTGTAGAGAGTACAACTGAAACAGAGCCTGAGTCAACAGTAACTGAGCCTGTCGAGAGTACAACTGTAACAGAGCCTGAGTCAACAACAACTGAGCCTGCAGAGAGCACTACTGCAACAGAGCCTGAGTCAACAACTGAGCCTACAGAGAGCGCTACTGCAACTGAAGCAACAGAGCCTACTCAGTCAACTACAACTGAACCTAAGCCTGAGTTTGAGGTAGGGGATGTTAATAAAGACGGTAAGGTAAACATCAAAGATGCTACACTTATCCAGAAACATATAGCAAAGCTTTTAGAGCTTGACTCTGCACAGCTTGTTCTTGCAGATTGTAATATGGATAACAAGGTAAACATCAAGGATGCAACCTATATCCAGAAGAAAATCGCAAAGCTTATATAAAGGTAGTCATTACAAAATAATTAAGACGGCTGATTTTGCATCAGCCGTCTTTTTTGTGCCCGTTAGCCACGGTGGGCGTTTCCGCCTTTGGATAAACTTAAATAACCCCGTCGTTTAATTAACGGCGGGGTTAAGTTTTTAATTTTGATTTTCTGTAGCAGTGAATTTGAGCCTGTCAAACTCCAGTTTCTTATTATTAACATTAATTGTCAGAACATCATCTTCAATAGAGTAGGGGTAGGTATGTATACCTTTGTCAAGAACTTCTCCGCCATAAGAAATGAAGGTAATGTAACCATTAAAGGCACTGTACTCAAAGTCGTAGTTTTCACTGGAGTTATCTTCATAAATATTCTGAATGTTACCTGTGTTGTCCTTGTTAAAAGTAATGTATATGGCGTAGGATTCGGTTTCTTCTGTTAAACCGATAATACTTCCTTTAGTATACCACGTGCCGATTATAGAAGGTTCTTTTTTACAGGCGGTTAGGGTAGTCATAATCATCAGAATTGCAAAAATCAAACATAAGTTTCTTTTCATAAAATCAACTCCTTATTTTGTACTTTCTATCATTTTGTCGAAGCCTTCAAGAGTTGAAAGGTCACATTTTTCTGAGGTGTATTTTGCTGCATAATCGCCCATATCCACCCAGATATAAGATGTTATGTCTGTGTTTTCATCTTTGGTAAAGATAACTTCGTTAATTGCTTCATCAGCAGGTAATAGGGCTTTGGATAAAACAGTAAGTAGTATTGTGTCCTGGTTGTTGTGATTGAAAAATTCAGCTTCTAAACTGTTGTCGTAGATATAAACTTTGCCGATGGGGGAGTAACCGTCAGCCAAAGCAGTAGGGAAGTAGTTGCCGAAAATCTTGTGGTCGTAAACTTCGTGAGCGTATAAAACCTCAGCATTAGCTGATGAAGTGCTGGTAAAAGTAATAGGAAAGTCGGGTTTTGGCTTAGGGTAGAAAACAATAGCAAGTATAAGGCAGGCAGCAAAGGCGACTGCAGCAATCTTTATTGTTGTGATAATACCGTTGTTTTTTGGTTTGTAGCTTTGAGCCTCACTGATAAGTTCATCATCAATATAGCTCATAGCTTTAGAAATCCGTGAAACGTTCATATATGCACACCCTCCTTTATAAGATATTTTTTAAGCCTGTTTCGCGTGTGAAAAAGCACAGACTTAACCTTGCTTTCGCTGAATTTGTACTGCTTTGCAATATCTGAAACTGAGTCGAAGTACCAGTACTTACGAATAAAAATATTGCGTGCGTCTGCTTTTTCTTTTCTTAGAAAGTCGCTTAAAAGTTTGCCGATTTCTTCGTCGTCGAACTTATACGAAAATTCCCTATCAGGCAGAATTTCTTCAAGTTCAGTAAGGGAATGAGTAATGCTTGAATCTCTTTTTTTAGCTAAATTATATTCAAGCTTTTTAAGAGATAAGTTACGAGTGATTTTGCTGATAAAAGCCATAAGATTGGAGGGCCTTTTCGGAGGAATACAGTTCCATAAGGTAAGGTATGTATCGTTAACACATTCTTCTGAGTCTTCAGAGTTTCTTAAAATATTGCCTGCAATACTAAGGCAAAGCTTTCCATATTTTGAGGCAGTTTCAGTAATCGCTTCTTCACTTCGAGAAAAGAAAAGCTCAATAATTTTAATATCCTCCATAATCATCCCTCCTTACTTCCTTATAATAGCATTATACAATAATAAGGTTATATTGCAATTAGTCTATTGAAAAATAATAATAAATCTCTTGGCTTGTAATAACATCTGTGATATCGTCAAAAGCCTCTAACTTATTGAAGTTTTTTACGATTCGGTAATTCCCCTTTGGAATCTCACCGTATATATAGTGCCAATCAATTTCGAAATCTTTGCTTGAGTTTGGATGAATGGTATAGGCTATAGAATATACGACGTGATCATTAAGGGTAGGAAGTTCTTGCCATTGCTCGTTTGTGTATGTTTCAATACCATAATCTGCTCCATAAATAAAATCATAAGTTTTACTGTTGTTGGCGATTATCAGAGTTATGCTTGTGGGGGTTAACGTATCTTTTTTTAGAGATAGCTCAATTTCATTCGAAACGGCAGTATTATCATTGCATCCGCCAATACATAAAAGCATAGCCGTAAGTATAATAAATATCAGAATGGGTTTTGCTGTTAGTTTGCATTTCATAATATAACCACCTTTCAATAATAAAGTACGGGAATTTTTTGTTTGGTTGCATGGTGATAAAAGAATTAATGGTATATTTTTGAGATTAATATATTTAAAACACCCCGCCGTTGATGATAGTTATTCTTTAAATGTAACTTGTCCATAGGCGAATCGCCCTGTGGGTGGCTGACCCGCAAAAAAAAAGAGCAGTTCGTTAAGAACTGCTCTATATTTATTTCTGTTAATTATTTCTGAAGCTCTTCGCGGATAACGTTTGCGATACCTGTTTCGGTAAGACCGAACTCCTCAAGAAGCTCCCAAGCGGGGCCTGAGTAGCCATATCTGTCATAAACGCCAACCTTGCGAACCTTAACGGGGCATTCTTCGCTTGTTACCTCAATAACAGCATCGCCAAGACCGCCGATAACGTTGTGCTCTTCAACTGTGATAATCTTGCCTGTTTCCTTAGCGGCCTTGATTACGAGGTCACGGTCAATGGGCTTGATTGTGTGGATGTTGATAAGGCGAACGCTGTAGCCTTCTTCCTTAAGCTTTAAGCAAGCCTTTCTGCACTCGTTAACAACAAGACCTGTAGCAATAACGGTAATGTCATTACCCTCCTGAAGAGTAATACCCTTACCAAGCTCGAACTCGTAGATATCAGGGTCGTTGAAAGAATCAATAGCAAGTCTGCCGAGACGAACGTAAACGGGACCGTCAAGCTCGATAGCAGCCTTTGTAGCAGCCATCATCTCCCAGTGGTCAGCAGGGCAGAGAACTGTCATACCGGGGATTGTACGCATAAGAGCAACGTCTTCAAGGCACTGGTGAGTAGCACCGTCTTCACCTGTGGAGATACCTGCGTGGCTGCCTGCGATTTTAACGTTTAAGTGGGGGTAACCTATAGAGTTACGAATCTGCTCGTAAGCTCTGCCTGTTGCAAACATAGCAAAGGAAGCTGCAACGGGAATTTTACCGCAAGATGCTAAACCTGCGGAAACGCAAACCATGTTGCCTTCTGCAATACCGCAGTCAAAGAATCTTTCGGGGAATTCTTTCTTGAAAATTGATGTCTTGGTAGCACCTGCAAGGTCGGCATCAAGAACAACAATGTTTTCGTTTTCTTTAGCAAGCTCACAAAGAGCCTCGCCAAAGCTTTCTCTGGTTGCTTTTGTTACGATATCAGCCATTAGCACTCACCCTCCAATTCCTTAAGCTGAGCCTCAAGCTCTGCCATAGCCTTTTCATACTCGTCCTTGTTGGGGCCTTTGCCGTGCCAGTCAACCTGATCTTCCATAAAGCTTACGCCCTTGCCCTTAACAGTAGCGGCAAGAATAGCTGTGGGCTTGCCCTTAACTTCCTTAGCCTTGTTGAATGCTGCTTCAATATCGTCAAAGCAGTGGCCGTTGATTTTAATAACCTCAAAGCCAAAGCTCTCGAACTTTTTGTCAAGAGGCTCAATACCGCAAACCTCGCTTACCTTACCGTCAATCTGAAGGCCGTTCTGGTCAACGATTACAACTAAGTTGTCAAGCTTATTATGAGCGGCAAACATAGCTGCCTCCCAAACCTGACCCACTTCGCATTCGCCGTCGCCAAGAACTGTGTAAACGCGGTAGGGGTTATTGTCAATCTTTGCAGCCAGAGCCATACCGCAAGCGGCAGAAATACCCTGACCGAGTGAGCCAGTGCTCATATCGATACCGGGAGTTTTGTTCATATCGGGGTGACCCTGAAGCATAGCACCAACGTGGCGAAGCTTAGAGATTTCTTCCCAACCGAAGAAGCCTTTAAGTGCTAAAATTGCGTAAAGGCTGGGGCAGCAATGGCCCTTGGAAAGAACAAAACGGTCGCGGTTTGTCATCTTAGGATTTGTGGGATCTACGTTCATTTCACCAAAATAAAGGTAGGTCATAATGTCTGTGGCGGAAAGAGAGCCGCCGGGATGGCCTGATTTAGCATGGAATGTACCTTCTACGGCACCCATTCTTGCTTTACAGGCAAGCTTTTTAAGCTCAAGTTTCTGAGTGTTCTGCATAGCAATTCCTCCTATTGAACAGTTTAATAGTAGTATTAGCAATATTATATTACCATAAAGGTGAAAATTCTAATTTTCTTTTAAGAAAAATAAAGGTAATTTGTTGTAGAATTTAATGGATAAATTTGTCGCTTTTTCGTCGATACCACCTATTGCGTATAACTTTTTGCAAAAATAAAATCCGATGCCCTGATTTTAAGAGCACTCGGATTCTATCTGATATTATTTATTTGTATTTTTGTTGTAAATAATCATTAAACCTTTAAGCAAAAGCTCGTTATCCAAAATAACATTTCTTTTGCACAAAGGCACAATAGATTCGGCAAGGCCGCCTGTGGCGATAACTGTGCATTTTTCGCCCAGTTCATTTTCAATACGCTCTGTAATGCCGTCAATAGCACAGGCGTTTGAAAACATAATTCCGTTTTTCATACAATCAACTGTGTTGGTGCCGATAATCTTTTTTGGGGTATCAAAGGCTATTTTAGGAAGCTGAGATGTACGGCTTGTTAAAGCATCTGCAGAAATACCTACACCACTCATAATAAGACCGCCCACATACTGCTTTTGCTTGTTGATTACTGAAAATGTAGTGGCTGTGCCCATATCTATAATAATCTGGGGGACAGGGTAGTGGTTTATTCCTGCTACTGCGTCAACCACTAAATCGCTTCCAAGCTGGGCAGGATTATCAATATGAATAACAAGGCCTGTTTTAATTCCCGGAGAAACAACCATTACATCTGTAAGCTTGGTGTATTTTTCGATGGCTTTTTTTACTGTGTTTGTAACACCGGGCACAACTGAGGATATAACAGCACCCTCAAGCTGTGAGGAGTTGTAGCCGTGAATATGCAGAGCCATACGGATTGTTGTGGCATATTCCATATCTGTTGCCGTATGATTTGTAGAAACTCTTTCGCTGAAAAGAATTTCATTATTTTCAAAGCAACCTACAACGATATTGGTGTTGCCTATATCAATAGCAAGTATCATACAATTCCCTCCTGTGGCTGTTATTTTTCCTTAACAAATCCTGATTTGAGTAAAACAGCGGCAACAGCAGAGGCAATCAATGCGGCGATGATAGCTTCAATGGTTCCGTTAATGCCTACAACAGATAAGATAACTCCGATAACAGCTTCAAAAGCAATGTTTTTTGCTTCGGCATACTGATGGCCGAAGAATATGTAAATCATACCCATTACAAGGATGGTGTTGGTAAGTGAGCCTGCCACACCTGAAAGAAGCAATGAGAACTTTCTTGTTTTATCTTTGTTCTTGGCGTGGTTCTGAATAGCTTTGTAAACAAAATAGGGGATAATACCGCAAAGAATTCGGGGAACAAAGCAAACAATAAGAGCAAGGGGACTGCCGCCCATATCTTCGCTTACCTGAATAAAGGGAGAAAAACAGAAAGATGTAATTCCCGGTTGCATTGTATTGTTAATAAGGCTTGTAAGGCCGAAAACACCGCCAAGGAATCCGCCTGCCTTTGGCCCCAATAAAATTGAACCGATAATTACAGGTATATGTACGGTTGTGGCCTGTATAGCCAGAATAGGCACTCTGATATACCCGATATAAGGCACAAAAGCAAGTATAATTATAAGTGCTGTAAAAAGTGCAATCTGTGCCAGTTTCAAAGTTTTTGTTTGTTTCATTATGAAACCTCCTTAGTTATTATTCCTCACTTTGAGGATACAATACGTAAGGCTAACAGCTTTCAGCAATGTACTGTCAGGTTCTTTAAGATATCTGCGTGTGTACATTTTACTTAACTGTTTGCCATTAAAGCTATTATAACATTATTTTTTTAAAATTTCCATAGATTTATAATATTAAGTATGCTATAATTACCTCAAAATACTTTAGATAGTGAGGAGATACGCTATGTTAAAGGGAAAAACAGTCGTTCTTGGCGTTACAGGCAGTATAGCCGCATACAAAATTGCAAACCTTGCAAGGATGCTTAAAAAGCTTCACTGCAATGTTCACGTGCTGATGACTCAGAATGCCACTAACTTTATAAATCCTATTACCTTCGAAAGCCTTATTGCAAACAAGTGTCTGGTAGATACTTTCGACAGGAACTTTCAGTATAGCGTTGAGCATGTTGCTATTGCAAAGCAGGCTGATGTTGTAATGATTGCACCTGCTTCGGCTAATGTAATCGGAAAAATTGCAAACGGTATTGCTGACGATATGCTTACTACCACAGTTATGGCTTGCCCCTGCAAAAAAATTATTTCTCCTGCTATGAATCACAATATGCTACACAATCCTATTGTGCAGGATAATATAGAAAAGCTCAGAAGATTTGGTTATGAAATAGTTGAGCCCGACAAAGGTATGCTTGCAAACGGTGACATCGGAGACGGCAGAATGCCTGACGAAGAAGTTTTGCTTGAGTATATAATTAAAGAGATTGCGTTTGAGAAAGACCTTGAAGGCAAAAAGGTGCTTGTTACAGCAGGTGCTACCCGTGAGGCTATTGACCCTGTAAGGTTTATAACCAATCATTCCAGCGGTAAAATGGGCATTGCTCTTGCAAAGGCGGCTATGCTCAGAGGTGCCGAGGTTACTCTTGTTAAAGCTCATACAGAGGTAGAGGCACCTATGTTTGTAAATGTGGTGGACGTTGTAAGTGCCGAGGATATGTTCAACGCAGTTGTAGAAAGAGCAGATGACGCTGATATTATTATTAAAGCGGCGGCTGTAGCCGATTACACTCCTGCCACTTGTGCAGATAACAAAATCAAAAAGTCAGATTCTGATATGTCAATCGCCCTTAACCGCACAAAGGATATACTTAAATATCTGGGTGAGCATAAGAAAGATAATCAGGTTATCTGCGGATTTTCTATGGAAACCGAAAATGTTCTGGAAAATTCAAGCAAAAAGCTTGTTTCCAAAAATTGCGATATGATATGTGCCAACTCCTTGAAAACCGAAGGTGCAGGCTTTGGGGTTAATACAAATGTAGTTACACTTATTACCCGAAACGGCTGTGAGGAGCTTCCTATGATGAGCAAAGATGAAGTGGCACACAGAATTTTAAACGCCATTTCAGAAATTTAAAACAGGTTTTACTATGATTAATTTTCCTTTATCCGAAGTATATTTAGAGTCGGTGGATTCCACCAACAGCTACTTGAAAAGAATAGTAAAGGAAGGCGAGCCTCCCAAGGGTTTGGCTGTTATGGCTGAAAGTCAGACCTCAGGCAGAGGCAGACTGGGCAGAAGCTGGCTGAGTATGAAAGGCGATACCCTTTGTATGAGCATTTGCGTAAAAAACAAATACCGTGAAGGCTTTACTTTGCTTGTAGCTCTTGCCGTGTATGACGCTTTAAAAGATTTTTGCAGTGGCTTAAAGCTACAGGTTAAGTGGCCTAACGATATAATTTGTGAGAATAAAAAGCTCTGCGGTATTCTTTGTGAGAGAGTTAATGAATATACTATAATCGGCATTGGAATAAACGTTAATGACAAAAACTTTGTCAGCGAAATATCTGAGAAAGCTACGTCTCTTTACCTTTTAAGCGGTAAGAAAAATGATGTTAAGGACGTTTTCAAAGCGGTAAATAAAGCCCTTGAAGATACCCTTACAAAGTACGATTTTACCCTTACCGAAGAGGCAAAAGTTAAGTACGAAAAACTTTGTGCAAACTTGGGACAGAATGTTATTGCTGAGGATAAAAGCGGTATAGCTGTGGGGATTGATTATAATGGGTCTTTGCAGATAAAAAGCGGGGATGAAGTTATAAATATATCTTCAGGCGAGGTAGCGGTTCATAACATATATTAAGGAGAGTTTTATATGAGTTTTAAAGAAATTGATATTAAAGATTTAAGCTTCAGCCCTTTTGAAAAAATCGGCAAAGAGTGGATGCTGATTACAGCAGGTAACGAGCAGTCTTTCAACACAATGACAGCAAGCTGGGGCGGTCTTGGCGTGCTCTGGAACAAAAACGTGGCTTTCACATTTATCAGGCCCTCAAGATACACCTATGAATTCTGCGAAAGGGAAGAGTATTTTACCCTTACATTTTTCGCCGAGGAGTACAGAAAGGCTCTCAGCTTCTGCGGCACAAAATCCGGCAGAGATTTTGACAAATGCAAAGAAACAGGATTAACCCCTGTGTTTGACGCTGAGGCTCCCTATTTTGAGGAGGCTTCTCTGGTGCTGGTTTGCAAAAAGCTTTATGCTCAGGATATGGATAAGGCCAGTGTAGTTGAGAGTGCGGTGCTTACAAATTACGGCGAGGATGAGCCTATGCACAGAGTATACGTAGGCGAAATAGTAAAGGCTTTTGTAAAAGAGTAATTCAATATTATAAAAAACCTCTGTAACAGCTTAAAACTGTCACAGAGGTTTTCTTTTTAGTTCTGAGGAACTTTAATTGTTCTTTCGTAGTTGTCTTTTTCAGAAGCAAACCACTGGTTTACTTCAATGGTCTTTACGCCTTCGTCTGTACCGCCCTGAACCTGCTCAATTGTAATGGATTCGCACTTCCAGCCTTTAGCAATAATCAAACCGCCGCTAAGTTTAATGGTGATTGATTCAAGCTTGTCAAAGGGTGCATAGATGTAAGTTGTCTGCTGATGACCTCTTTCAAAAGCGTTAAGGTAAACACCGTCGCCGGTTGTATCGTATCCGTCTTCAGAAGCATTAACAGTCTTGGATTTATTGCCGTTTTCTCCATTAAGTGTAACGTTAACGTTAAGGTCTGTACCTGCGTTCTTTACATCAGCAGTTTTGATTGTTACTTTGTATACGTTATCTGTTACATTGAAGGTGTACTCGCCGGGTTGAGAAATTTTACGTCCGCCGTAGATTGTAACACCGTTTACAGTTACGGTTATAAAAGCCCAGGGTTCGAAATAGAGAAATTCATTTACAGGACCGTCAAAAAGGCAACCGTCTAACTGTGTTTTAATTGAAATGCTCTGGATTTCGCCTACGTTTCTGTCTTTAAAGCTGAAGTAACTGTCAGTATAGTGGCCGATAGCGCCTGCGTTGTACCAATCGGTGGAGCCATTTGTGCCATTTATTTTAACGTGAACATATTGACTGGAATATCCCCAAAGGTCAAAGTTAACATTGTAGGTGATTTCTTCATTTGCAGCTGAAGCGGTAAGTGTAAAGGCCGACATTGCTGATAAGGCAGTAATCATAGCAATGACTAAAGCCAATATTCTTGTTGATTTTTTTGTTTTTACTGTGTTTTTCATTTTGGATTACTCCTTTTCTAAAAAAATTTTTATCAGAGATTTTGTTGTGTTTTTCTCTGTGACCTTAGAATACCATACAGGATTTTTATTATCAACAAATTGGGATAAATAGAGTTTTTAAGGGACGAAAGCGTATTTTTAAAGTAAAAAACTGCGTTTAGACGCAAAATTCCCCTCTAAGGCGATACCATAGAGGGGAGGTTTAGTATAGTTTATTCTGTTCTTAAAGCTTCTACAGGGTCTTTTTTAGCTGCCATTTTTGAGGGGATAAGTCCTGCAATAAATGTGAGTAACATACTTATGAGCACCAGTATAATACCTGCACCCATAGGAAGTGAAGCTGTTATGGTTACATCGGTTAACAGTAAATCAAGAAGTGCATTTATAGGCATATTTAAAATAATCGTAAGTCCTACGCCTATAAGTCCCGAAACAAAACCGATAATAAGGGTTTCGGCGGTAAAGATGTTGGAAACGTTTCGTTTTGAGGCACCCATTGAACGGAGTACGCCGATTTCCTTGGTTCTTTCTAAAACAGAAATGTAGGTGATAACACCAATCATAATAGAAGAAACCACAAGGGAAATTGAAACAAAGGCTGTAAGGCCGTAGGTAACAGCGTCAACAATTACGCTTACAGAGGACATCATCAGGGCAACATAATCTGTGTAGGTGATTTTGTCGTCATCTTCTGCGGTTTTATTGTAGTCTGTTATCATATCCGTAACGCTTTGCTTTGCATCAAAGGAAACAGGGTAGATGCTTACGCTTGAGGGATTGTTGTAATCTACAGAGCCTAAGGTGTGAAGTGTATTCTCTAAGGTAACCTCGGGCACGAATTTATCAAAGTCCTTAGCTTTTTCGGCGTCGGTTTTGTCATTATAGTAAGCGTCAAGCATTAATGCAAGGTCAGGAGTAGAGAAGGTGGAAAGCCCTGACATAGCCTGCTCGGCATACTGAGCAGATATCATCTTTTCCATACTGCTTACCATAAGGTCTTCAATTTCTTCGTCGCTCATATCCTCAAGGTAAGCTCTGGCGGTTTCTGCGTCAACTCCGCCTTCGCCTGTATTTGCTGAAAGCATAGCCTCAATTCGGCTTTCTCTGTCTGGGTACTGGAGCATATACTGCTCGGTGGACTGGGTAAGCATATCCTCAGGAGGAGTGGTTATGATTTCGGTATACATCTCAGCCTTCTGCTTGTCGGGCAAGTGACTTACATAAGTGTCCAGCATTTCGGCTTTTTCTGTGTCGGTGTATTCTTTACCGCTTTCCATAAAGTTTGCACCGCTAAGCACGTCAATGGTGGTGTCAGCCATCTGCTCTTTAACGATTTCGCTATCGTTAATTGCATCAATGTAAAACTCGGTAAGTGCCTTTGTGTAGCAAACGGTACCCGACAAGGCGGTGGAGGTTGCATCTTCTTTGGGGCGGATGATACCTACAATTTTGATATCCTCGGAATCATCAACAGCAACCTTTAATAAGGTTTCGTTTTCAGAAATATCTTCCCATACACCGTGCTCGTTTTTAGAGTAAAGGTCAGTGGGAAGTACCAACTTAAAGGTTTTGCCTAAAAGCTCGTCATAGTCCCAGGAGGTCTGGGCGTCGCTTTCATATTCCTCGCCTTTGGCAAGGGCGGTCATAATATCGTCAACCTCGTCAGAGTCTTTAAGACCTAAGGCATAAAGTGCGGTGTCAGCGATTTCGTTATTTTCATTTACAACTAAAACAACCTCGTTGTAGTTTTCAGGCCAGCGGCCGCCGCCTTCTACAATTTCATACTGGTCGGTAATAAGAGGGCTTATGGAACCGCCGTCTTTGGAGGGAATCATCTCCTGCCATACGTCAAGCATATAGTCGGAGGGAGATATGGCCTCAGAGTAGCTGTCTGAAATCATACCCTCAAAAAGGGCGGAGGGATTAAGCTTTTCGATTTTTTCGTCTGTGTCAGAGCCGTAAATCAGCAAATCAAGGTCGTAGCCGTATTGAATTGAGTTTATATATTCATCAAGGGTTGCGGCATTTTCGTCAAGATATGCCTTGAAAGGCTCCAGATTATTCTGGCTTGTGGCTGAGCCGTTTACGGTCTCAAGCATGTCATACATAATGGTGTTGGCGTAAACCTTGCCGTCCTCTCTGTTCTGTCCGCTTTCAGCCATAGACATCATAGAAGCCATCATTGCGGTCATATCAAGGGCTTCTTCCTCAATAACAATAGGGTAAGAGGAAAGGGTTTCTTCCTGAATATTGTCGATAAAAGTCTGAATGCCGCTTGAAAGTGAAAGGATAAGTGCAATGCCGATAATACCGATAGAGCCTGCAAAGGAGGTTAAAAGTGTACGAGCCTTTTTGGTAAGCAGGTTATTAAAGGAAAGAGAAAGTGCGGTGAAGAAGGACATAGAGGGTTTCTTCTGTTTTTTCTTTTTGCCCTCACTTGCAAATTTTGCCTCAGCTTCCTTAATTTCATCCTCAGTAACAGGGTTGGAGTCGCCAACCACCAAGCCGTCCTTAAGGTTTACAATTCTTGTGGCGTACTGTTCGGCAAGCTCAGGGTTATGGGTAACCATAATAACAAGGCGGTCCTTGGCAACCTCCTTGAGGATTTCCATAATCTGAACGCTTGTGTCGGTGTCAAGTGCACCTGTAGGCTCGTCGGCTAAAAGAATGTCGGGATTATTAACCAGTGAGCGTGCAATGGCCACCCTCTGCATCTGACCGCCTGACATCTGGTTAGGCTTTTTCTTAAGCTGGTCACCAAGACCTACCTTTTTAAGTGCCTCTTTGGCACGCTTTCTTCGCTCACTTTTCTTAACGCCTGAAAGGGTTAAGGCAAGCTCTACATTAGAAAGTACAGTCTGGTGGGGAATAAGGTTATAAGACTGAAAAACAAAGCCTACGGAGTGATTGCGGTAAGTATCCCAGTCACGGTCTTTATACTTTTTGGTGCTTACGCCGTTAATAATCAGGTCACCCTGAGAGTAGCGGTCAAGACCGCCGACGATATTAAGCAAAGTGGTTTTGCCACAGCCTGAGTGGCCGAGTATTGCCACAAATTCATTCCGGCGAAAGCTTACGTTTACACCTCTTAAGGCATGAACGGTAGTATCGCCCATTTTGTACTCTTTGCATATGTTTTTTAAATTAAGCAATATGCGTCACTCCTTCCGTAAATTTGTATTCGTAAATTGAGTATTGACAAAATCGGAAATTATAATGCAATACCGCCCGAATTAATCGGGCGGTTTAGTTTTTTTATTTTACTTTTGCGTTTTGAAGGTCATCGATTGTAGCGTTTACGTTATGGGGAATAGGCTTCCACTCAACTTTTTTGAAGATAGCTACAATAGCAATGGGGCAGTAAGTAATCATAAATAAGGGGTAAGTGAAAACCGAGCGGATTTTCTGACCCTTGGTGGCTCTTATAACCTTATGCTCGGTAAGCATTGTTACAAGTCCCATTGCAAAGAAAATAAGGTACATAATACCGAAACAGCTTATTATAGGCCATAAGCAGTTAAATGCAAGTTTGAAGCCGTTAAGGTCGCCGGAGAAAGCGATAAAGCCGTAAACACATTCTACAATAGCCTTAATAAGACAATAAACTGTATAAGCGGATGCAGGGAAAAGGGTCATAAAAAAGTCGTAGCAGGTAAATGAGCCCTTAAACATCCTCTTAATAAGCTTACCGCCATACATACCTAAAATTTGGTAGAAGCCCTTTGCCCAGCGTAAACGCTGAGTCCATGAGCTTTTGAAGGTTACGGGCTGCTCATCATAGAGAACGGATTTTTCGCTGATGCCGAACTTTTCGCCCTGTATTACAGAGTCAACTGTAAATTCTATGTCCTCGGTAAGAAGGTGATGCTTCCAACCGCCTTGTTTCTCGAAAATTTCACGTCTTACGCAGAAGCCTGTGCCTGAAATTGCGCAGGAAAGCTTTAAGTCCTCACGGGCTTTGTTAAGGTAGGCAGCCTCTCTGATAAAAGAAAGTGAATAGCCCGAGGTAATCCAGTTTGTGCCGTAGTTTTTGGAGTTGCGGTAGCTTGTAAGTACGTTATAGCCTTCACAAAGCTTAAGGTTCATTTCCTTTACAAAGTCCTTGTCCACAAGGTTGTCTGCATCAAAAATCAGATAAGCATCGTGCTTTATTCCGTTATCAAAAAGGGTTTTAAAAGCAAAGTCAAGAGCATAGCCTTTGCCTACAAGGCTCTGATTGTTTCTTTCAAAAACAGTTGCACCTGAAGCCTCGGCATATTTTGCGGTGTAGTCACAGCAATTGTCGGCAACAACGAAAATGTCAATAAGCTCAGAAGGGTAATCCTGACGCTTGATGCTGTCAATAAGGCCGCCGATAACGCTTTGCTCATTTCTTGCACATATGATTACACCGAAGGAATGAAGCTTATGGGGCTTTTTCTTTTTGGTGGCTTTTTTTCTTTTTATGAGCTCATAAATTATGAAGAAAACCTGATATAAATAACACAGAGAGAAGAACCCTGTGATAATACTGTCGCATATCAAAAACAGAATTTCCGTAGTAATCAACCTTTCCCAGATACTCTTAAAAATCTAATTACATGGATACTTAAATAATAATACTTTTTACCGTAAAAGTCAACCAAAAAAGCATCCCCTGCACAAACCTGTGCAGGGGATTTTGTAAACAATTTTTAAACAGGTAAACCTACCTCATAGGGAATTTCATAGTTAGCTACGAATTTCTGAATATTTGTTGCATCCTGAACAGAAAGCTTCTGGTCAGCGTTTACATCAGCGGCTGTAAATCCGTCGCCTTCAAGCTTCTCAAGCTTTGCAATTGCTTTCTGGATTAAGGTAGCATCCTTAACGTTTACCTTGCCGTCAAGGTTTGCATCGCCTAAGATAATACTCTTGTTAACTGCATCGTGGAATTCTGCGCTAAGCCAGGCTGCACGGGTGTTGAGCCAGTCAAGCATATATTTGTACTCGCCCTCAAAGGTCTTTACAGCGTACTTTGTAGGCTCAGCATCCTGAATAAACTCGCCTGTTTCGGCGTTGTATGTACCTAAAATAAGCTCAGAGTGGTCGCAAATCCAGTCGCCAGTGTTGATTCTCCAGCCGATTTCGTAGTTCATTGAGGCGGATTTCTCAAGATAGTCGTAGTAAACATCTGCGGAGTAAATATCGCCCTCAGCAACCTTTTCGCTGTTAAGAATTTCTAAAGCAGGAACGAATTCTTCAAACCAGATTTCAGCCATTCGCTGTAAGATTGTTTCGTTCATAGCGGCATAACCGGGAAGAGTGTACTTGCCTGTTTTGCCTGAGCCGCGGCTTGAGTTAAGCTTAAACTTTGCCCACCAGCCTGTGGGTTCTTCGTAGTCTGTAACGCCCATATTTCTGAGGTCGCCCTTAACGCCTGTAGCGTTACCGATAGAGTTGTCGTAGTCCCAGCAAGGAGAGCCGAAGAACTTGAAGTTGCCGTCTTCGTCTGCCTGATAAGTAAGGTAGAAGCTGGAAATACCAACGTCCCAGTTTTTGCTGAGCTCGTTAATAAGCACTAATTTTGCCAGAGAGTCAATATCCACAAGCTCAGAGAGATTGTCAGAGTCCTGTACAACTGCTGTGTACATCTCGTCAAACTTAGTTCTTACAACGTTTAATACTTCGTTGTAATAGGGGTCGTCCTCATCAAGCTCGGGACCCTTTACAGTAAGGTTGCATCTTGCTTTTGAGGAGTTGGTGTGGTAATCTGTGCTGCCTGCACCTGCGTCAATCTCAACCAAGAAGGGGAATTCTTCTTTAAGAGTGCCGTCCTCGTTCAGATGTGTGTCATCGTCAATGGATTTTACAAGGTTTTTCTTACCTATATCAACCTTCTGAGCCATTTCGTAAGTGCCTAAGTACTCACCGTTCATATAGAAATCAACGAATCTTGAATCGGAAGAGTAGGGTATACCTACTGCATCGCCAAGGTCAAAAAGGATTCGGTTTCTGCTGAAAGTTGAGTCCTGATAATTAGCAAGGAGAGAAAGCTTCTTGGTTTCTTCCATACCGTCAATGGAAACTGCATCTTCGTAGGTAACGTTAAAGGGCTTCTTTTCCTTGTCCCAGGTTGTGTTGCCTCTGCCCTTGATTTTCTTTATGGGTGTGTTGTCAACTGTGCCGTCTTTGTTAATGATTGCACCTGTTGCCTCTGCATCGTTTTCCTTATCCTGAGAAAGGTAAGTAAGAAGGTCTGTGCCATTGCCGTCAGCGTCGGGGTTGTTGATGTAAATAGCGGCTTCTGCACTTGATTTTCTGAATCTTACAATGTACTCATTGTTTTCGGCATGTACAGCATAGTCCTCAGTAACAGAATAGGGAAATTCGATGCAGCAACCGCTTTCAATTACTTCACCGTGGAAAGTAATGGGAGTTTTAAATGTGTTAAGTATTGTTACTTTATTTGCATCTGCACCTGAGGGCAGGAAGAAATAGTATTCCTTAGAAATACCCTCTTCGCGGGTAACGCCCATGTCCTTCTGCTCGTCTTCGTCGTAGTCACGATAAAGGTCAAGACGCTGCCAATGCTGCCAAGCCTCGGTTTCGGAAGCATCTGATGTGCCGTGAACATAAAGCATATTTTCCTGCATATAAGAAACCTCTTTGTAGTCAAAAGCGGCTTCTTCTGCACTTGCTGCAAAAGTAAAGCAGGAAAGTGCCATAATAAGTGTAAGTAAGATTGCAATGAATTTTTTCACGTCAATTCCTCCTTGGGGTATAGTTTATATTATTTTATCATATAAACGGTGCAGTTTCTATGCGAATTTTAGCTAAATATTTGCAACAAAATTTGTATCATATACTTTTTAGCGTTGCAGTATTAGCTTTGATGTGTTATTATAGTTGTGTATATCTCGGATATAGTATAATCAGGAGGTTAAAACTATGTTTATTTATGAAAAAAGTGTTGTTAAGGCTGATATGGATGACCTTATCTCCCGCGATATTCCCTTTGAAAAGTTAAAGGGTAAAACTGTTCTTGTAACAGGTGCCACAGGTATGCTTGCATATTACTTTACACTTGGTCTTATGCACCTTAATAAAGAGAAAAACTTTGGCATCAAGGTTCTTGCTCTGGTTCGCAGTAAGGCTAAGGCAGAGGCAAAGTTTGCAGGCTTCTTAGATGACGAGAATTTTGTGATTATTGCTCAGGACGTTTGTACCCCCATTAATTATGAGGGCGATATAAACTATATTTTCCACGCCGCAGGTGCCGCAAGCCCTTACTTTATCAAGAACGACCCCACAGGCATTATTGCCGCTAATACTCAGGGTACAGTTAATATCCTTGAACTTGCAAGAACTAAAAATATTGAAAATATTGTTTACCCCTCAACACGTGAGATTTACGGCAAGGTTGATGAGGTGGACTTTGTTAAAGAAACCGATATGGGCACCTTTGACCCCTTAGAGGCAAGGTCATGTTACCCTGAAAGCAAGCGTATGGCCGAGACAATTCTCAAAAGCTACCTTGTGCAGTATGGCATTCCCTTTACTGTGCTGAGAATTGCTCATTCCTACGGCCCCGGTATGATTATCGGCAACGACGGCAGAGTTATGGCTGACTTTATTACAAATGCAGTTAACTCCACCGATATCGTTATGAAAAGCGATGGTCTTGCCGAAAGAGCTTTCTGCTATGTTACAGATGCTGTTGCCGCAATTTTTCTTGTAATGCTTAAGGGTGAAAACGGCGAGGCATATAATTTAGCCAACGAAACCGAGCCTATGGCAATCAGGGATGTTGCCCAGCTCATTTCTGATTTATTCCCTGAAAGAAATATAAAAGTAGTTTACGAAGTTGCTACCGATACCTCAGGCTATTGCAACTACAAGCGTAAAGGTCTTGATACCTCTAAGCTTGAAGCCTTAGGCTGGAAGCCTACAGTAAAATTAAAGGACGGCTTAAAGAGCACAGTGTTGAGCTTCAATTAATAACGAAAGCGGTGTGGGATAATGAACGAAAAACCAAATAAAACTTTAAATCCTGCACCTTTTAGCAAGGAGGAAGCTAATCTTATTGAGCCTGATACCAAGGTGCTTTTGTGCGGGCTAATGCAGGGACGCAATTTCGGTGACGTTGTAATTTCTGATTGCGTAAAATATCTTATCAAAAAATCCGCCAAAAAGGACGGATTTAAAAATATAAAGTTTTCCACTATAGATATCCGTCGGCAGAAGGACAAAAATACACTTAACAGAGTACGCAACAGCGACGTGGTGATTTTTCCCGGCGGAGGCTTTATTAAATTCAGGCAGGAAAATCTGCCCCGTGATATGGCTCGTATTATGTCAAGGGCTGAAAAATACGGAATTCCTGTGGCTTTTAATGCTGTGGGTATGGAGGGCTACGATATTGAGGACGAAGGTTGTAAAGCTCTTTTTGATATGCTTCACAGCCGATGTACAAAATATATTACTTCACGTGATTATGCTGAGGATATCAACAATACCTACTTAAGCGACGGATACCTTTCTTCTTCAAGGCGCGCCGACCCTGCTGTATGGGCGGCGGATACATATAAAATAAAGCGTGACGAAAACTCTCAGGTTGTAGGTTTAGGTGTTGCAAGGGAAGGCCTTTTTCTGGATTATGGTTTACCCCTTACCAAGGAAGATTTGCTTGATATCTGGGCAAATATTGTGAAAGCTCTTGAGGCTGAGGGTATTAAATATAAGCTCTTTACAAACGGACTGAGGCAGGATGAAGAGTTTCTCACAGATTTGCTTGTGTTTATGGGCAAAGAGGATGAAAGGGAAGAGATTTCCTTGCCTTCGGCTGAAAATGCCAAGGAACTTGTGGAGTATATTTCAGGCTTTTCGTCAATTATTGCCTGCCGAATGCACGCTAATATAATTGCGTTTTCCCTTGGAATTCCCTCTGTAGCCTTTGTGTGGAACGATAAACTCCGTTTCTTTGGCGAAAGCATTGGCTGTGCCGACAGATATCTGGAGTATACTCAGCTTAAGAATACAGAGCTTATTGTAAAAACTCTTAAAAAAGCTCAGACTGAGGGGTACGAAGAGGGAGTCTTAAAGAGAGAAAAGGACTCAGCCTATAAAAGTGTGCGTGACTTTTTCTCGCCCTTTGCAAAGGAGCTTCTCGAAAACCGCAGGCGTGATTTAAGCAGGAAAAAGCTTGTTTGCTACGGTTTGCCTAATTTGGACTCTCCTAAGCTAAATGATGAATTCTTTGAGAAATGCATTGACTATTATGTTACCGATGACCCTGCTCTGGTAGGTACTACCTGCTTTGGTAAGTCTGTGTATCACAGCAAAAAGCTTCGAAAGCTTATAAAGCCTTTTGTAATTGTAAGCGAAACGGTGCCTTATTGTGATTGCTTAACGGTGCTCCAAAAATACAAGTACAAAGAAAAGTCAGACTTTACAAATATGCATTCCTACACCAGATACGTGTATAAAAAAGGCGAAGTTTTCTTAGCAGAGCCTAAAATAAAATGATATTAAAATCCCCGATAAGTTTAATAACCTATCGGGGATAATTGTTTTATTTCTCAAAAGGAATAATATCGTAATCCACGCCGTAGTAGCGGTGGCTGCGTTTTCTTGTGAATTTTGGTTTGTAGTCCTCTTTGGTTACACCCTCGAAGATGATGTTCTCATCGGCTACGGTGTGGTTAATTCTTTCTTCCACAGGTGGCAACTGCATATAGTCGCCAAACATATGGGTAAGAAGCCTTTGGTACTCTTTTGGAGCACGTACTGTTTTGCCTTCAAACTCAATGTCGGTGCCCTCAGCCCACAGCCCAAAGGGAGCAATTTCTTTAGGATAGCCGTGAAAGCCTGCAAGGCTTGCCACAAGGCGCTTGTTACTTAAAGCTTTTGTAAGCTTTGCCGTAAGGCTTCTCAGCCCGTAAAGCAAAGGAAGAGGCAGAATACATTGAATAATTCTGAAAGTTACAATAAAGGGCAGGCTCATGTTTTTGTAAAGAAATTCTGAGGTTTTTTTCTTAGAGCAGATAAAAGCATTAATAAGGCTGAAAGATTTGAAGCAGAGCTTCTGGATAATGCCTTTGTCGCTTATAAAATCCAATGGAAAAATATCCATAAAAATTCCTTTGTGAATGCCTGTGTGTTCAAATTTATCCTCGCCGAAGTAGGTGCCGTTTTTCCTCAGCTTTGCATAGAAAAAGTAGCAGTCTTTTTCGGTTTTGTGGGTCTGCAGGAAAAATTCCTCTGAGAATTCGTCTTTAAGCTTTAAAAGTTTGTCAAAATCTTCCCTTGGCATAGAAACATCGATATCATCATCCCAGGGGATAAAACCGCCTGTGCGTGCGGCTCCAATAAGGGTGCCGCCTACAATGTAATACCTCAGGTTATGCTTTCGGCAAACTCTGTCAAGCTCCATTAAAACCTCAAGCTCGGTTTTCTGAAGCTGTCTGAGCTTTTTGTCGCTTTGCTTTTTTTCATCAATTGCCTTGGTAAGCTTTGCTTCAATAAGGCTTTTAATGTTAGCTGAGCTGTCACTTTCAAGGCAGGAGCTTACTGCCTCAAAAGCAGCATCCGCCGCAGTACTGACCAGAAAATTATCTTTTTCGGATATTGAATTTTCATTAATATTCATAATAAAATCTCCTTTGTACTGCGGCTAAGTGCGTGTTTTAAAGCTCAGCCTTGCGGTTTTTGATGGTCTTCTCAAGCTCATTTAAAAGCTCAAGGTCGGTGGTTTTACCAATAAATGCCTTAAAAAATCTTGGCATCTGTGCCTTGTCGTAGTTCTTGCTTTTGGTAAGACTCAAAATCAAGTATTCCTCACGACTCATTGTGGGTTTAAAGGTTCGGGCGTAATTTTTGGTGGCTTTTTTAAAGCCCGCTACCTCAATCATACCCTTTTCCATCAGAGAGTTTATCAGAAGGTGAACATAGCTGTCTTTCCAGGTTTTGTCCACGGAGTTTCTGATAATCTCCGAGCTTGTCAGCGGCTCATCAAAGTTCCACAACAGCTCAACAATCTGTTCTTCGCTCTTTGTAAGCATTCTTTAGATTCTCCTTATATATGAATGATATTTAATACATAATCAATCAGAGTAAGCTTTATGTACCGCTTTACTGTTAACGGATAATTCTTACTCACTATAAATTATATCAGTTCTAAATTAATCGTCAATGCCGAGGATTGACAAAAACGGTTATTTATGGCTATAATTTGACTTAAGCTAAGAATATATTTCCATAAATTATCATAATTGACAAGAAGTTGTATTGTAATATAATATAGAATATAAGTGCAGGTTTTGTGGGAGGCTTAAGTATGGCAGAGTCGCAGATAAGAATGACCGAAGGCTCTATTTCTAAAAATATAGTAAAATTTGCAGTTCCTTTGTTTTTGGGCAATCTTTTTCAGCAGCTTTACAATACTGCCGACTCCCTTATTGTTAGCAACCGCTTAGGAGCCGTTGCCTTAGGTGCTGTAAGTGCCACAGCTATGCTTATATTTTTGCTTGTGGGCTTTTTTCAGGGGCTTTCCTTAGGCGCGGGAGTGCTGATTTCTCAGTTTTTCGGTGCCGAGGATTTTCGCAATATGCGTCGGGCAATACATACAAATTTACTTTTCAGCATTGCTGTAGGTGTAGTTTTGTCTGTGGCAGGTGTACTTTTGTCGCCTCAGCTTCTTAAGTGGATGGGTACTCCTGAAAGTCTCTACCAAGGTGCACTTGAATATATTCAGGTGTATTTTATGGGTGCGTTGGGTTTGGTAATGTATAACGCCTGTATGGCTGTAATGCAGGCAGTAGGAGATAGCAAGCATCCTCTTTATTATCTTATTATTTCTTCTGTCACCAATGTTGTGCTTGATGTGATTTTTATTATGTTTATTGGCTTAGGAGTCTGGTCAGCCGCCTTTGCTACTATTATTTCTCAGTTTTTAAGTGTTTTCTTATGCCTTTTCAGACTTATGAGGGTAAAGGACGAAAGTAGAGTTTCCATAAAAGAGCTTAAGCCTGATTTCAGAATGCTTGGCATGATAATCCGCTATGGCTTACCCTCAGGCGTGCAGAATTCAATTATTGCTTTGGCAAATGTTGTGGTGCAGTCCAATATAAACCATTTCGGAGATATGGCGGTGGCAGGTTGCGGAGCATACTCTAAAATCGAAGGCTTTGCATTTTTGCCAATTACAAGCTTTACGGCGGCAATTTCAACCTTTGTAGGGCAGAATATTGGTGCCAAGCGATTTGACCGAGCCAAAAAAGGTGCACGCTTCGGCGTTGGAATGTCTATGACAATTGCCGAGGTTATAGGTGTACTGTTCTTTATTTTTGCACCATACTTGATTATGGCGTTTACCCGAGATGCAGATGCAGTTCAGTATGGCGTAGATAAAGCAAGGGTCTGTGCACTTTTCTATTGTTTATTAGCGGCATCCCACTCCTTTTCGGCAGTTCTTCGCGGTGCAGGCAAGGCGTTGGTGCCTATGATTACTATGTTGATGTTCTGGTGTGTGGTAAGAGTAGGATTTTTGATGGTGGTTGTACCCTTGACCGAGAGCATAGCCGCCGTTAACTGGGTGTATCCCTTAACCTGGAGCTTAAGCACTGTTGCGTTGTTTATTTATTACCTCAAAGCCAACTGGCTTGGACAAAAGAGCAATAAAATGAGACAAAAACCTTGATTTTGCATATTGTTACATTTTTGTTTAAAACTTATAAATCGTGTAATATTTCTTGAAAACGACAAAGTAAATGATTATAATTATAATGTTGTGCTTTAGGGCACAACATTTTTTGTGAGGGATTGTGAAAAATATTCACAACGCAGATTATATATTAGGGGTCTTTTCTTTGTTTTATAAGTGTACGGAAGAAGAATTATACCATCCCGAAATCGGCTATTATGTAGCATACGGCATAGAGGCAAAAGCTTCAGCCACAGGAGCTACAGTTAAGAAAGTATCCGACCTTTTTCTTGATAAAGCTAAGGGGATGGATTTTGCAAAGCTTTTAAATGAGTGTCAGCCTGAGCTTGTGCATTTTGAGGAGGTGTGCCAAAGCGTAATAGAGTAAATATCGGTATATTTTTATTTTTTGGGAATAGAATAGTTATGAGGCGGTAAAGTTCAGCTTTGCCGCCTTTTTTGTGAAGATTTTGTAATTATAACAAAATTTTACTGTACTAAAAGGAAGTTTTATGTTACAATTACTTATATATATTCGGGAGGATTTACTATGAAAATTTGTATATTCGGAGCTGCGTCTCCAAAAATTGACTCCATGTTTATTTCTGAAACCGAAGCTTTGGGTGCAGAGCTCGCAAGACGTGGACACACTTTGGTGTTTGGCGGCGGCGGTAACGGACTTATGGGTGCCGCAGCAAGAGGTGCCAAAAGTGCAGGCGGCGAGGTAATAGGAATTATTCCCAAATTCTTTGAGGATGAGGACATTGAGGCTCTTTTCTCAGAGTGCGACGACCTTATTGAAACCGACTCCATGCGTGACCGTAAAATGATTATGGAAGAAATGTCTGACGCTTTTCTCATTGTTCCCGGAGGTATTGGCACCTTTGAGGAGTTTTTCGAGGTTCTTACCTTAAAGCAGTTAAGACGACACGACAAGCCTATTGCAATCTATAATATCGCCGAGTATTACAACGAACTTCAGGCGGTTATGGATGTTTCTATGGCAAAGGGCTTTATTAACGATAACTGCAAATCCCTTTATAAATTCACCTATAATTTTGACGAGGTATTTAAGTATATCGAAGAAACCGATGGAGTTTCACTTAGTGTTAAAGAGTTAAAGGACGGCTAAAAATGGAAGTCAGATTTTTAGGAGCAACCCACGAGGTAACAGGAAGCTGTACGTATATAAACGTTTCGGGTAAGAATATTCTGATTGACTGCGGAATGGAGCAGGGCAGAGATGTTTTTGAAAACACTCTGCCTCCTGTTAACGCAAATGAGATTGACTATGTTTTCCTTACCCACGCTCACGTTGACCATTCGGGAAATCTGCCGCTTTTATATAAGCAAGGCTTTAGCGGTACGGTTATTGCTACCAAGGAAACCGCAAACCTTTGCGAAATAATGCTTCGCGACTGTGCATTTATTCAGGAAAGCGAGGCAAAGTTCAGAAGCCGTAAAGCTAAGCGTGCGGGCAAGGCTGAGGTTGAGCCTCTGTATACCCTTGAGGATGCCGAGGGGGTGCTTTCACTTTTCCGTCCCTGCTCTTACCTTGAAGCTATTACAATTGACGAAAATATTACCCTAAGGTTTACTGATATCGGCCACCTTTTAGGCAGTGCCGCCATTGAAATCTGGCTTACAGAGGATGGTGTTACCAAGAAAATTGTATTTTCGGGTGACGTTGGCAACGTAAACCAGCCTATTATAAATAACCCCTCTACAGTTTCCGAGGCAGACTTTGTTGTGTGTGAATCTACCTATGGAAACCGCCTTCATAACGCAAAGCGTCAGAACAGTATCGAGGTTTTAGCTTCTGTTATTCAGCGTACCTTGGATAGAGGCGGAAACGTTATTATCCCTTCTTTTGCAGTAGGCAGAACTCAGGAGATGCTTTACTTTATCCGCGAGATAAAGGAAAAGGGTCTGGTTAAAAACCATCATAACTTCCCTGTATATGTAGACAGCCCCTTGGCAAATGAGGCTACGGGTATTTATCTGCAGTGTGACACAAGTTGTCTGGACGAAGAGTTCAGAGCAGTTATGAAAGACGGCAACAATCCTTTGTGGTTTGACGGCCTTCATACCACGGTTACCTCTGACGAAAGCCGTCAGCTTAATATGAATACTACTCCTAAGGTTATTATTTCTGCCAGCGGTATGTGTGAGGCAGGCAGAGTTTGCCATCACCTTAAATATAATCTGTGGCGTAAGGAATGCACCTTGCTTTTTGTAGGTTATCAGGCGGAGGGAACTCTGGGCAGAAAAATCCATGACGGTGCAGAGTCTGTTCGACTTTTCGGCGACGAAATTGCAGTTAACTGCGAAGTAAGCGAGCTTATAGGCGTAAGCGGACACGCCGATAAGGAAGGGCTTTTAAACTGGCTTAAGGGCTTTGAAAAGAAGCCTCAGCTTATATTTGTAAACCATGGTGACGATGAGTCCGTAAGAGAGTTTTCCGATGCTGTAGAGCAGGAAATAGGCGTAAAAGCCTTTGCACCCTTCAGCGGCACAAGCTACGACTTATTAAAGGGCGAGTTTATAGAAATTACCGAGGGTGTTCCCATTAAGCAGAAAAACACAAAGGAACGTCAGTATGAAAGTCCATTGCAGAAAAATCTTGTGTCCTCTGCTAAAAAGCTTTTGGCTCTTGCTGAGGGTTCTGCAGGAATTCCCAATAAAGAAATGAGAAATTTAACTGAGGAAATAGAAAGACTTATTAAGGAATACCGAAGATAAGCTTTCTGTACATAAGGAAATGGAACTTAGACGAAAATTAATAGGAGACAGGCATTTTTATAAAAAGGTGGCGGTTATCGCCCTGCCTGTCCTTGTGCAAAATATAATAACAAACTTCGTAAGCCTTGTTGACAATATTATGGTAGGTCAGGTGGGCACCGAGCAGATGTCAGGCGTTGCCATTGTTAACCAGCTTATATTCGTATTCAATATTTGTATTTTTGGCGGAATATCAGGGGCGGGTATTTTTACCGCCCAGTATTTCGGTAAAGGCGACCATAAGGGCGTAAGAGATACCTTCAGGGCTAAGCTTATAATCTGCCTTGCGGTTACCCTTATTGCTTTGGGGATGCTTTTCTTCTTTAACCATGAGCTTATATCACTGTTTCTGCATCAGAGTGACGACGGCTTAGACCTTTTTAAAACCTTAGATTATGCTAAAAGTTATATTTACATAATGCTGCTGGGGCTATTGCCTTTTGCCGTAACTCAGGCATATTCAGGAACTTTGCGTGAAACAGGGCAGACCGTTGTTCCTATGTGTGCAGGAATAGTTGCCTTTATTGCCAACATTAGCCTTAACTACGTGCTTATTTTCGGCAAATTGGGTGCTCCCCAATTAGGTGTTGAGGGTGCGGCTATTGCAACGGTTATTGCAAGATATGCCGAATGCTTGGTGGTTATTATCTGGGCACATACCCACAAAAAGAAATGTAAGTTCATCAAGGGTGCCTACAGAAGCTTTAAAATCCCCCAAAACCTTGTTAAGGATATTGCCACCAAGGGTGCACCTCTTATTGTTAACGAAGTTATGTGGTCTTTGGGTACCACAATGCTGGTGCAGTGCTACTCTCTGCGAGGTCTTGAAGCGATTTCGGCTATGAACATTTCTTCAACAGTTTCAAACCTTTTCTTCTGTGCATTTTTCGCGCTTGGCTCGGCTGTTTCTATAATCGTCGGTCAACTTTTAGGTGCAGGAGAGTTAGACCGGGCAGTAGACGAGGACCGAAAGCTCATAGCCTTGGCTGTGGCGGTTTGCTTTGCAGTTGGTGTGTTGCTTTTCATAACATCACCTTTGTTCCCTGCGGTTTACAACACTACCGATTCTATCAAAGCTCTTGCGGCTTCTCTTTTAAGGGTGGCGGCAGTTATGATGCCCTTAAATGCCTTTGTGCATATGGCGTACTTCACCCTTCGCTCAGGCGGCAAAACTATTGTAACCTTCCTTTTCGACAGCGTATTTGTGTGGGGTGTTTCAATTCCCGTTGCCTTTGTGCTTTCAAGGTTTACAGGGCTTCCTGTTTTAGAACTTTACATAATTGTTCAGGCTTTAGAGCTTATTAAATGCATAATAGGCTTTGTAATGTTAAAGAAAAAACTATGGGTTCAGAACTTAGTTAAAGAAAATTAAATGGGGGAAAAGAAAATGTTATACGTACTTGTTAATCCGTTGGCATCAGGCGGCAAGGCAGAGGACAAGGTTCAGGAGGCTGTAAAAAACTTTAAGTGTGCGGACTTTAAGAAATTAAGCCTTATTGACCTTGACGTTAAGGAATTTATTAACAGCACAACTTCCGAAGACAATATCCTTATCCTTGGCGGTGATGGAACTCTCAACCGTTTTGCCAACGACACCGCTGATATGGAGTTTAACTGCCCTGTGTACCTTTATAAGAGCGGTACAGGCAACGACTTTATGAAGGACGTTGAGGACAAGGTCGAAAACAATATGGTAAAAATCAACGATTACCTTAAAGGCCTGCCCACAATTACAGTTAAGGGTAAGAGCTACCGCTTTGTAAACGGTATCGGCTACGGAATTGACGGAATGTGCTGTGAGGTTGCCGATAAAATGCGTGCTCAGGGTAAGGAGAACATAAGCTACGCAGGCATTTCCATAAAGCTTCTTATTCACGGCTACAAATGCCCCAATGCCAAAATCACTGTTGACGGCAAGGTTTATAACTTTAAAAAGGTGTGGCTGGCATCAGGTATGAAAGGCAGATATTACGGCGGCGGAATGCAGATTGCTCCTAATCAGGACAGAACCTCCGGCAAATTAACCTCTGCAGTAATACATAACAGCGGAAAGCTCAAGACTCTTTTGGTGTTCCCAAAGCTTTTTAAGGGTGAGCACGTAAAGCATAAGAAGATTTTCACAGCCATTGAGGGCAGAAAGATTACAGTTGAGTTTAGCCACCCCATGGCTTTGCAGATTGACGGAGAAACAGTTTTGGACGTAAGCTCTTACACAATTAAATCTCCCGCAAAGGTCAAAGCTTAAGAAGCTTACGCTAATGAATGTTGAATATTGAAAAATGAATAATGTCGGTGGTTGCTTTGCGACAATTGATAATTTAGTTTGAGATTAAGGCTTTTCTTGTTTTAAGGAAAGCCTTATTTTTTGTGGAAATCAAATTAAAACTAAGAAAGTAAGAGAAAAACAGAGAAAACAAGAGGAAATTAAAGATTAACCTTGATTTTATAAATAAAGATGTTTTAGTTTGACTTTAACTGACTTTGACTTTCTCTGACTTTCGTACTAAAATAAAACCAAAGGTCAGGAAAGGACAAATTGTGAGGAGCCTTTCCTATATAATAAAAGAGGTGACGTATATGCGACTAAGCGATATGCTGACGGAATATATTATGGAAATGTTAAACGACACAGGCGATGCCGAAATTAAGCGTAACGAGCTTGCAAACCATTTCGGCTGTGTGCCCAGCCAGATAAACTACGTGCTTACATCCCGATTTACTCCCGAGCAGGGTTATATTGTGGAGTCACGCAGGGGTGGCGGCGGTTACATCCGCATAACAAGGGTGAATACGGATAAATCCGCTACCCTTATGCATATTGTAAATTCTGTAGGCACTACCCTTGACAGAATGACTGCCGAGATTATGATTAACAACCTTTTAGGCGTAGAGGCGATTAATAAGGAAACCGCAAGGCTTTTAGCCTCAGCTTTAAGCGACCGAGCCTTGACGCCAATCGAGCCAAGAGGCAGAGATATTGTAAGAGCAAGTATTTTTAAAAATATGATTTTAACATTGATAGGGAGGTAATAATATGAAATGTCAGAAATGTAATCAAAGAGAAGCCAATACCCACATCAAAAAAGTGGTAAACGGCGAGTACACAGAGTATATGCTCTGCAGTGAGTGTGCCCACTCAGTGGGGTACGGCAATGTATTTGACCTTGAAATGAATGATATGTTCGGAGGTTTGCTCCAGAGCTTTTTTACAGGAGCATTGCCTGCACGCTCAGGTGCATCAAGATGTCATGTGTGCGGCAGTACCTATGGCGACATTACAAACACAGGAAAGGTAGGCTGTGCCAATTGTTACGAAGCCTTTTATTCTGAGCTTCTGCCTTCAATCAAGCGAATCCACGGCAATACCGAACACTCGGGTAAGGTGCCCTCAGGCGTAGAATACACCGAGGTAAAGGCAGAGCCTAAGCTTGAGGATGATATCAAGCCTTTAAAGGCAGAGCTTAAAAAGGCCATTGATGAGCAGAATTTTGAGCTGGCGGCAGAACTTCGTGATAAAATCAAAGCAAAGGAGGCAGAAAAATGAGCGACGCAGTAATTATTTCGTCACGCATTCGGCTTGCACGAAATTTAAAAGATTTCCCTTTCCCAAACAGAATGGACGACAAAGCCCGTGATGAAATAGGCGAAAAGGTTAAGGCACTTATGTGCGGCAAGGATTTTTGCGGCTATAAATTCATGGCGGTAAAAATGGAAGACGTAAATGAGTTTGACAGAATTGCAATGGTTGAGCGTCACCTCATTAGTCCAGAGTTTGCCGATGGCGGCAAGGGTAAGCTTCTTATCACCACCGAAAATGAGGAAATAAGCATAATGGTAGGCGAGGAGGACCACCTGAGAATTCAGGTAATACTTCCTACATTCGAAATCGAAAAAGCCTATGAAATAGCTGACAGGCTTGACACCGAGCTTGATAAAAGCCTCCACTTCGCCTTTGATAAGCGTCTGGGCTTTCTTACCCAGTGCCCCACAAACTTAGGCACAGGTATGAGGGCAAGCATTATGATGCATCTGCCTGCTTTAAAGGAAAGCCGCACAGTTTCACGAATTGCCGCTAACCTTTCGAAGCTCGGTCTTGTAATACGCGGAGCCTTCGGCGAGGATACCGAGGCAAGGGGTGCTATGTATCAGATAAGCAATCAGGTAAGCCTTGGTATTTGTGAAAAAGCCGCCATAGATAATTTAAAAAACATCACCGAACAGCTTGTAAACTCTGAGCTTAAAACCAGAGAAACAATGATGCAGAGCTTCGAGTATCAGGACAAAATCGGCAGAAGCTACGGTATTTTAATTACCGCAAGGTTGATAAGCCACAAGGAGGCTGTAAAGCTTCTTTCAAACTTAAGGGTAGGAATTTGTGAAGGACTTATAGACAGCGTAACTCTCGAAACAGTAGACAGCTTAATGCTAAAAATTCAGCCTGCAAGCATTATGAGGCTTAAAGGCACAAGACTTTCGCCTGACGAGCGTGACAGAGTAAGAGCTGAGATAATCAGAGAGGAGTTAAAATTCAAATAAAGAAAAATAGGAAGGGACTGAAGGTATATGTATAGTTTTAAGGGATTTACACAAAAAGCAAACGAGGCTATGAACTTAGCAATTGATAATGCCGCTCAGATGGGTCACACCTATATAGGCACCGAGCACCTGCTTTTAGGACTTTTAATGGAGCAAACAGGTGTTGCGGCGGCAACTCTTTCAGAGTGCGGACTTAAGGAAGAAAGCCTTAAGGAAAAAATCGAAGCAACCATAGGTAAGGGCGTTAGAACTTCGCTGACTCCCGAAGATTTCACCCCCAGAACAAAGCGAGTTATGCAAACAGCGATTATTACATCTGCTCAGGTGGGGCACAGCTTTGTGGGCACCGAGCATCTTTTGGTGGCTCTTCTTTCAGAGCGTGACTCATACGCCGTAAAGTTTATGGAGGAACTTTCCGTTTCGGTAAACTCCGTCTTAACGGCACTTAAGGCAAGCCTTAACGAAGAGGCAGAAAAAGATTTTTCACCTCAGTCGGCAGACAAAACCAAGGACTCAAAGGGCAAAAATAAAAATCTGGAAAAATTCGGCAGAGACCTGACAGAAGCTGCCGAAAAAGGCGAGATTGACCCTGTTATCGGCAGAGAGCAGGAAATCCGCAGGGTTATTGAAATCCTTTCACGCAGAACCAAAAATAATCCTGTGCTCATTGGCGAGCCGGGCGTTGGCAAAACTGCAGTTGCCGAGGGGCTTGCCCTTAAAATTGCAAAGGGTGAGGTGCCTGAACTTCTGAAAGATAAGCACGTGTTCAGCCTTAATTTAACAGGTATGATTGCAGGCACAAAGTACCGAGGCGACTTTGAGGAGCGTATTAAAGGCGTTATTGATGAGCTTAAAAAGGACCAAAATACAATCCTCTTTATTGATGAGCTTCATACCATTGTGGGTGCGGGCTCGGCAGAGGGCAGTGCAGACGCAGCAAACATCCTAAAGCCCACCTTGGCAAAGGGTGATTTTCAGGTAATAGGTGCCACAACACTTAACGAATATAGGAAGTATATCGAAAAGGATTCGGCTTTAGAGCGACGTTTTCAGCCAGTCAAGGTAGGTGAGCCTACTAAAGATGAGGCTAAGGAAATTCTTAAGGGACTTCGCGACAAGTACGAGGCTCACCATAAGGTTAAAATTTCCGACGAGGCTATTGATGCCGCCGTGGAGCTTTCAGTAAGATATATTGCAGACCGCTACCTTCCCGACAAAGCCATTGACCTTATTGACGAGTCGGCGTCTCGCCTCAGGCTTAAGGAGCAGACAGCACCGCCTGAGTTAAAGGAAACCGAGGATGAAATTGCAAAGCTTGAAATTGAGAAGGCAGAGGCGGTGTCAAACCAGGATTTCGAGCGTGCGGCTAAAGTAAGAGATAAGCAGAAGAGTTTACGAGATTCCCTTGAAGAGCAAAAAGAAAAATGGAAATCTGACATTGAGTCAAAGGTTGCGGCAGTTACCAAAGATGATGTTGCCAAAACCGTTTCCGATTGGTCAGGTGTACCTGCCGAGGAGCTGACTAAAGAAGAAAGCGAAAGACTTTTAAACCTTGAAGCTGAGCTTCATAACCGTGTAATCGGTCAGGACAAAGCTGTTACTGCCGTTGCTAAGGCGATTCGTCGAGGCAGAGCAGGACTTAAAGAAGAAAACCGACCTGTAGGCTCTTTTATCTTCTTAGGCCCCACAGGCGTGGGTAAAACTGAGCTTACCAAAGCATTGGCAAGTTCAATGTTCGGAGATGAAAATGCAATGCTCCGCCTTGATATGAGCGAGTATATGGAAAAGCACACGGTCTCCAAGCTTATCGGCTCACCTCCGGGTTATGTGGGCTATGATGAGGGCGGTCAGCTTACTGAAAAGGTGCGTAGAAAGCCTTACTCCGTAATCCTTTTTGACGAAATTGAAAAGGCTCATCCCGATGTTTTCAATATGCTTCTCCAGATTCTTGAGGACGGAAGACTTACAGACTCTCAGGGCAGAACTGTAAGCTTTAAAAATACTGTAATAATTATGACCTCAAATGTAGGTGCAAGGCTTATAACCAACACCACAAAGTCTTTGGGATTTGATACGCAGGCAGAGAGCAAAAGCGATAATATCAAAGAAACCGTACTGGCAGAACTTAAAAAGGTATTCAGACCTGAGTTTCTAAATCGTGTTGATGATATTATAGTTTTCAATAAGCTTACTAAAGATGAGGTTAAGGAAATTGCAAGCCTTATGCTTAAAAACTTAGGTGCAAGGCTTAATACCTTAGGCTATGAGCTTGAGTTTACCGATAAAGCCTTAGAGCGTATTGCCGAGGAAGGCTTTGACGAAGCCTACGGAGCAAGACCGATCCGCAGAGCCGTAAGAAGCTTGGTTGAGGATGAACTCAGTGAAAAGCTTTTAAGCGGAGAGCTTCAAGGTAAAACAAAAATTATCTGTGATTTTGACGGCGATAAAATAATATTTAACGCAGAATAATATGAACAGGGTCGGTTGTTTTAAGAAACCGACCCTGTTTATGTTTTTAAACCTATGTTCTGTAATTTTACAAATCTGAAAAGTAACACAAAACACTTCGCAAAATAAAATATTACTAAGCGGTATAAAGTTTTTCTGCCGTGGCAAAAATATTAGTGATATGAAAAATGCGGAGTGTGAATAAATGAACGTCAGACGCGGAGATATATTTTACGCAGATTTAAGTCCTGTTGTGGGCTCTGAGCAAGGGGGACTGAGACCCGTGCTTATTGTGCAGAACGATGTTGGTAATAAATACAGCCCCACCGTAATAGCCGCCGCTATTACAAGCCGTCAGCAAAAAGCAAATATTCCAACCCATATTGCCATAGGTGCCGATTCCACAGGGCTTTCTAAAGACAGCGTGGTTTTGTTGGAGCAGGTCAGAACCATTGATAAGCGACGCTTAAAGGAGAAAATGGGAAGTGTGGACGAAGCGGCAATGAGCAAAGTAAACGAAGCAATATCCATTTCTTTCGGCATAAATAACTTAACATAACAAAAGCCACCGACTGAAAAATCGGTGGCTTAAAACTTATTCGGAAATGTTAAAATCAAGAGTGATGGATTTAATGCTTGGAGTAAGCTTTGTAAACTTAACTCCTGCTGATTCTATCATTCGTTTTGAGGCTAAGGTAGAGGGAGTTTCGGCGTATTTGTCAGAAAGGTAGAAAAACTCCTTAACACCGCTCTGGATAATTGCTTTTGCACATTCATTGCAGGGGAAGAGTGTTACGTAAAGCTTACTGCCCTCTAAATTTCTGCCGTGAGCATTTAAGATTGCGTTAAGCTCAGCGTGAACTACATAGGGGTACTTGGTTTCTTTTCCTTCACGCTCCCAAGGGTATTCGTCGTCAGAACAGCCCTTTGGCATTCCGTTGTAGCCTGTGGAAATAATTATATTATCCTTTGAAACTATACAAGCACCTACCTGAGTGTTGGGGTCTTTGCTTCTTTGAGCCGCAAGAAGGGCAATGCCCATAAAGTATTCGTCCCAGCTTAAATAATTTTCTCTTTTCATAACTTATAAAAGCTCGGCAACAGCGGCTTTGAGTGCCTCTGTTTTGTCGGTTTTCTCCCACTGAACAGGTAAATCCTCACGTCCCATATGACCATAAGCTGCAAGAGGTCGATACTTGGTTTTTGTAAGATTAAGCTCACGGATAATAACAGAGGGACGGCAGTCGAATACCTTTCTTACTGCCTTTGAAAGCACAGCTTCGTCTACCTTTGCTGTGCCGAATGTTTCAACTAAAACGGAAACAGGCTCTGCAACGCCGATTGCGTAAGCAAGCTGAACCTCACACTTTGTAGCAAGCTCTGCCTTAACAATGTTTTTGGCAATGTAACGAGCATAGTAAGCACCTGAACGGTCTACCTTTGTGGGGTCTTTGCCGGAAAATGCTCCGCCACCGTGACGGCTGTAGCCGCCGTAGGTGTCAACAATAATCTTTCTGCCTGTAAGGCCTGAGTCGCCAACAGGGCCGCCGATTACGAACCTGCCTGTGGGATTTACAAAAATCTTTGTGTTCTCATCTATAAGCTCTGCAGGAATAACAGGCTTGATAACATACTCGATAATATCCTTGCGGATTGTATCTAAAGTAGCATCTTCGTCGTGCTGAGTTGAAACTACAACAGCGTCAATTCTTACTACCTTGTCATCGTCATATTCAACAGTAACCTGAGTTTTGCCGTCGGGACGAAGGTAGGGGAGAGTGCCGTTCTTTCTCACAACAGTAAGCTGGAGTGCAAGCTTCTGAGCCAAGGAAATAGGCATAGGCATAAGTTCCTCAGTCTCATTACAGGCAAAGGCGAACATCATACCCTGGTCGCCTGCACCGATAAGGTTGTCGGCATCCTCTTTGCCTCCTTTAAGCTCCAAAGACTCGTTAACACCCATTGCAATGTCTGCAGACTGAGCATCAATGTAAACGTTAACCTTGCAGGTGTCAGCACTAAAGCCGTACTCCTCTTTGTTGTAGCCGATTTCATTAATAATTTCTCTTGCAATAGCCTCAAAATCAGCTTCAGCATTTGCTGTGATTTCGCCCATAATGTTAACCATACCTGTGGTAGCTGTAACCTCACAGGCAACGTGAGCGTATTCGTCCTGAGCTAAAATAGCGTCTAAAACAGCGTCAGAAATCTGGTCGCAAACTTTGTCGGGATGACCTTCGTTTACGGACTCGGATGTAAATAAATATCTTGCCATATATATCTTCCTTTCAAAATAAAAATTCAAAATAAAAACCCGCCGTCGTAAACCGACAGCGGGTTAAAAACTCATCTTTCGGTTTATCCGCAGGATTTAGCACCTTACATAATGCAGGTTGCTGGACGTCACAGGGCCTGTTCCCTCGGTCACTCTTGATAAGCGGTAAATTTTAAGTTGTAACAGGTCGGAAAATCTCCAACCATAGGGTATTATAAACTAATATGTATGCAGTGTCAATGGTTAATTTAACCAAAAACAATTGTGCCGTCATCATTCATTGATTCTACGATAGCTAAGGACTCAACGCGGATGCCTTGTGCTCTTACCTCTTTGCCGCCTGGCTGGAAGCCTTTCTCAATAGCAATACCGCAACCAACTAAGGTAGCACCTGCGTCTTTAATAAGCTTGCAAAGACCTCTTAAAGCACAGCCGTTTGCAAGGAAGTCGTCAATAACCAAAACTCGGTCATTTTTGTCAAGATACTCTTTGGAAACAATAACCTTGTTTGTGGTTTTGTGGGTGTAGCTTTCAACGTCGACACAGTAAAAGTCAGAGCTTATGTTGCTTGTTTTGCTTTTCTTGGCAAAAACAACAGGGCAACCGAAATGCTGAGCCGCAATACAGGCAATGCCTATGCCCGAAGCTTCGATAGTAAGGATTTTATTAACACCTTCATCTTTATATAGACGAGCAAATTCCTCGCCCATAGCGTTTAAAAGCTCAACATCAATTCTGTGATTCAAAAAGCCGTCTACCTTAAGTACATTGCCTTTAAGTACTTTGCCTTCGTTTACAATTCTGTCTTCTAGTAACCTCATAATAATCCCCTTATTTTTCGTCAATGCTTGCTAATTTCAGCTCGTCATCTGTTGCAGGCAAAGTAAGCTTTTCCTGTCTGATTCCGTATTCACCCAAAAGCTCAACAACCTCGTTGTAGGTTTTGGTATCGGCAGGTTTTTGTGTATCGTTGATAAGTGCAATGGTGCAGTAGTTGTTTTCTGCGTAACGCTCAGCAAAGTAAGCGTCCAGAGCGTCAAGACTTATTTTTTCACTGCCGTTAAGGTAAATATCTGTACCCGATACAGTGATTGTAACGGTTTCCATTTCAGGGGAATTACTATCCTCAGAAAAGAAAAGGTCGGAAATAATAATTGAGCTTATAGCTACAACCGCCAGAACAACAACCAGAATCAGGATTTTAATAAACTTACTGCCTTTTTTGCTTTCACGCTTTTTATTACTCATAAAAATCTCCCTAATCCCTATGTAAAATTTAGCATATCACAATATAACAGTTTTTGCAAGAATTTAGTAAAAAAAGGGCGTTTTTGTAACTGCAGGCAGGGTGAAGTAGTGAACCAGGGATGTTAAAGCTCCTGTAAAAAGAGAGAATAAAGTTACCACAGGGATGTAGGCGAAGGTCGCCTCGCCTACTATAAGAAAAGCCACCGCAAGCTGAGCCAGATTATGAGTGAAAGCACCTGTAACACCTATGCCCAGACAGCCGAAGGTCGGTTTCTTTATACGTGCCAAAAGGTACATGGCAAGTGAGCTGAGAATAGCCCCTGCAAAGCTCATAAAAAAGGCTGTGGCACCTCTTGTTACCAGGGTAAAGAGTGCCCTTACCAAAGCGATGTAAAGCACCATTGGAAGAGGGCAGGTTTCCACCGCTAAAAGCACAGCGATGTTTCCAAGGCCAAGCTTCATACCCGGCAAAACAAAGGGCAGGTCGGGAATAAAGCTTTCAAGGATTGAAAGCACTACAGCTACCGCTGATAAAAGTGCGGCTCTGGTAATGGTGAAAAGCTTTTTTTTAACTGTTACCTTGCTCATATCCTCACCCCACAATACCATCAATTTCAGGCGTTGACTGAGCCACAACCTTAACGGAAACACCTGCCGGCAGACAAGCCGCCGATTCATTAGCCTCTATAAGTCCCGAGTGCATACAAAGTCCGTCGGGACACTGCGCTTTTATAAACCTTACACCCTCGCGGCTCACATCAAGAGTAACAGGTAAGTTTCCCTCTATGGTTACCTCATAGGGTGTTCTTATGGACGAAAGCTCTAAGGTTCTTACAAGCTGAGAGTTCACCCTGATTTCTGCAGTAGCGGGGGAAGAGGCTTCACTGGTTTTAAGGTAAATAAAAACAAAGCTTGCAACAGACACAGATATCACAAGTAAAATAATAATCAAATCAGTTAATTTTATATAGGGTCTTTTATTTTTCATTGCAAATCTCCCTATGCTTTTTAAAAAATTATACCTTTTAAAACAGATTTTGTAAACAGCAATTTGTTGTTGCAAATTAGTGATGATTAGTGTAGAATAACAGTATCTGAAACGGAATGAGGTTGTGTTATGAAAAAGTTTTTAGCTTTGGCACTTGTGCTTATATTTGCCTTGTCTTTAACTGCCTGCTCAAAGGATATGAGAAGCTATGACATCGGCAATGCCGACAGAGCAAGAGTGTTTTTTGAAAAATATAACAGTATGGTTGAAAAATACGGCGAAGGCAAGTCGGTAGACGGAACTCTTTACGGCACAGCATTAGTAAGACTTTATGATTTTACAGGCGACGGTGCCCCCGAAATGCTTGTTGCTTACTCATCTGAAAAAGACCAAAAGGTTGACTCTGTAATGGTGTGCGGTTTTGATATGGGCTATGCCGAGATTTATAACGAAAAAATCACCTCAAAAGAGTCTGAGGAAGCAAAGAGCGAAACCCTTTGGACATATACCGACGCAGGCGATTTAAGCTACCTTGTAATTGGCGAGGATTTGTCTTCTGAGCGTTCATACCAGACCTTTATAAAGGCAGACAATGACGGTAAAGCCAACTATGCCTTTGCAGAGGCATTTTCAACAGACGGCAAGGACTTAAGCGGCACCTACGAAAGATTTGATATTATGGGCGCAGATTTTAAAACGATTGATGCCGAAAATCAAAACGTAATTAATGCGTTGAAAACACAGAAAAACTGAAGATAAAAAGGAAAGCAGTTGAGTGAAAACTCAACTGCTTTTTACTTTAATTAAAGTTTGTTGGAAAGAGCACGGTCTAACCAGATTTCTGCAATGTCCATTGCAACGTAAAGACCGGTTTTCTCAGAAGCTTTGATAAGCTGCTTTCTGGGAGAAAGGTCAGGGTCGGTGCACATAAGTTGAATAGCTACCTTATCTGCAATTTCAAGGTCGCCTACAGACTTTTTGGTTTTAATCTGCATACGGATAACAAAACGCTCTGCCATGCTTCCGTAGTAAAGCTCGTCACCGCATCTTACCAAAGGTCTGCCCTTATATGTGAAAAATTCTTTATTTGCCAAAATAATACCTCCGTCAGTTTTTAAGATAAGATTTAACCAACGCCTCTAAAAGGTCGTCCCTGTCAATTTTAGAAATGATATTTCGGGCATTGTTGTAGGTGGTGATGTAGGTAGGGTCTTCTGACAAAATGTAGCCCACAATCTGGTTGATAGGATTGTAGCCCTTTTTACGCAATGCATCGTAAACTATCATAAGAGCACGCTTCATTTCAACGTCTCTGTCGCCGCCTAAAGAAAATACCATGGTTTTATCCAACATCCGAAACACCTCCGAAACTTGAATTTAGGATAAATCTCTGTAGAAATCTACAATATAGAAGTATTATACAATACTTTTTAAAATTTTTCAATACCCTTTTATCATTTTCGCCATAGCTGAAAATGAGCTGAGACGGACATCTATCTTAACCGCAAAACAAAACCCCGCCGTTAATAAAACGACGGGGTCAGATGAACTTTTTCGCAGGCAGATAACCCGCGGTGGCTAACCAATTATCTTAAGGTTACATTGATTGCGTTAAGGTTTGCTATTACCTTATCCATAATCTCCTGAATTTCAGCACTTGAAAGAGTGCGTTCATTTGAGGAGAACTCAAATCTTATTGTAATGGAGTGAACCTCAACGGTATCATAAGTGTCAACTATCTTGGTTGACTTAAGAAGAGCTGTGCCAACTTCCTGCCAGCAGTTTTTAAGGCTTTCAAAAAGCATACCCTCGGGAACCTCAACGCTGATGTCGTAGGTCATTGCAGGGAACTTGGAAGGCTCGTCATAAACGATTGCCTCAACGTCTGCATCTGTGAAAGCGTTCATATCAATTTCTGCAAATACAACGTTTGCTTTTTTGTCAAGCTTCTTTAAAACTGAGGGATGAGGCATACCCATAACGCCGATTTCGGTTTCGCCGATAAATACCTTGTTGTAGTTTACAGGGTGGATGTAAGCCTTGTCTGCCTCGGATGCTTTAAAGCTGAGTGTGTTGTGCTTGATGTCAGACACTGCAACAGAAAGCATATCGCGAAGCTCAAGGTAAAGGGTCTTGATGTCCTTTGTCTTGCTGAAAAGTGTAATGCAAAGCTTCTTCTGCTCGTTGCAAAGGCCGTCTTCCTTAACACCCTTAATAACCTTGCCGATTTCAAAAATACCAAAGTCAGCACTGTAGCCTGTATTAACCTTAACCTGGCAAAGCTGAGTGGGGATAATGGATGTACGGATTGTTTCGATGTTGGGGTTTGTAGCATTTAAAAGCTTAACGTTATCCTCAACCTCAATGCCTAAAGCCTTAAGCTCGTCGGTGTAAGCCCAGATGTAAGAGTGAAGCTCGTGGAGGTTGTACTTCTTAACAAGCAAATCCTTAAGACGGTTTTCGTTGGTTTTTAAAACATCTGCTCTTACGGGGTAAAGAGGAGCATAGGTTGTGCTAACCTCAAAGTTATCGTAGCCGTAGATACGTGTGATTTCCTCAATAATGTCAGCCTTGATTGTAACGTCCTTTGTAGCACGCCATGAGGGAACAATTACTGTGAAATTGTCATCTTTTAAATCAACCTTAAAGCCTAAATCTGTAAGAGTTTTTACGATTTCATCGTTGGAAATTTCAATGCCTGTATAGCGGTCAACATAAGCTTTGCTGAAGCTTAATTCAACTGTATCGTACTTGTAAGCGTATTCGTCGGTAAGAGCAGATACAACCTGTACACCGCCGTCGTATTTCTTTAAAAGATTAATAAATCTTGCAATGGCAAGGGTTGTCATTTCAGGGTCAAGGCATTTTTCGTAGCGGATAGAAGCATCTGTTCTGTGGGCAAGTCTTACTGTAGACTTACGAATAGAAACTGCATCAAAGGTAGCAGACTCTAATGTAAGAGTTGTGGTGTCCTCTACAATTTCAGAGTCAAGACCGCCCATAATACCTGCAATGGCAACAGGTGTGTCGTCATTACAAATCATAAGAGTGTTTTCGTCAATGTTACGCTCTACACCGTCAAGAGTTGTAAAGGTAAAAGGAGTGTCAAAACGCTTAATACGGATTTTCTCTACCTTTCTGGAGTCAAAAGCGTGCATAGGCTGGCCAACCTCAAGCATAAGGTAGTTTGTAAGGTCAGCAAGGAAGTTGATGCCACGCATTCCGCAGTAGAAAAGGCGGATTCTCATATTAACAGGGCTTAAGCTTCTTGTAATATTCTCAACCTGCATACAGCTGTAACGCTGGCAGAGGTTATCCTCAATCTTCATATCAATCTTCTTAAGATTGTCGTAAGCGGTTAAATCTTCAAGCTCTAAAGGCTTAAGAGCTCTTCCAGATAAAGCCGCAAATTCTCTTGCAAAGCCGTAGTGGCTCCAAAGGTCAGGGCGGTTTGTAAGAGACTTGTTGTCAATCTCAAAGATAATATCATCAATAGCGTAAACGTCTTTGATGTCGGTACCGACTGCTACGTCCTCAGTAATGTCCATAATGCCACTGTGGTCATCGGAAATACCGATTTCAGCTTCAGAACAGCACATACCGAAGGATTCAAAGCCTGCTAAGGGGCGGGGGGCAATCTCAATTTCGCCAAGCTTTGCACCAACCTTTGCAAAAGCGGTTTTCATACCAACTCTTACGTTAGGAGCACCGCAAACTACGTCTGTAAGCTTGCCGTCACCTGCGTCAACCTTTAAAAGATGAAGCTTCTTGGACTCGGGGTGGTCCTCTACAGACTTAATCTCGGCAACAACAACACCTGAAATGTCGGCGCCTTTAAAGAAAATCTCGTTTTCTACCTCAGCAGTAGAAAGAGAAAGCTTGTGTATAAGTTCAAGTTTATCAAGACCCGATAAATCAACAAAGTCCTGAATCCAGTTCATAGATAAAAACATTCTCAAAACCCTCCTTATTCGTCGTCGGTAAACTGACTTAATGCCTTAAGGCTTCCGCTGTTAAGGTTACGAATATCCTTAACGCCGTACTTCATCATAGCAAGACGTGTAAGACCTAAACCGAAAGCAAATCCGATGTATTCTTCAGGGTCGATACCGCCTTCTTTAAGTACATTGGGGTGAATCATACCGCAGGGACAAAGTTCAAGCCAGCCTGAATGTTTGCAGGAGGGGCAACCCTCGCCGCCGCAGATAAGACAGCTTATGTCAAGCTCAAAGCCGGGTTCAACAAAGGGGAAGAAACCGGGGCGGAGTCTTACCTTGATGTCCTTCTGGAAAACTTCGGAAAGCATAGACTTCATAAAGTAAATAAGGTTAGAAATGTTGATTGCCTTGTCAACCATAATGCCTTCCATCTGGAAGAAGGTGTTTTCGTGGCAGGCGTGTGTAGCCTCGTTTCTAAAGCATCTGCCGGGGAAAATAGCCTTAATGGGAACACCATTTTCCATAAGATTTTTGCCGTACTTTTTAAGAATAGCATTCTGAGCGGCAGAGGTGTGGGTCTTTAAAAGCTGACCGTTGGAAAGATAGTAGGTGTCCTGCATATCGCGGGCAGGGTGGTGCTTGGGAATGTTTAAAGCCTCAAAGCACTCGTAGTCTGTAACAACCTCGGGGTAGTCCTCAACAGTAAAGCCCATAGACTTGAAAATAGCCTCGCACTGACGCTGAACAAGTGTAATGGGATGATATGAGCCACGCTCGTCATTAGCGGGAGCTGTTACGTCAATAAGGGGCATTGCGGCGATTTCTGCGGCAATTTCCTTTTCCTTAAGATCTAAAAGTTTTGCTTCAAGCTGAGCTGTAGCTTCTTCCTTAAGTGCGTTAACCTCTGCACCGAATGTTTTCTTTTCTTCTACGCTTAAATCCTTCATACCCTTTAAAAGAGCTGTAATACTGCCCTTTTTGCCAAGGTATGCAACTCTTAAAGCGTCAAGCTCTGTAAGGTCTGAAACCGTGCTGAGCTTT
>JAZTWD010000069.1:0-35894 GCA_045635685.1 Ruminococcus sp.
GGTTGTTGATGCAGTAGCCGAAATGGGCGGTGCAACTCTTATCACAGCTGACCATGGTAACGCTGACAAGATGTTTGAGGAAGACGGCTCTCCCTTTACAGCCCACACCACAAACCCTGTTAAGTTCTGCGTTGTAGGTTACGATTGTAAGCTCCGCGAAGGCGGCAGACTTGCTGACATTGCTCCCACAATGCTTCAGATTATGGGTCTCGAGAAGCCTGCTGAAATGGACGGCACTTCTATCATCTGTTAACCACAGAAGGGTAATTCGCCTACGGAAAGAACACTTTTAGAGTTTACCTTTCATCAACGGCGGGTCGGTTTATTTTAAAAAATCAACTTGATAATATAAAGTGAAAGGACATTCCAAAACGGAATGTCCTTTTTTGTGCCTTGTGTAGGGGCGGATATCATCCGTCCGCAAACTTTGTATATAAAACAAAGGTTTCGGGTGATTAATAATCGCCCCTACGGTTGTTATATCAAGGCTCATAAGATATCCCGCCGTTAATCTGAGTTTGCCATTATATTTAATCTATCCGTAGGCGAATTGCCCTGCGGATGGATAACCCGCTTGACTAAAATCACCTAATATTATATACTTAAATTATAAATAAAAGGCGGTGTTTTTATGAAGAAAGTTCTTTCCTTAACCATTGCATTGCTTATGCTTATGGCACTTTGTATGATTAATACTTCTGCCCTTGAAGCAGACGGGTTTATCTATACCGAGGACGACGGCAAAGCGGTAATTACAGGCTATGAGGGTTCTGATACCAACCTTGTTATTCCTGCAACCCTTAACGGCTTAAAAGTTGAAGAAATTGAGGATAACGCCTTTTATCAGAATCACGATATAACCTCTGTTACCATTGAAAACGGAATTGAGAAAATCGGCGAAAAAGCTTTTTACAACTGCACAGGTCTTACCTCTGTTTCAATTCCCGACAGCGTTACTGACATTGGCGATTCTGCCTTTTCTTACTGCGTTTACCTTACAGACGTTACCTTAGGCAAAGGTCTTGACGAAATCAGCAACAACTGCTTTTCTCACGATACCAGACTTGAGAGCATAGCTATTCCCGAAGGAGTTCTGAAGCTTGACGACGGTGCCTTTGAAGAGTGCACACATTTAAAGGAAATTACACTCCCCACCACTCTTAAAGAAATCGGCAAATATGCCTTTGCTTATACCTACAACCTTTCAAGCATTTCCCTGCCCTCAAACCTTGAAACCATTGATGAAGGTGCGTTTTACTTTAACTCTGCACTTACCTCCGTTACTTTCCCTGATTCTGTGAGGTACTTAAGCCACTATGCTTTTTACGCAAACTCTGCACTTTCCAACGTTGAACTCAACGAAGGCCTTTACACTATAGGCGATATGGCTTTTGACGGCACAGCTATTAAGAGCCTTTACATTCCATCTACCGTTGTAACAATGGGAAGCCATCCCTTCGGCTTTACTTATAACGAAGAAACCTTTGATTACGAGCTTACACCCGGTTTTATGGCTCTTTGCGTAGAGGGTAGCTTTGGTGCTCAGATTTGTCAGGGTCACGGTATTGCATACACAATTGTGCCTGTTAAAACCAACATCCCCGCCACCACAGCAAAGCCTCAGGAAACTACTCCTGAAAACAACACAACCGCCACAACCTCTCCTTACAGCAAAGGCGACGTTAACTTTGACACCAATGTAAATGAAATAGACACCAACGACATTCAGCACCACCTTGCATACCTTAAGGAGCTTTCTGAAAAGGCCCTTAAGCTTGCAGATTTTGACGACAACGGAAAGGTAAATATTAAGGATAACGTACAAATCCAGAAAGCTATGGCTTGATTTGTAAAGGTTTAATATTATGCTAAGATGTAAAAAGAACGCAAAAATACATCATGTAATTTTTATTGCTTGTATTATATTTTTTGCCTTACTATTTGCTCTTCATTCTGTTTACATATACAAAACTGTAGACGGACTTGATACCTTGCATCTTGCGGCTTTTCTTATTGGCATTTTTATTATTCAGATGCTGTTCTATACAATTACCGCATTTGGCTTTCTTGTTTTCGGCAAGCTAAGCGGATACAAGTTTAGCTTTATGCGAATTGCTTTTATGAAGTGGCAAAAGGATAAAGAAGGTAAAATCCATTTTTCCACCACCAATGAGCGTGGTCCCTCGGCTGTATGTGCAATGTATCCTACTGAAATGAAAGACGAAAAGTTTCCCTATCTTTTACACAGCCATGGCTTGCTTATCTCATCATCAATCTGCATTGCTGTTTTGGCTATTTTTCTTACCTTTAACTTTAATACACCTGTTATTTCAAGCCTTCTTTTGCTGTTTATTTTTGTTTTGCTAACATCTGTTATTCTTGATATCTTCGTTGGCAATTCAAAGCTGGCAAGGGATGCTAAAAATTCCCCCGCCGCCTTAAGAGGCATATGGCTTTACTGCAAAGGTTCTGACCCTAAATTTTCAAACCTGAGCTTAGGCAGTTTGCCCGATGAGTGGTTCGATATACCTCTTGATGTTGATACAAGCATATATTGGGCATCATACTATATTTACTTTACCAGCGGTCGATTATTAATGAAAAGGGAGTTTGAAAAAGCCATAGAGGCTTTTGATAAGCTTCTTGACCCCTCCGCTAATATTTTTTATTTTCAATATTTAAATACAGTAACCGAAAGGCTTTTCTGCGAATTAATGACAAAAAGAAGCCCTGAGGTTATCCAAAAGCTGTATACCGAGGAACTTAAGCAACATTTAAGCAACGTAAGAACTTACACAAACCTCTGCAGAAATTACGCTTTTACATTATTTATAGAAAATAACCCGACAGGAGCCGCTCAGATTAAGGCGGAATTTTTCGAAGTCAGTAAAAATGCTCCTTGCCAAGGCGACGTTCAGGACGAAACCGAGCTTTTGCTTTTGGCAGAAAATAAATATCTTAGTGAAATTAAAAACTAACTAAACGCAACAACACCCTGTATCAATTGATACAGGGTGTTTTAATGTGCTATTAAATTTTAATTATTAATCGTCGTCCTCAACCTTTGCGTTTGCAATAACAGCCTGAGCAACATTACCGGGAGCGTCTTCATAACGAACAAATTCGAAGGAGAAGTAGCCTCTGCCGTGGGTTGTCTTACGCATAAAGGTTGCGAAGTCGTGCATTTCTGCCATAGGAACTTCAGCCTCAACGGTCTGCATACCCTTTTCACCGGGATTCATACCAAGAATTCTACCTCTACGCTTGTTAACCTCGCCCATAATGTCGCCTGTCTTATTATCGGGAACAGACGCCTGAAGTGTGCCGATAGGCTCAAGAAGTGTGGGGTTAGCAACTGCCATACCGTTCTTGTAAGCAATCTTTGCGGCCATCTTAAACGCCATTTCGTTGGAGTCAACGGGATGGTAGGAGCCATCGTAAAGTGTAGCCTTAAGACCTACAACAGGATAACCTGCGAGGGGGCCCTTCTTGATAGCATCTAAAAGACCCTTTTCAACTGCGGGGAAGAAGTTCTTGGGAACAGAGCCGCCAACAACTCTTTCGCCGAACTCAAGACCCTCTGCATCACAAGGCTCGAACTCAATCCAAACATCACCGAACTGACCTGCACCGCCTGACTGCTTCTTATGGCGACCCTGAACCTGAACCTTTTTACGGATAGCCTCACGGTAAGCAACCCTGGGAACCTGAAGAGTAACTTCTACATTATACTTAGCCTTAAGCTTAGAAATAATAACGTCAATGTGAGCCTCGCCCATACCTGAAACAACCATTTCCTTTGTTTCAGCGTCGGACTTGAAAGCGATTGTCTGGTCTTCACCCATAAGCTTGGCAATGCCCTGAGCAACCTTGTCTTCATCGCCCTTCTTCTTGGGGTATACTGCCATAGAGAAAGCAGTACCGGGGTAAGTTGCACCCTCAATAACTACCTTTTTGTGAGGAGAGCAAAGGGTGTCGCCTGTTTTTGCACCGCTGAGCTTAGGAATAGCACCGATATCACCGGCACCGATGTAGTCTGTATCAATCTGCTTTTTACCGCGGCTTGTAACAACCTTTGTAATTCTCATCTTCTCGCCAAGACGCATATTGAAAACTTCCTTGGCGGGAGAAATCTGACCTGAAATAACCTTGATGTAAGAAAGCTTACCAACGAAGGGGTCAGCAACAGTCTTGAAGATAATTGCGGCATTCTTCTCTTCGTCGTCGATTTTAAGCTCAATGTCCTCGCCGTCTTCGGTCTTAGCCATTACAGAACCGATATCGGCAGGTGTGGGAGCAAATGCAAGGATTGCATCTATAAACATATCAACGGCGTCCAGTTTAACTGCATCACAGCAGATAACAGGGCAAACAGAGCCGTTCATAACAGCAGCCTTAAGGCCTGACTTAATCTCGTCGCCTGTAAGCTCGCCTGCTTCGAAATATTTATCCATAAGCTCCTCAGAAGACTCTGCAACTGCCTCTGTAAGGTATGCTTTGTAATCATCAGCCTGTAAAATTTCGGGCACGGCACACTCAGTTGCCTTGCCATTTGCGTATGTATAAGCCTTGCCGTCAAGCAAATTGAGGTAGCTCTTAGCGGCTGTGCCCTGAATTTCGGGAATAATAATGGGGCAAACGGAAGAGCCGAACTGGTCTCTTAACTCGTCGATAATGCCGTAAAAATCAACGCCCTCGTCACATGTGCCGTTAATAACAAAGAACTTGGGAAGCTTTCTTTCCTTGGCGGCTTTAACAGCCTTTTCGGTACCAACCTTTACACCGCTTTTTGCACCAACAACCACAACAGCGGCATCGGCGGCGAACATACCCTCAACCACGCCTGCAACAAAGCCAAAGCGACCGGGAGTATCAAGAGTGTTTATCTTTGCGTCTTTCCACTCAATGGGAGCCATAGAAGTGGAAACGGAAATCTGTCTTTTAACTTCTTCGGGGTCAAAGTCCATAACTGTATTGCCGTCTGCTACCTTACCCAGACGGGCAGTTGCCTTTGTCAAAAACAACATAGCCTCAGCAAGGGAAGTTTTACCTGCTTCGCTGTGACCTGCTAATGCAATGTTGTAAATCTTGTCTTTGGTGTACTGTTTCACGATAATTTGTCTCCTTTCGGTGTTCTGCTATACACAGAACACAGGCTATAAAGAATAACCTAAAAATAATTATAGCAAACTAAAAGGCGTTTCACAATTCACTACCTAACTAAGATTTTTTAGTTTTTGTTGTGCATATTATACAAAAATTATCAACTTTACTGAAAGTTTCTACATACTTCCGCAGTTATTCTGCAATTTATTACAGCAAAATCTCCTTATAATAAAGGTTACATCACAAAACCAAAACAACCCGCCATTGATGGCAGGTTGTTTCTTAATTTAACTTATCCAAAGGCGAATTGCCGTGCAGGTGGCTAACCTGCTGTGTATTCAAACACAGGCATCAGCTCAAGTTTAAACTTATTAATTTTATTAAGGCGGTCGATTTTAACCTTTGCGTCCATATCCTCAATTTCGCCTGTGCGGATGTATTTATCAAGCACCGCGTAGGTAAAGCCTAAATTATCTTCGTCGGTTTTGCCTGTAAGTCCGTCACTTGGCACCTTGTCAATGAGCACGTCGGGAAGACCTAATTCTCTGCCGATTTCCTTAACCTCGGTAACTGTAAGACGGCTTAAGGGGCTGAAATCGCCTACAGAATCGCCATATCTGGTAGAGTAGCCTACCCAGTCTTCGCTTAAATTGCAGGTGTTTGCAACTCTGCCGTTAAGGCTCTGGGAAACCGCATACACAGTTGACATACGGATTCTGGGGGGCAGGTTAATAAGGCTCTGACGGCTTAGCTCAAAACCCTCGGGCATTGCGTTTTTAACGCCCTCTACCGCACCTTTAATATTTATAATGTAATGTTTAATACCCAAATGCTCAACAAGAAGCTGAGCCATATCAATGTCAGACTGCTCACCATTTGGCATAAGTACGCCAACAACGCGGTCTTTACCTAAAGCCTCAACGCAAAGGGCGGCTACTACGGAGCTGTCTTTACCCCCTGAAATGCCTAAAACCGCGGGGCTATCCTTGCCGTTTGCCTCAAAAAATTCTCTTATCCAATTTACAACATCAATTTTAACTTTCTTTGCATCAAACATATTTACACCTCAGATTACATTGATTTGACAACTTTTCATAGTATTTAAAGCCGCAGTGTGGCTATCAACAGTAACGCCTGCACAACAGGCTGAGTCTACAAAAATTTCTGCCTCGGGGAAGTTTGCCTTAATAAGCAATGCATTTGACACCACGCAGATGTCGGTGCAAAGACCAATAAATTCTACGCTGAATTCTTCGCCCATTGCCTTTTCCTTAATAATTTCAGGAAGTTTTACAGAACCAAAAGTAGGCTTTTCAAGGGTAGTATACTCTTTATTTTCAAGGGTAGACTTTACATTTTCATCAAGCTCCCACCCGCTTTCGCCTTTTATGCAATGTCTTACAGGGAGCTTTTTGCCCTCAAGGGTATCAAGATAATTTTCAGAATGAGTATCAAAGGTTACTATAATTTCGCCCTGAAACTTCTCGATTTTTTCGCAGACATTTTTTAGAATTGCCTGAGCATCGCTACTTCCTAAAGAACCGTCTACAAAATCCTTTTGCATATCTACAACTACTAAAAATTTTTTCATAAGATTTTCCTCAATTCGGTTACTATATCTGCTAAATCATTGCTGATATTCTCAGGGTTTGTGAATAAATCCGAGAAAAGCTTGTTTATATTTTCCTCAAATTTTTCGGGGAGTATACTAAGCTTTTTACAAAGACTCACAAGGCGTTTTTCGCCGGGGTGGGTCTGCTCATTAAGAGCAAACAAAACATCAAAGTAAGACTCCATAAAAGCAGAAGTACGGTGGTTAACGCTTACTAAGTCACCGCGGTTAACCGCCTTTAAAATCTGACCGTCGTAAGAAGGTAACATTCCGCTTAACAAACTCATATTCTTATCTATAATGTTCTTTTTAAGTTCTTTGGGATATGGCACAGAGAACCTGTCTTTAATAGCCTGCAGTCTGCCCGATTTATCACAGATAATTTTGCAGGTAATGAGGTTGTGCCACATACAGGTGGTGTAGCCTGTACGTGCTCCAAAACCTTCAACCACAGAAGCAATATCTGCGGTAAAGTCATCTATATTTCGGTAAAGTATATCAATGTCTGTGCCGTTTTTAAGGGTGCAGTTATCTTCAAGCTCCCAGAAATGATTACCGAGTTCAATATAACTACAGTATTTATTTAAAATTTCTTTGCGAACCTCGTCAGCTACAGAGCCTGTGCAGTATAAATAAACGTCATAGTCTGACTTTTCGTCAAAGTTTTCTCCTGCACGGGAACCGCCAAGGGCAATAGCCTCAATCTGCGGAAGATTTTTAAGCTCTTCAAATAATTTTTCCACCATAGTATCACCCCATTAAAATTATTATAATCCAAAACCTACGTTGACGCAATAGAAATTGCAGAAACAGACTTATATAAACAGCAACCCCCTGACATTTCGTCAGGGGGTAAAATATTTTATTCAGCTTTTATGCCGGAGTCAGCTCACACTTTGAGGTGTATAAAGATTCTCTTCCTCAGGAACATATACTGTTTTATTTATAGGGAAACTGCCTCTGTCACGAACTGTTTCAGTGTAAGAATAGTGACCTGCTTCTATCCAGCAATTAAATGAAAATGTTTTTGTATTGCCGTTACTATCAATAATCTGAATGTAATCCAGATGCCAGTCGTTGGCATTGGTTAAATTTTCAAACATAGCACCATCACCTGTTGGTACATGTTCAAAAGTGCCTACCTTAATAGTTGCAATTTTCTCAGACAAAGAAATTGTCTTGGTATCAGTGTCGCCTTTCTCAAAACCACTGCCTGATGAATTAAGAGGAATTCTCTGTCCAATAAGATTATTATTTTCATCATAGGCATACAAATAAACATCTGCATCTGTGCCTGCAAGGAACTTATTGCTTGTTTTAACCTTTACAGTATAGTCGTAGTTTGATGTCGCAGATGCCGATACAACTGAAACTGCCCCCACCGATACTGCCATTACTGCTACAAGTATTACTGCCACAAGTCGTTTTAAAGTGTTTTTCATTTTTATTACCCCTTTTGTTTGATTTTCATTTAATTATACATCTGACAAAAACCATACTAACACATCCAATTGATAAAATAAACTATTTGGGACGAACTGCAAATTTTAGGGATGAAAAGAAATAATGTAAAATCCCCCGTTAGCCACGGGAGGGCAATTCCGCCTTTTGATAACTTTGTTCTTTAATAAGGTTCATCAACGTCGGGAATAAAAATGTATCAAAAAACCGACCTTTAATCTAAAGGTCGGTTTTCTTATAATCAGTATAATTTAGCACCTGCGGGGATTTTGTTACTTACCATAAGCAGGTTAAGCTTTTCTTCGCCTTCCTCATTATGAACTGCTGAAAGGAGCATACCGTTACTTTCAACGCCCATCATAGCTCTGGGGGGAAGGTTTGTGATTGCAATTAAAGTCTTGCCTACAAGCTCTTCGGGCTCGTAATATGCGTGAATACCGGAAAGGATTGTTCTTTCCTTATCTGTGCCGTCGTTAAGTGTGAACTTTAAAAGTTTCTTGGACTTGGGCACTGCCTCGCAAGCAAGAACCTTAACGGCTCTGAAATCAGACTTTGAGAATGTTTCAAAGTCAACACAATCTGCAAATAAAGGCTCAATCTCAACCTTGGAGAAATCGATAACCTCTTCCTTTTCTTCCTCGGCTACTGCCTTGGGAGCACGGTTTGCACGCTTGCCTTCTTCGATAGGCTTCATTGTGGGGAAGATAATAACGTCACGGATAGATGCGGAGTCTGTAAGGAGCATAACAAGTCTGTCGATACCCATACCCATACCGCCTGTGGGAGCCATACCGTAGTTAAGAGCTGTGAGGAAGTCCTCATCAATCTCGTTAGCTTCGTCGTCGCCTGCTTCTCTGAGCATCATCTGATGCTCAAAACGGCTTCTCTGGTCGTTGGGGTCGTTAAGCTCGGTGTAAGCGTTTGCAAGCTCACGACGAGTTACGAAAAGCTCGAAACGGTCAACGAGAAGAGGATTGCCCTCAAGACGCTTTGTAAGAGGAGAAACCTCGATAGGATATTCTGTAATAAATGTGGGCTGAACGAGGTTTTCTTCAACGAATTCCTCGAAAGCTGTGTTTAAGATGTTGCCCCATGTGTCGGTGGGTTTAACCTCAAGGTTAAGCTCCTTGGCAACTTCCTTAGCCTTTTCTGTATCGCCCATAAATGTGCTGAAGTCAACGCCTGAATACTGTTTAACAGCATCCATCATTGTCATTCTTGCAAAGGGAAGCTTGAGGCAGATTTTCTCGACCTGATACTCGATTTCGTCAGTGCCGTTAGCAGCCATACAGCAACGGTTAACAATCTGCTCGGTTCTGTCCATCATACCGCGGAGGTCCGTGTAAGCTTCGTAAAGCTCGATGGTTGTAAACTCGGGGTTGTGCTTAACGTCCATACCCTCGTTTCTGAAAAGTCTGCCGATTTCGTAAACCTTTTCCATACCGCCAACGATAAGACGCTTAAGGTAAAGCTCGGTAGCGATTCTTAAGTACATATCGAGGTCGAGAGTGTTGTGGTGAGTAATGAAAGGACGTGCGTTGGCACCGCCTGCGATTGTAGAAAGCACGGGTGTTTCTACCTCGAAGTAGCCTGCATCGTCAAGATATCTTCTGATTTCAGAAACAATGCGTGTACGCTTTTTGAAGGTTTCCATAACCTCGGGGTTCATAATCATATCAACATAACGCTGACGGTATCTGAGGTCGGGATCTTTTAAGCCGTGGAACTTCTCAGGTAAAGGCAAAAGGGACTTTGCAAGCATTTTGATGCCTGTTGCGTGAATGCTGGGCTCACCCATCTGGGTTCTGAACACAAAGCCCTGAACCTCGGCAATGTCACCAACGTCCCACTTTTTAAGGTCTGTGTAAACCTCTTCGCCTAAGTCGTCAAACTTAGCGAAAAGCTGAATTTTACCTGTTACGTCCCAAAGGTCCATAAACATAACCTTGCCCTTGCCGCGTTTGGACTTGATACGGCCTGCAACTGTAACGGTTTTGCCCTCGAAACTGTCAAAATTATCTGTAATATCTTTTGTGTAAGTGTCACGGCTTGATGTGTTTACCATAAAGGGGTCTCTGCCCTGAGCCTGCATATTTGCAAGCTTTTCACGTCTTACCTGAACTTCGCTGGAGCTGTTAACCTTGTTCTGCTCGCTCATTTTAAACTTCTCCTTTTATATCAATGTCAACATTGTAATGAATAATAAATGATGAATATTGAATAATTCTGGTAGCACCTTCGGTGCGATTATAGTTTTAATTTGTATCTCAACCCGCCATTGATGAAAGATTACCTCAATATGTAACCTCTCTAAAGGCGAATTGCCCTGCCGTGGCTAACGGCTGAAATGCCTGCCGTGGCAACTGTAAAAAAGGGCGGAATAATCCGCCCTGAATTTTATCTGGAAACGCCGAGAACCTTGAAGGTCATAAGACCTGCAGGAACCTCAACCTCTACCATATCGCCAACCTTCTTACCAAGTAAAGCCTTGCCAACGGGGGATTCGTCAGAGATTTTGTTTTCCTTGGGGTTAGATTCGTTGGAGCCGATAATTCTGAACTCCTGCTCTCTGCCCATGCTGATATTTTCAACCTTAACCAGTGAGCCAACGTGGACGGACTGGTCAGCGGAAACCTCGTTTTCATCAATAACAACTGCTACCTTAAGTGTAGCTTCAATAGTGGCAATTCTTGCTTCTAAAATTGCCTGCTCGTTTTTAGCGTCATCATATTCTGAGTTTTCGGAAAGGTCACCATAAGAACGTGCAACCTTGATTTTCTCTGCGATTTCTTTTCGTTTTTCGCCTTTTAAGAGGTCTAACTCTTCTTCAAGCTGTTTAAGACCTTCGGCGGTAAGCAATACTGATTTAGCCATTATAGTCCTGTCCTTTCGGATACATTTTTGGGTTTACCAATTATATTATTATAAATTTAAAAAACACGGATGTCAAGCGTTTCGGCAAATATTCGTAAGATACTTATTAAGTGACACGAGGGTGTGGGTATTAAAGTCGCCTTTAGTTGCCTGAGGGACTATTGAACCTAAGTCAAATCTGCCTAAAAGAGTGTATAAAGCCGAGGCAAAATACTGGCTGTCAAAGCCCTTTGGCAAAAGCGTTGTAAGCTCTTCGCTTAAAGTAAAATAATACTTGTAATACACGACTCCTTTCTGAGAAACCGCAGGAGGTGCTACCGTAAGAATTACGGCATCTTTGCCTAAAGGAAGCTGAGTTTTAAGCTTATCGGGAACAATTACAAGCTTTGCGTTTTCCATGCTTTTCATCCGTCGGCTTATATTAAGCACCGCACCGCTTTCGTTCATAATCCTTTCAGCCTCAGCACCATACACCCCTGTCATACGGGTTACCACCGTAAGGCTTTGGGTAAACTTAAGGATTGCCCCTACCCCGTCGGCAATCCTTGCATCAGGGTCAAAAACCGCCACCTTGATTTTATCTGAGAACGCTTTAAGCTCTTTAAGCACCTCGGTAGCCATATTAAGGCAAAGCCTCTCGGAAAGCTCTGTGCAGTAAAACCGCCTTAGTTTTGATTCTTCGGGCAGAATAAGGTCTTCTTTTGTAAGCAGGCGCTCCCCTGCGTTTTCGCTTAATTTTCGGATTTTATCGTAGGGGATTTTTCCTCGCCTGTGTACGCATTTTATGTGCTTTACCTCTACACCGCCCGAGGTTTTTAGCTCTGTATAAATCTTATGTCTTAAGGGCAGAAGCTTAGACTCTGCCTTTTCTACCGTTAAAAATGTAAGCATAAAAAGACCTCCTGCAAACTGTTTATATATATGCAGAAGGTCTTGGGTTTATTAAATTTTACTTAGAGGAAGTTTCTGTAGCGGGTTCTGTAGCCGCCTCGGTAACACCCTGTGTCATAACCATATATGTACCGTCGGAAAGTATTTGGAAGCTGCAGCCTTCCTGCTCATAAGCACTGCCCTTGAACTCTTCGGCTGAAATAAAGATAACCTCACCATTAAGGGCTTCGGAGTAAGCCTCTTTCATCGCCTCAAGAAGCTTTTTTTCGTCAATCTTATCGTCATAATGCTGACGTACAAAGCTGTCGATATCAGAAAGCTGAGTAAACATGTTCTGCTTCTGGCTTAAGTCCTTAAGCTTTGAATTAAATATAGAGCGTGAAATCATAAAAGCCGCCGAAAAAGCAATAGCCGCCGCCACGAGGCAGGATGCAATTGTTATTCCCAAGGAAACCTTTCTGTTCATAAAATCGCCACCTTATATTTTACTCTTAATACTCGGTCATGGGGTTGTATCTCTCGCCGTAATATCTTGCCTCAAAGTGAAGATGCGGGCCTGTGGAGTGACCTGTAGAGCCAACATAACCGATAAGCTCGCCTGCCGAAACAGACTGTCCGACATAAGCCACCGCGTCTGTCATATGGGCATAAATAGTAGCCTTACCGTTGCCATGGTCAATCCACACATAGTTGCCGTAACCGCCGCCGCAACCGCAGCTGCCGTATTTACCCCAGTTATGGACACAATAATTACATACATCAATAACAACACCGTCAGCCGCCGCTACAATGGGAGTACCCATAATGCCTGCATCTGCAATGTCAATACCGCCGTGAGAGTAACCTCTGTCCTCTGCCCATTCGGAGGAAAGCGTAGTAAAACCGGGAGTAGGCCATACCCATGAACCTGAGCCGTCACCGGGAGTAATGATTTCACCCGGAGAATACTCGCCTTCCTGCTCTTCCTGCTCAAGGCGTTCCTCTTCCTGACGTCTTAACTCTTCATAGTAAGCCTGAATCTGCTGCTCAACCTCATTCTGTGCAGCCTCGTTGGAGTCCATAATTGCCCCTAACTCGTCCTTTTCGGTGTAGAGGTTTTTAAGCAGACTCTCGTTTTCTGCCAAGAGGTCGTTAAGTTCTTCCTGTTTCTGAGCAAGAGCTTCTGTGTCCTCTTCAAGTGCGGCTTTGTCCTCGTTAAGAGAGTCCACCTCTTCGCCGATAACATCCATCTGGGCTTCGATTTCATCCATAAGGTTAGCATCATACTCAGAAAGACTTTCAACCAGCTGAACCTTGTCCACAAAATCAGTAAAATCCTTAGCACCTAAAACAATCTCAATGGTAGAGGCATTGCCTGCCTTGTAAATGGAATTGAGCCTCTGCCTTAAGAGGTTCATATTATCTTCAGACTGAACCTTAAGGGAGTTTACGTTTTCGGTTTTCTCTGCAATCTGAGAGTTATAAAGGTCAATCTTTGACCTGATAACAGACATTTCGTCGTTAACTGTGGCAATATTTGAGGTAAGGGCATTAACGTACTCTTCCTGCTCCTCAATTTCGCCCTGCTTTTCGTCGATAATCGCCTGATACTCCTGAGCCTCAGCCTCAAGCTGTGCCTGCTGGTCTTCGAGGTCCGAGATAGTGTCGGCACTTGTGAAAACCACAGCTGAAAACACAAGAGTCAAAGCCATTAAAGCCGAAAAAATCTGCTTTAAATTTTTCATACTATTACCATCCTAAAAGCTCGTTGCCTTCTTTCCTTAAGTATCTGCCGATAGAAAGAATACTACCCAGCATACCGATAATCATACCTGATACAATAAAGGCAATCCATACGTAAATTGCAAGCTCATCATAAGGGATAAACTTAAACTGCATTATATCCTGAACACCCTTCATAACCGCATCGTAAACAACAGTTAAGAGAAGTGAACCGATAACACCTGGAATAAGACCGATAATCATACCCTCGAAAACAAAGGGAATTCGGATAAAGGTATCTGTAGCACCTACAGACTTCATAATGCTTATTTCAAACCTTCTGGAGTACATGGTCATTCTGATTGTGTTTGAAATAATGAATATGGAAATAAGAGAAAGCGCAAGCACAATCCACAAGCTCACCGAAGAAACCAAAGTGCTTAAGGAAGTAAGCTTACTGGCAATCTCTCTGGTATCTCTTACAGAGTCAACTCCCTCAATGGCGGTTATCTGAGCCATTGTGTCGTCATATAATGAAAGGTCTGTAAGGGTTACGTCAACAGAGTTTGGCAAGGGGTTGCCTTCACCCTGCATCTGAGAGAAAATATCTTCTCTTAAGGTGTCCTCATACTCCTTGATTGCGTCATCTTTAGACACAAACTCGGTGTTGGAAACGTTGGCAATTTTGCCGATTTCGTCCTGAATGTAAACCGCCTCAAGATCTGTAACCTCTTGGTCCAAGAAAACTCGGGTTACATTTTCGCCGCCAATATCGTCAACAACAGAGGAAACGTTAAGGGTAATAAGCTCTGCCGCACCTGTTAAAAGCAAACAGGAAACAAGCACACCTATAGAGGCAAGGCTCATCATTCTGTTTGACCATATGCTTTTGATACCTTCCTTTAAAAGGTAACCTAAACCGCTTATTCTCATTCTTCATTACCTCCTTCAGGCTCAGGGAGGTTTACTGTGTCCTCAACCACAACGCCCTTGTCAATGGTAATAACACGTCTGCCGAAGCTGTGCACAAGGTCGTGCTCGTGGGTAACAATAAGTATTGTTGTGCCACGCTTGTTGATTTCGGAAAGAAGCTCCATAATTTCATAGCTCATTTCGGGGTCGATGTTACCTGTAGGCTCGTCGGCAATAATCATCATAGGGTTATTAACCAAAGCTCTGGCTAAGCCAACACGCTGCTGCTCACCGCCCGAAAGCTCAGAGGGATATCGGTCAGCCTTAGACTCTAAGCCTACAAGCTCAAGTATGTAGGGCACACGCTTTTTAATAGCTCTGCTCCTTGCACCAATTGCACGCATAGCGAAAGCTACATTGTCGTAAACTGTCATTTTATCAATAAGTCGGAAATCCTGGAACACAATGCCCATAGTACGTCTGAGCATAGGCACGTGACGGTGCTTCATTTTGTCAACACGCATACCGTTGACGAAAATTGAACCTGAGGTAGGAGTTTCCTCGTGCATTATAAGCTTAAGGAAGGTACTTTTACCTGCACCTGAAGAACCCACAATAAACACAAACTCGCCTTTTTCGATAGTAAGGCTTGCCTGATTCAAAGCGTGGGTTCCCGAGGGGTAAACCTTGGAAACATTTCTGAATTCTATCATAAAATCCTGCTTTCTGTATGTAAACCAAATTTTAAACAAATTTGGGAAAATTTGTTAACATTCTATAAAAAACCGTAAATCGCCTTGCACGCCGCAAAATTACCGCGTACAAAGCGACTTAATCAAATTAGAATTTTGCGGGAGAAGAGGACAAGTACTTCTTAACCATAAGAGCTACCTTGAACACGATAGCGTCCTCAAACTCTCTTAAATCAAGGCCTGTGAGCTTCTTGATTTTTTCAAGTCTGTAAACCAATGTATTTCTGTGAACGAAAAGCTTTCTGGAGGTTTCGGAAACGTTTAAGTTATTCTCGAAGAACTTCTGGATTGTAAATAAAGTTTCCTGGTCCAGAGACTCAATAGAGCCACGCTTGAAAACTTCCTTAAGGAACATATCGCAAAGAGTTGTGGGAAGCTGATAAACAAGACGTGCAATACCCAAGTTGTCGTAGCTTACAATAGTTTTCTCGGTGTCGAAAACCTTACCCACATCAAGAGCAACCTGAGCTTCCTTAAAGGAAAGTGCTAAGTCCTTGATGCCCATAACGGGAGTACCGATACCAACCAAGCAATGAGTATAGAACTCGCTGGATAAAGTATCAACAATAGAGCTTGCAAGCTTTTCTAAATCTTTGCTCTCAATACCGGACTTAAGCTCCTTAACCAGAACGATGTCGGTTTCGTTGATGTTGATAACAAAGTCCTTGTTTTTATCGGGGAAGAGATTCTGCACGATGTCGTAAGCAGAGATATCTGTTTTTGATGTAATCTTGATAAGTAAGCAAACGCGATGAACCTCGTTGTTGAAGCGAAGCTCTCTTGCCTTTAAGTAAATGTCGCCGGGGAGGATATTGTCAAGGATAACGTTTTTGATAAAGTTGCTTCTGTCGTACTTTTCGTCATAATACTGCTTGATGCTTGATAAAGACACGGAAAGAAGCTGAACATACTTCTGAGCAAGCTCATCAGAACCTGAAACGAAAACTGCATATTCTGCACGGGCTGAGTTGCCGAAAGCCTTGTAGGTGTAGCCATTGATAACAAAAGGAACGGTAGCGCTGAGCGTTTCGGAAGTAATGCTCTCGTTAACCTCGCCGATTCTGCCAAGCTCTGAGCAAGCAATAACAACAGAAGTTTCATCTACAACGCCGATAGTCCTGTCAATAGCATCCTTCATCTGGTGAATAATACCCTGAAATAATCTGTTTGACATAATAACCGCCTCCGCAATTTTTTATGTTATGGTAAAAATCCCGAATCGTTTGGAAAAATGATACCAAAAACCGAGTAAGTTCATATACATTTTACACAAAAATAAAAAAGATTGCAAGCTTTTTCAGAAAAAATTCAAATTTTTTTATAAAAAATGACGATGTTTTGGGAGAAGTTATCCCTCTCCCAAAATATTTACACCCTATCAGCCATTGATTTTGCAATGTGTTCCACCGCATTTGAGCCTAAAATCTCCTTGCCTGCCTCCTTGATTCTTGCAATCCTCGTAAGACTTAAGCTGTAGCAAAGTGCATATTCACTTAAAACAGCCTTTGCCTTGGAAGAAATGCCTGCATAATCAAAAATCACGTAAAACGTATTTTTATACTGCCAGAGAGAATTGGGCGGAAGCTTGATTTTTTCTGTTTTAATAAGCTCTACACAAGAAAGAAGTCCCTCGGCACCAAGGAATTTGCAGGCAGGCTGCATTCTGGGCCTTTTTATTCTGTATGTTTTACGTAAATTTCTTGCAAAATCCACCGTAATCAGAATCAGCATACCCTCCTTGTGAGGCATAGCCTCCACAAGCACAGCTCTGTTTTCGGCACTTATGCCAACTCGGTCAAGAGCAAGCTTTAAGAGGTCTTTAAGGGTTTCCTTGCTTTTAATATCCTTTAAATTAAGTTTATCTATACTTATGGCATAGGTGTCCATATCCTTTAGCCCCAGAGATATAAGCACCCTGCTTTTATCAAGCTGTTCTATAGTCATAAGTTTCATTCCTTTCATACAATCCATACTATGAAAAAACATACGCTTTTGCAAGTGAATGTTTTTGGATGTAAAATAATTCTAAGTTATGAAAACCTATTGCAAACAGGGTGCAAAAATGGTATATTGAATGTATAAATTTTAAGGAGGCTGATTTTATGCCACAGTGGCTTAAAGACGCAGTTTTTTACGAAATATATCCCCAAAGCTTTTACGACACAAACGCTGACGGTATCGGCGACCTTAAGGGTATTACCGAGAAGCTCGAATACGTTAAGGGCTTAGGTTGTAATGCTATCTGGCTCAATCCCATTTATGACTCTCCCTTTATGGATGCAGGCTACGACGTAAGAGACCACAAAAAGGTGGCTGAGCGTTACGGCAATGAAGCTGATCTTAAGGAGCTTTTAGACAAAGCACACTCAATGGATATGCACATTCTGCTTGACCTTGTACCCGGCCATACATCTGACACTCACCCTTGGTTTCAGGAAGCTAAAAAGGCTAATAAAAGTGAGTTTACCGACCGCTATATTTTCACAAACTGTGTTTGGGAAGCTCCTCCCGAATATCGCTTGATGTGCGGTATCTGCGAAAGAGACGGCAACTATTTAGTTAACTACTTCTCATCTCAGCCTGCTCTTAACTACGGCTTTTACGAGGTAACTCATCCCCAGTGGCAGTTACCCCATGACCACCCCTCTGCAAAAGCAAGCGCTGAAGCACTTAAGGACGTAATGCGTCATTGGCTTGATTTTGGCGTTGACGGCTTCAGAGTTGATATGGCGGACTCCTTAGTTAAGAACGATGACGAAAAAATCGCCACCGCCGCAATCTGGAGAGACGTAAGAGAAATGATGGACAAGGACTACCCCCATGCCGCTTTAGTTTCCGAGTGGTGCAATCCCCAGCGTTCCATTAAAAACGGCGGCTTCCATATGGACTTTTACCTTGTCCACTACGGCAACGGCTACTCCCGCCTTTTCCGCTATTTAGTTGACGGTGAGAACAAAAGCTTCTTCTGCAAAGACGGCAAGGGTGACATTTCCGTATTCCTTGACGAGTACCTTGTAAACTACGAGCGCACCAAAGATTTAGGCTACATCTCCATTATGACCAACAACCACGATATGCCCCGCGGCACATTCTATATGGACGAAGACACCATAAAGCTCAGCCACGCAATGATTTTCACAATGCCCGGTGTGCCCTTCCTTTACTACGGCGATGAGCTTGGTATGAGATATCAGGGCGAGCTTGTAAGCAAAGAAGGCGGTTTCTCACGCACAGGCTCCCGTACTCCTATGCAGTGGGACAGCTCAGAGAACTTAGGATTCTCAAAGGCAAGCGCTGATAAGCTTTATCTGCCTGTTGACGGCAAAGAAAATGCTCCCACCGTTGAAAACCAAAAGGACAAGGAAAACAGCATTTACAAGAACGTAACAGACATCATCAAGCTTCGTCACGAAATCCCTCAGTTAGGTAACGAAAGCGAGTTTGAGCTTATCTACGGCGAAAAGGAAAAGTACCCCTTTGCTTACCGCAGAGGCGATTACGCAGTATTCGTTAACCCCTCAGGCAAGGATACCGAAATCCCCTTTGCTGAAAAAGAGCTTGAGAGAATTTACACAATCGGCAATGCTTCTTTTGACGGCAAGACTGCAAAAATCTCCGCATCCTCTTTTGCAATTATCAAAACAAAATAAGCTGTAACTTTTGGCGCCTCTTACAAAAGTAAGGGGTGCTTTTTGTTTACCTTTTTAAGTTGTAAAAAAGCCTTTACTATGGTAAAATTTTGAGTATAGAGGAGGCGTTTTTATGAAGAAAATCAAACGCATTATAAGCATTATTTTAACCTTAGCCACGTTGGTATCAATACTTTCTATTGGTATGGTTTCGGCAAAAGCAAATAACTACGAATACGCTATGTTCCCTATGACAACCCTTAATGTTACTCAGGGTGTGGGCGGAAGCTACAGCCATGCAGGTACCCTTGCCATTGACATCGCAGGCAAGGACGGCGGTATTGAATCTGCCTATGCTCCCTTTACAGGCACTATCAAGCAGATTTACAAAAGCTATCACGTTTGGCTTGAAAGCTCAAATCCCGTAATCTGGGCCGACGGCACCATTGATTATATGACAATTCTTGTAGTACACGACAACGATACCTCCGACCTTTATAAAGGCAAGGTTATCAAACAAGGCGAACGATTCTTTGAGGAAGGCACCGCAGGCAAAGCCGACGGCAACCACATCCACCTTGAGGTTTCAAAAGGTAAAATGACAGGCAGCGGCTGGCACGAAAATCAGTACGGCACATGGACAGTCAACAATCCTGTTAATCCTTTTGACGCTCTTTTCCTTTCCGACACAACCATTGTCAAAAATACAAAAGGCTACAACTGGAGATACGTAAGCCAGTCTGCACTTAATCCTTTCTACGGAAAAACAGCCGCAAACTTAGGCAACGATTTTTACGCACACTTTAATAACATCGGCACCTACCAGTACGTTGTAAATAACAATCAGAATGTAGAAACCGCAGGTGCGGTTGATGTTCAGGGTATGTCTCATTACTGGCATTTTGTAAGGCAGTCTGACGGCTCCTATATTATTTACAGCGTAACAGACGGCAACGCTCTTGACGTTTCGGGTGCAGGAACCACTGACGGCACCAACGTAGGCACCTATCCTTACTGGGAGCACGATGCCCAGAAGTGGTTTATCTACAAAATCGCCGATAACCAATATGCCTTTAAACCGAAGCTGTGTAACCTTGCTTTGAATGTTTCAAATTCAAATGTTAACATCTATACCTACTCAGGCACAGCGGCTCAGCTTTTTGAAATAACTCCTATTCCCGCTGTAACCTCTGCCGAAGTAACGGTTACCCCTGGTGACTACAAAACCAACACAAAATTCAGTTTCTCTGCAAATGAATACGCACACACCTACACCTTAACAATCAACACAGGTGAAAAGGGCAATGTATCTCCTTACAAAACCCTTGAGATAAAAAACACAACCCACTACGAAATGCTCCCTGCAGGTTACTACGAAGCATATGCAGAAGCCACCAACGGCTACAGCTCTGCAAAAAGCCAAACTGTTGCCTTTAAGGTAGCAGATAAACCCACAGAAGGAGCTGACGGCTGGACATATTCCGAAAAGCTTTACGATGATATTACAATCGACAAGTACGAAATCGAATATAAAAACACTTATGACGTAATTGCCGCAACTGCTCCAGATGCAAACTTTACAAAAGGTGAGTTTGTTAAAACCGAATATGTAAATTCAGGCGAGCCTTACTGGTCTAACATCGAGCTTAAAACCTCTGACACCTTAGCCTTGGTTGACTACTATTACTACCACTACTGCGGCGGCGGCACAGGCAACAACGCAAACTTCGCCGCTACAAGCTCTTATGTTCACTACGACAGCATTTCAAAAGACAAGGTTTACGTTCACACATCCAATACCGACTACGACGACAGCCGCTACACCTACTATCACCTTAAGTGGAGCGGCGGCGGTGATGCTTACTGTAACTCAAGCACAACCTGCGACGGAAGTCACGGAAGCCACGGTAACCGAAGCTATTACTGGTACAAAAATTCTCAGTATCAACCCAAAGTTGCCACCGACCTTTACCACTTTACAAAGGTAAGCGGCTGGCAGACTCAAAAGGATACAGAGGCAACTGAAGTGAGCTACCGATACAAGCTTAAAGAAGTTCCCACAACTCCCACAGAGCCTCAGAATCCCACTGTTCCTGCAATTCCCACAACACCTGCAGAAACAACTGTTCCCACTACTCCCCCTGTAACTGAGCCTGACAGTAACCTGTTTATGCGTGGCGATGTAAACCGTGACGGCAAGCTCAATATCCGCGACGCCACATTAATTCAGAAGTACATTGCAAAAATGGTTACCGCTTCCGAGATTAACCTCCTTGCCGCTGATTTTAACCTTGACTCAAGAATAAACATCAAAGACGCTACAAACATCCAGAAGACCATTGCAGGAATTATTTAACCCTATAAAAACACCAATCCCCCGACGAAAATCCGTCGGGGGATAATTTTATGCAGTTGCAAATTCTTTTTCTTTAACCTTCGGAACAACAATTCTTATTGCACCGGGCAGAATTCTGATGGTGGGATTTTTAAGAGAAATTATCTCGCCGTCAAAGCCAACGTCAATGTCCTCATCGCTTTCAAAGGTTATGCTCTCGCATTTGGTATGCTTTACAAAAGGGAACTTCGGGTTATCAATATGTTCGCCCCTTGTATATGTACCCACAAGAAAAATAAACCTTAAAAGTGAAATGGTTTTTATATGCATAAACTCTATTTTGCCGTCGCTAAACTGAGCTAAAGGAGTAGCCTTAATTCCGCCTCCGTAGTACTTGCCGTTACCTGCAACTGCAAGCAAGGTTTTATCATCCTTGCTTACATATTCCTTGCCGTCGGCAATCATTCTGTACCTGTGCTTACGCTTAGTAAAAAGGCAATAAACAATAGAGATTTTGTAAGCAAGACTGCCCGAAACCAAAGGAAGCCTTTTGAACTTATCCACGTTTTTGGCAACAGCTGCATCAAAGCCTACAGACATATTATTCATAGAATATCTGCCCTGACACTCCATAACATCAATGGCGGTAACGTCACCATTCATCATAGCTTCTATATTCATAAAATCGTCCTTGGTGTTTCCTTCGAAAGAGCGGACAAAATCATTGCCCGAACCCATAGGAATAACTCCCAAAGCACAATTATCAAAGCCTACTACGCCTCTTAAAACCTCATTTGCGGTGCCGTCGCCGCCGCAGGCGTAAACTCTTACAAAGTCCTCAGCCTCAGATAGGTGTTTTTTCACTATATCTGTAGCTTCACCCGGCTTATTTGTGATTTTTACGGTAACCTTATCTTCGGTTTTAGCGCTATTTATTTTCTCAATAAGCTCTTTGCTTTTGTCGGCTTTTCCTGCCGCAGGATTAATAATAAACAAATGCTCCATCTTAAAACTCCCCCTCGGCAAAAGCCTTAATCTGACGGTAAAGTTCAGCCACAGGCAAGCCTACAACGTTAAAATAATCACCCTTAATGCCCTTTACAAAAAGGCCGGCTTTGCCCTGGATTCCGTAACCGCCTGCCTTATCATAAGGCTCTGAGGTATTTATATAATTTTCGATTTCCTCATCACTTAAATCGAAAAACTCAACCTCGGTAACATTTGAAAAGCCCACACTTTTGCCTTTATAAAAAAGAGCACAGCCCGTAACAACCTGATGTACCTTACCGCTTAAGGCGTTAATCATCCTGCGGGCGTCAGCCTTATCCTTAGGCTTACCTAAAATTTCACTTCCTAAAATTACGCTTGTATCGCAGCCGATTACCATTTCGTCGGGGAATTTTTCAGCCACCGCCTCTGCCTTTTGCGTAGCAAGGCACAGGGGGATGTCCAAAGCTTCGGTATCCTCGGGTATAACCTCATCAACACCCGAGGGAGCACAAACTACATTCTGCGAAATAAGAGCAATAAGCTCCTGTCGGCGAGGAGATGCCGATGCCAAGATAAGCTTCACAAAAACCGCCCTTTCAGCGTTTACTTCTCCTTCTGCTCTTGGTATAAGGGGTTTTTATGAGCAAACCCACAATATATCCCAAGGCGTAAAGAGTAAAAACAAAAATACAAAAATTAAGCATAATTTCGTCCTCCTTTATATGATACTTTCATTATAAAGAAGAACCTGTCCAAAAATCCGTACACCCGTTATCCACGGGAGGGCAATTACCCCAGGGTAGCCCCATAGATGGCAATTTGCCTACGGATAGGTTAAACGTAAAGGTAACCTATCAACAACGGCGGGTTTGTTTTAAATATAAAACTATAATCCCACCGAAACTTTCAACTCTCATAAACCGCTCTTGCGTTATCAATATAAGCCTTGTACTGCTCCACAGCACTTTTTGGCGAGATAATCTTTGCTTCGTTACCCAAAGCAAAAAGCCAGCCATAAAACTGAGGGCTCAGCACAACCTTTGCCGAAAAAACAAAGTTGCCCTCTCCGTCAGCAGTTACAAAAACATCCTTACCGAATCTATCGGCAACCACGCCTACGAGGTGGTTTTTCACCTTGATTTTAACGTCAGTCACTTCGCCGCCGAACATACCGAAAACGCTTTTGGAATAAACCGCCATATCAAAGCCCTTAAAGGCATCCTTGCCCTCACATTTTTCTTCGGTAAGCTTTACCTTTTCCATTTTGTCAACTCGGTAATGGCGGATGCTCTGACTCTGGGAGTCAAAGGCGATAAGATAATAATTTTCATCGTCCCAAGCAAGAGTAAAGGGCGACACTTTATAGATACTGCCGTCACGCCTTGCACGCTTTACGATTTTTTCGCCCTTATCTGAGCTTAGCACCCATTCATAGTAGCTGAATGTAATCTGCTTGTTATCAGAAATCGCCTGATGAATTGTATCAACAGCGTAGTAAATTTTTTCGTTTGGGGTTTTAACTCGGTTAGAAACATAAACCTGCCTCTGTAATTTGGAAGCATCATAACTTGAGGCAAGAGAGCCCACCTTTTTGATAAGCTCACGGGACTTCTTTTCCGTAATAAACTTCGAGCTTTGCACAGCATCCACCAAAAGCTTAAGCTCAGGAAGCTCAAAATCCCTGCTTCCTATGTAGTATCTTGTGGTTTTATCTCGGGTTGAGCAAACGTCCAGTCCGTAATTTTCAAGCATTCTCAAATCGTCGTAAATGCTCTTTCTTTCAGCCGAAATACCTGCACCCTCAAGCTTTTCTATAATCTCGTTTGTAGTCAGCCCGTGGAACTCGTCGGTGTGCTTCATAAGTATATCCTTAAGCACTAAAAGCTTAAGCTTTTGATTAGGTCCCTTAGCCATAAAATCACCCCGAATACATATATAACAAGTATACCAATTTTCGCTATTTTTTGCAACAATAAGAAGCAGGTAGATTTTTAACATCCTTATTTTGTAATAATACACCAATAACACAGGTTATATTATGGCTAAACCAACAAAATCCCTTGTAAAATATACAAAATTCCTACATTTTTTATGTTCGGTATGACCATATAACCGCATTTATGCTCGGTTTTTTTATCGTAAAAGTAGAAAATCCGCAAACACCTTTGACAATGAATTTTCAGATATATATAATACCCTATAGAGGAAAAACCTCTTTAAGATATAAACGCGAATTACCTAAAGTATAGAAAGGATATTTTATTATGGCAACTAAGAAGACAGCAGCAAAAACAGAGGCTGCAAAGACAGAGACAAAGAAGACAACAGCAAAGGCAGAGGCTGAGGTTAAGGCTCCTGCTAAGAAGGCAACAACAAAGAAAGCTGAGACTAAGGCAGTTGAAACAAAGGCTGTAGAGGTTAAAGCTGAGGCTAAGAAGGCTCCCGCTAAGAAGACAACAACTAAGAAGGCAACTACAAAGAAGGCTGCTGCTAAGGTTGAGGTTTTCGTAGAGTTCGCAGGTGCTCAGGTTTCTATCGACGAGGTTATTGCTAACGTTCAGAAGGCAAACGGCGAAACAGCTAAGAACATCGCTATCTACCTCAAGCCCGAAGAGAGCAAGGCTTACTTCGTAGCTGACGGCGTAGAGAAGGAAATGGACGTTTACTTCGTAGGCTGATTTTAAAGAACATTGTTAAAACAAATCAAGCGTAGAGCATTTCGCTCTACGCTTTTTGTTTTACTAAAATAATGCAATTTTTGCTTGGTCTATACAAGAATCGTGGTCTCTAAAAAGTACTGTTCTGCCTTTAAACTCGGGGTGTCGCTCAACAAAACGCTCTACCATAGAATATATTTCAGATTTATCCAAGCCTTTGCGTTGACCATCGTTATACTCTTCGTGATAACAATTGTTTATTTTTAAAGTAACATCAGTATATTCCTTAAGACTCTCTGCAAGCTCATCTAATGAGTTATCATTAAAATGTCCGTCACAAGCAACATATGTTAAAATTACTTTTATATTTTCTGCCTGAGAACCGATTTTGATTGACTCAAAAACATTATCCCAACACAGTTTCTTATTTGTAATACGTGCGGTCTCTGCGGCTTCGTCACCGGACAGTCCTTTCAGAGAAATACCTAATATATCAATTAGGCCTTCATCAATTAACGTTTTAATCTTATGTGGTCTTGAACCATTTGTATCAAGATACACTTGTGCTCCATAAATCTTTACAATTTTAAGAAGCTCGGGTAAATAGGGATTTAAAGTTGGCTCTCCACCTGTAAATTTGAAATTTTTACTGTATCGCAGTAATTCCCACACCCTTTGCTCAAAGGTTTCTAATGTGAACTCAGGATATAAATCAACTGCCCATTTACCAAATAAACAAAATGCACACCTGTAATTACATTTTCCGTATGCTATTGAATGTACCGGCTTTTTATCTCTAAACTCAGATAAAATCGGGGCAAAATATGCAGGGCGTATGAGCATCTTAAAACTATTGTTATTCATTTATATCAATCCCTTTTGAGAAAACAATTACATAATAACTATCTTTTTCAACCGATTAAAAAAAGGCACTGGCGACTAAAGTGTCGCCAGTGTATTTGCCTAAATCATAATTCAATTGAATTAGTCTTCAGAACCGCCGCCTGTGATAGGATCTGTAACTACAGGCTCACCAGCAGAAGCAACGATAACTTCCTCTGTCTCGAATCTTACGATTTTCATCTCGGGAGTTGTGTATTTCATTTCAAATTCACCTCCTATACACTACTTCACAAATGAGTTTATCACATCATACTATTTCTGTCAAGTATTTAATTAATATTTCTATACACTAAAAAAGGGAACATCGGTGGAAATTATTCCACCGATGTTTTTGATCATCAAACAATTACAATAAATTATATAATTTTAATCACAAATTACTTAGTAGCTGTTACGATGTCAGAGTATGCAGTATGCACTGTGTTGTCGCCAGCAATCTTATACTGTACATATGCTCTTGCTACCCATGTATCGCCTACTGCTACGTTTGACTTAGTCCAGCTGAAGCTGTTTACTGCTGTTGAATGAGCGGAATCAGGAGTTCTCTGGTAGCTGTTGGGTGCTGTTGTACCTACTACAAGTGCTCCGTCATAATAGTAATCTTCATCGATTGCTAAAACACCTGAGCCTACGTATGTCAGTGCATTCTCTGTGCCTGCTGTTTGTGTCACAGGTACATTCCAGCTATATGAGAATACATTCTTACCGTCTGTTGTTATTGTATCAATATTATCTATATATACTAATACATTGTAATCGATAGTTGCATCCTCATCTACATATACTGCTGTAAGTGTCATGTCTGTCATGGGGAAGAATGTGTACTTAGATACATAGCTTCTTACATTACCATCCTGGTCTACCCAATACGCAAACTTCTGTCCGTCGGGTGCTGCATCTGCTGTAATGGTTAACTGTACATTATATCCGTACTCGCCATTTCCGTTAGGTGCTGTACCGTTTACTACTGTAATGTCTACATACATAGGTGCTAATGTCCACTTTGCAAGCACTGTTACATCCTGACCTGCCTGGAGCTTAGTTTGAATCTGTGCTTCAGTGTGATCCCAACCTGTAAAGTCCCAACCTACCTGTGAAGGATTATTGGGGAATACGATTGTATCGCCGTATGCGTAGTACTGCATCTCTCTGATCTGGTTAGACTTATCATTCTTAAATACTACAAGATTTGCACCTGTTACATCTGTCTGATACATTGCCTTTACAAAGTCATTACCTGTTGTATTGAATGTATAAGTTTCACTTGTAGAAACAATCTGGTTATTTGCTACATTTACCCATCCGATAAATGTGTTACCATTTGTTGTTGAGGCTACTACAGTTACTGCTGTACCGATGTCCATCTTTGTATTGTAATATGATGTACCCTGAGGTCTGCCATTAATTGTAAAGCCTGTACCACCAGCTACTTCAATCTGAAGTTTTCCTGTTGTTACAGGAGTTACAGGTGTATCAGAAGCCTTCTTCTCGTAATCTGCAACGATGATTAAATCCTCAGTTACTGCTGAGAAGTCGCCCTTCCAGCCTATAAACTCGTAGCCAGCCTTTGCGGGTGCTTCGGGAGCAGTTGCTGCCTTACCGTCTTCTACCTTAGTATAGCCAATGTAGTTGTTGTCTTCGTCAACAAAGATAACTGTCCATGTCTTAACCTCGGGAACTACGGGAGTTGTAGGCTCTGTGGGAGGAGTAATAACGGGAAGATCGTTAGTATCTTCGGTGTAGATAGGCTTAAATACATAGTCCTTATCAACAATCATGTACTGAACGCCATTTTCTTCCTTAGAGATTACAGGAGCAGGATCCCAGCCTTCGAATACATAACCCTCGATGTAAGGAGCTGTATAAATTGCAACTTCTTCACCAAGATATGTCTTGCGAATATTATCAATAGAACCGTCCTTCTTAAGGAATGTTACTGTGAATACAGATGTGGGAGGCTTCTCCTCAACTCTGCTCTCTTCGGCTGTTACAATGTAAAGGTTAATGTCGCCATCAACATCTTCGATTGTGTAAACACCGTCAACTGCTTCAAGAGCTGTCATATCATAGATTACAGCTGCAATAACGTAACCTTCAGCAGGTGTTACTGTGAATGCGTAATCCTCGCCCTCAGTTGCAGTTTCAGCACCATCGAATGTAAAGTTGCCTTCGTTGAGTAATGTAACATTGTACTCTACAGGAGGAATCTCATCAAGAACTGCTGTGATAAGGAGCTTATCTGTCTCAGAATCGAATGTGAATGTATATGTACCGCCTGTTGTAATAAGAGTACAGTTGTCGTTAACGCTGTTTTTGAATGTCCAGCCGGTTTCCTCAGTCATTTCGTTATTGATCTGACCCTTATTGCCAAGCCATGTACCGAATTCAATAAGCTTGAACTCGTATGTGCCTGCTGCGAAGTACTTCTCTAATGTGTAAACTGTTTCGCTGCCTTCAACGAGTGTGAACTCGATAGCACCTTCGCCCCATGCGGGATCTGTAAAGTCACCAGCGAGCTTAACTGTTGTATCAACTACGGGCATATCAGGCTTAACGATTTCTTCTGAGCCGGGATAGTTGATAGCAAGCTTAGAATCGTAGTAAACAAATGTGAATGTACCTGCTGTTTCCTCTGTTACTGCAATTGTTGCCTTCTCTGTAGCACTTCTGCTGAAGGTAATGTTGTTAGTTGTTGCAGTAAAGTCTGTGGAAGTGATAGTTTCATCTGTCTTTGCATTTACTACTGTACCCATACGGCTAATCTGGAACTCATAAGGAGTTTCAGAAGCTGCGAGCTCGAGCTCGATGTAGCTATAGCCATCTTCATTGGGTGTGAAAGTATACTCAGCACCGTTAATAAGAAGAACGATGTCATAAGTAATATCTTCTGCATTCTCATACCATGCCTTAGTCATAAGGTCGTAATACTTACCGTCAGCAACCTTCAGGTCATCTGTCTTATTAGTATCGGTACCATCATTGAATGCAATGTTTGTGTACTTGGAATTGAAGGAAAGTGCGTAAACATCGTAGCCATCAACTTTCTCTTCTGTAATATCCATTGCTGTGCCGGGGAATGCTACGGGGATCTCTTCGCCTTCCCAAGCATAAGCATTTACTGCTTCCCAGTTATTGGAGTTTACGAGGTATACTGTTACAACTGTGGGAAGGAGACCTTCTTCAGAGTAAACTGCCCAGAAACCGTCTTCTGCACTTGTAAGTGTAAAGATATCGCAGCCTGCTTCGATTGTTGTATCAATCTTGATAATAGATGTAGATGTGCTGTCATCTTCGCCTGTAACTGTTGTTGCCAGTGCGAAAGTAATATCTGTAGCATCTGCGGGAATTTCTGCCTTGTAAGTTGTATCCTTAACAAGTGTCATAACTGTGTCATCAACTGTGGGAGCATTATTCTCGCCTACTGTCCAGAAATCTGCAACATCGAGGTAGATTGTCTGAGTTGCGGGATACTCTACAGAAAGCTTAGAATCATTCAGACCGAAGGAGAATACATATGTACCTGCTACGGTTGTTGTAATCTTTGCATTATCTTTATTGCTTGAGCTGAATGTAAGGCCTTCTACAGTGCCTGTGATAGCAGTTGTATTAGATGCCCAAGCACCCTGACGGAGAACCTTGAACTCGTAAGTTGTGTTAGCTTCGAGGTCTAAAGTAACGTAGCCGTACTCTTCACCCTCAGCATTGAGTCTGAACTCGTAAGCTGTAGCGTTCCATTCATCCCAATCACCAACGATAAATCTGTCAGTTGAGAGAGGATCAACTGGGGGTACTTCTGAAATAGAAGCGTACCATGCCTTGCTTCTGAGGTCATAATACTGACCCTTAACCATCTCTAAGTCATCTGACTGGATGCCATTATTGTTGTTATTAAAGATAACACTTGCATATTCATCTTCGAATGTGTAGGAATATACGTCAAAGCCGTTAACTGTTACGTCTTCAACCTTTGTCATTGCCTCACCGGGCCATGTAAAGCCGTCAGCGCCTTCGTTCCATGCGTATACATAAACTTCTGCCCAGTTACCGCCGTTAATGAAGTAAACTGTGTAAGGCTCGAAGGGAGGCTCTTCGCCGTAAACAGACCAAGTACCTGTTGCAACGGGATTGCCATTTTCGTCAGGATTAATCTCTGTAAATGTGTAGAGATTCTGACCTTCTGCATCTCTTTCAGCAGCAGTATAAGCTGTTGAATTATCATCTGATATAACGTGCTCAAAGATAATTGCATCTGCTACTTCGATTTCAGCATAATAGTAAGTACCGTCGTATGCCATATCAACGCCATTAACTTTAAGAGTTTCTCCGTCAACAATTGTTAATACGTTGTTGAGATCGAGGTAGATTGTTTCCATTTCAGGCTCAACGGGAGCTACATAAACGCCCCACTCGCCTGTGAAGTTACCCTCTGCTTCGCCTGTTAAGGTGTAGAGGTTGTTTTCAGCGTCTTTACCTGCGAATACTGTGTACAGTGCAGGCACGCCTTCTTCATCTGTTATCTGCCAGCCAAATGTGATGTCATAGTCATCTGCAACTACTGCTGTATATTTGCCATCGTCGAGACGAGTCATCTTTGTGCCGTTAGCTGTGATAACTGTATCAGCTGTAACGCCGCCGAATGTTGCAGGATCAAAGTAAACTGTCTTAGTCTCGGGATATGTTACGGAAAGCTTAGAATCATTCAGACCAAATGCAAATACATATTTGCCGGCTACAGTTGTTGTAAGCTTAGCGTTGTCACTAACTGAGCTACTAAACTGTAAACCTTCTGCATTGCCTGTGATAGTGCCCTTATAACTTGTCCAAGCACCCTCACGGATAACCTTGAACTCGTAAGTTGTGTTAGCTTTGAGGTCGATAGAAATATAACCAACCTTTTCGCCCTCAGCGTTGAGCTTGAATTCGTGAGACAATGTGTTCCATTCATTGAAGTCACCAAGAATGTATCTGTCAGTTGAAAGAGGATCAATAGCAGGAACATCATCAAGACTTGCGTACCATGTGCCTGTCTTAAGGTCATAGTACTGGTCAGCCATGAAGGTAAGGTTATCTGTCTGCTTACCGTTGTTATTGTTATTGAAGATTATACTCTCGTAATCAACATTAACAGTAATAGAGTAAACGTCGAAGCCGTTAACCTTATCTTCTGTCTTAGTCATTTCGGTGCCGGGCCATGTTGTGCCTGCACCGCCCTCTGTCCAAGTGTGAGCTACAAGCTTGTCCCACTTAGCAGAGTTAATAACATAAGTTGTCTTTGATGTGAAAGGCTCTTCAACATACCATTCGCCGGTTACTATAACTTCACCTGTTGTTTCATCTGTTGTTGTACCTGTGATTACGTAAGTATTAGAATCAGGATTGATGTCGATGGGACCAGTTGTTGCAACTGATGCACCATCGCCAACAACATTCTTAGTAAATACAACGTGTGTAGTATTTTCGGGAATTTCAGCTGTGTAGAGTGATGTTTCGCCTTCTACAAGTGTCATTTCTACGATGTTATCGCCTTCTGCTGCAGGAGCAATAGCGTCATCGCCTACTAAATACTGAACTGTGTAAGTAGCTGTTTCGCCCTCTACTACCCACTCTGTTGCGTCGAGGAAAACAGGAACCTTCTTGATAACTATGGGAGCTTCAGGTAATGCATCAGGAAGCATTGTTTCGATGTTTTCATAGCCAACCTTATTAGAATCATTTTCCCACTTCATATAGTAGCATCTGCCGTCTACAGCAGCTACATTATCGGGAGACTGGTCAAGAGCACCTGAACCGTCATCCTTGATTCCGGTAAAGATTACGTTTGTTCCGTCAGGAACGATAGCATAATAAATGTCATAATCGCCATCATTCTCGAATAATGTCATTGCTTTGCCGGGCCATGTATAGCCTGCAGCGGGACTACTGCCTATGTAAGCATAAACCTTAACGTCTGACCACATCCAGTTGTTCTGGAAGTATACTGTAACGTAGCCTTCGGGAGCAACGGGTACTTCTGCGAGCTTTGCATCATTATACTGAGCATCAATCCAGTTAATTCTGGAAATAAGCCAGTCACCAACGAACTGGTTCATATCAGCTGCTTTATCTTCGTCGTAGTTAGTCTTTGCAACTGTGTATGTATTAGACTCAGCATCATAATCATACATGTTAAGAACGCTATGGTCAGCTGTCCAATCATGATTAAGTGTCCAACCATTGTCAGCCTTCCAAGACTTCTCATAGTTCCACTGGCCGGACTTAGCAAGGAGAGCCTTATAGCCTGCAATAGACTTAAGTCTGCCTTTTTCAGCTGTTGCATCACCTGCAAGGATATCATCGATATCAGCAAAGTCTGTTGCCCAGATTTCGGCAACGATATCTGCAAATGTTTTGCCGTCAGCTGTTGTGGATGTCATATAACAAGCTTGAGAGAATACACTTCTGTCACCCTCGAAGCTTGAGTCAAAGTGCATAAGTTCTTTAGCATACCAACCATTTGTATTGATAAGGCTAAGGATTTTGTCGTTAGAATCTAATCTCTCAACGCTCTCTTTCATGTTACCAACAGCATTGTCATAGTCCCAAACAGGAGATGTAAAGAACTTGCCTTCGTCACTGTTGTAAACAAAGTAACAGCTTGTAACACCAGAATCGATGTTTTTAGCTAATTCGTTGATAAGATATGCTCTTGCAAAATCGTTGATGTCAACAAGCTCTGCAAGCTTTTCGAGAGAAGGCTCTTCTGTTTCAGTGCCGTAAAGAGCATCTTCAACCGCCTGATACTTAGCCTTAATAAAAGCAACCTGCTCGTCTGTAGGCTCTTCAGGAATCTTATAAGTCATAACCTGCTTGCAGTCTGTCTCAAATGTTTCGTCCCCTGCGTTTGCAGCATTTGCCGCTGTGTCAAGCTCAAGAACGAAGTCGAAGTTTTCTGTGGGAACTACATCGCCCTCTTTATCAACTTCTACGATAGGCTCGTTAAGGTCGCCCATAACAGAACCGGGTTCCATTTCAATCTTCTGAGTGAGCAGATAAGAACCCATATATCTACCGTCTACGAAGAAATCTACAAAACGAGAGTCACAAGCATATTTCATGTTAACTTCGTTTGCTATATCGTAAACAAGACGGTTTCTCATAAGAGAGTCGTCCTTAGCATTTGCAAGGAGTGACCACTTGGTATACTCATCCATACCATCGATAGCAATCGGGTCTGCAAAGGTAATGTTAAAGGGCTTCTTAGTTTCGTTCCAAGTCGTGTTACCACGGCCCTTAATCTTCTTAACCTGGTTAACAACAACGCCGTCATCAACAGCTACGGCACCGCCAAGCTTCTTACCTTCGCGGTTCTTTGTTGAGCCGGCTACAAGATATTCATACCAAATCTGACCTGTAAGGTCGGAAAGCTTTGTTTCTTTCTTTTCCTTTAAGGGGGTAACGCCGTCTTCTTCAAATTCACCTTCAACCACAGTTTTAACATCATCAACTACAGAACCCTTTTCTTTATCAGTATTGATAAAGAGGGAAGCCTCTGCGTCTGTGTTGTAGATTGTAAGAGTCTGGTCATCAGCACCAATTGTTGTGTATGTAGTACCTTCTACATAATCAACAATTTCATAGTAACCTGCAGAAATGGGAGTATCGCCAACCTGAACGGTATGGTCGTATGCGTTGAAAATAGCTACCTTTTCTGCATTAGCTGAAGCAGGAAGATAAAACACGCGGTTGCCTGTAGTTTTCTCTAACCAACGCTGCCAAGCCTCTGTGTCAGGCTGGGCTTCTTCAGTAATTGCAGTAGCATCGCCTGCATAAGCGTAAAGACCGTCTACCACTGCCCAGTCGATAGCAAACTCTGTGCCGTAGAATACTTCTTCTATTTCTGCTTCAGCACGTATGCTTACTGGAACTGGAACGGAGGTTGCAGACCACTTTGTGTCTGAGCCTACGTTATATGTGTAAACATCTACAGTATAAGTAATAGTTTCGCCTGCTACAGGAGCATCTACTTCAACTGTGGTTGCCTTTGTCTTAGTATCACCATTAAGAGAATAACCAATACCTGTAGCACCACCCTTATCACCGGAAATGTTAAGGGTTACTTTAGATTCAGCTTCTACAATATAAGGAGCTTCTACTGTACCGGAACCCTGTACGTCTGTAACTGTAACAGCTACATTTGTGGGTGCAGCAGGAACAGTTGCAGGGGGAGTATATTTACTCCAAGATGTTGTTGCACCATCCCATGAACCGTTAGCTACTGTAAACTTGTTATTACCATTAGTAGGGATTGTCAAGTCACCGGACTGGTTCCACTTGTTATTCCAGTTATTGGCTGTTGCAGATGGATTCATACGACAGAAAATAACACTGGGATAACCAGCAGGTACAGCTACCTCATAAAGATTTGATTCGCCAGCAACTTTTGTCATACTAGCCCAATTTTCACCGTTACCAAAGAAATATGCAGCAAAACGTGCTCCATCTTTAGTCCAGTTAGAGTTAGGCACTAAATAAAGCTTATCGGGAACACTTGCTCCTGTCTGAGCAATATCAACGTAAGCTGCGGAAGCTGATGTCATACCTATGGTAACCATAGACATAAGCATCAAAACTGTAAGTATCACAGCTATTAAACGTTTTGTGATACGTTTAGTTGTACTCATTAAAATTCCTCCTATTAAAAAATTTTTTAATGATTTTAACCGTAAACCGTAATTCCAAAGGTTTTTTGTACTTTGGCCAAAAAGCCCTGTCGTCTGACCACCGCAGTGTTTTGCGATAAAGAATGAATTTGATGCATACCGCAAAACAAGCACATACTTTGGCAATTATTTTACTACGAAATTGTAACATTTGCTACCGAATTTTTCAACTGTTTATAAGAAGTTTTAGTCAAAATCCACTAAGTTTGGATACTACCACAAAAGCTACAGGATAAAATTAGCACTTTTGCCGTGGCGTTTTTTATTGTTATGGCCATAAAGCAAATAAAGGATATCCCCCCCTTAATTCGCATTACGTTTGATTGCACAAAAGCCGACACTTTGACTTAGTCAGATTTACCAAATCGATTATTCTTCAAAAAAAGCCTTTACAATTAGGACTTCGGATGATATACTTATTTTAGTTATATTCGGTAATTTTACTTAGGAGGAATATATAAATGAAAAAGGCTATATCTTTATTAATCGCAGTTCTTCTTATGGTTTGCGGCATTGTTTCTGTTTCTGCAGAAATCAGCCCTACCGCCTCTGTTGTTGACACAAAAATCATTATCGATGCTGTTGCTGTGCCTGAAGAAGGCGGTACCGCCACACCCGGCATTGATGATCCTGTTGAGTACATTGTTGGTTCTGACGGCACTGTTACTCTTATTGCAAGCACAAATGACGGCTTCAAGTTCTCTCATTGGGAGTTCATTACAGGCGAGTTTGATATTGTTGAGGGTTCACTCACAAGCTCCACTATCGTAATTCTTCCCAAAGGCGATACAAACATCCGTGCTTACGCTTACTTTATAGATGCAGACTCTTCTGATCCTGTAACTGAGCCTGAGTCAAAGCCTCCCTACACAACTCCTGACGACGACAAGTCCCCCACAACAGGCGACATCACTCCTGTGTTCTTCGTTGCAGGTGCAGTTGTTATGATGTTAGGCGTAGCAGTAATTGCTCTTAAGAAAAAGGCTTGCTGATTAATTCAAAACATTAGATAATCCCCGTGGTTTTTATACCACGGGGTTTTTTTGCCGTTTGCCACATAGGCAATCCGCCTTTAGAAAGGTTTAGTTCAGAGGCAAACTTTAATTTACGGCGGGTAGATAAAGTTTATTTAATATCATATCAATCACTTCCCCTAATCCCGCTGTTAATGAAAGTTAACAGTTACATCGATCTTTCCAAAAGCGGAAATGCCTACCATGGCTAACGGTGGCTAACCCACAAAAAAACGGACACAGTATGAAACTGTGTCCGAATTTTTTATTATTCAACGGGAGCTGTGGGAGCCTGAGGAATGAAGTTTTCTTCGAGCTCAACGTCGGTGTAGCGACGCATACCTGTACCTGCGGGTACC
>JAZTWD010000070.1:0-51057 GCA_045635685.1 Ruminococcus sp.
CCCTAAATTACACAAAATATTCATTTTGTGTAATTTTCTTAAAAGGAATTATACACTTCCCTCGATGTGTTATAATAAGAAAAATTAAGCGAGGTGAATCTAATTTGGCAGTTAATTTCGCAGACGAGGCACCCTTTATTATTAAAGAGTATTTATTTTACTTACAAACCATCAAAGGACGTTCCGAAAAAACTGTAGATGAATATTTTTTAGACTTACGAACTTTTTTTAGATTTCTAAAAACCAAACGTAAACTTACTGCTGCTCCCTTTGAAGAAATTGATATTTTAGACATTGATTTAAATATTATTAAAACTGTTACTCTGATGGATGCTTACGAATTTATGAATTATCTTTCACGCGTTCGTAGCAACTCTGCAATCAGCCGTGCTCGTAAATGCTCAGCTTTAAAACAGTTTTTCAATTATCTGACCGTTAAAAAACATTACCTCGACTCCGACCCTATGAGCGAGCTTGAAATTCCGAAGAGCAAAAAATCATTGCCAAAATATCTAACTTTAGAGCAATCCATAGAACTCCTTAATGCAGTAAACGGAAAATTTAAGGAACGTGACTACTGCATTCTAACGCTGTTTCTTAACTGTGGTTTACGTTTAGCGGAGCTTGTTTCACTTAATATAAACAGCATCCGAAGTGACAACACTATGGTTGTTACCGGTAAAGGCAATAAAGAGCGCATTGTATATCTTAATGAAGCCTGTATTTCTGCCCTTAATGAGTGGCGAAAAATAAGACCTAATGACAACCTTAAAGACCGAGATGCCCTGTTCATAAGCAGTCACCACAAAAGATTAAGCAGGGAGTCCGTGCAGAAAATGGTACAAAAATATTTAGAAAAAATCGGATTAGACTCTCAAGGTTATTCCTGCCATAAGCTGAGGCATACTGCCGCAACGCTGATGTATCAACACGGTGAAGTTGATATACGAGTACTGAAAGATGTATTAGGACACGAGAACTTAGGTACAACTCAGATATATACTCACATAAGCTCCGAACAGCTTAAAAAAGCATCTAACAAAAACCCATTAGCTAACTTTAAGTATAAAGAATCAAAAGAATAAATACCGACAGATACAACAAAAGCGTACTGCATTATCAGCAGTACGCTTTTTAGTTAAATATCGTTATTAAGAAGGTCGGCGTAGGATTCACGCTGAACCACTACCCTTGACCTGCCGTTTTTAACCATTACTATTGCAGGTCTTAAGATTCTGTTATAATTAGATGCCATAGAATAGTTATAGGCACCTGTGGTAAGCACAGCCAGTACGTCTCCCCTTTTGGGGTCTGTAAGCTCTACGCCTTCTTTTAGAAGGTCACCGCTTTCGCAACATTTACCTGCTATTGTAACATTCTTGAGGGTTTCGCCAACAGACTTAGAAGCATTAAGAACAGTATACTCTGCCTTATAAAGAGCGTATCGGATATTATCACACATACCCCCGTCTACAGAAACGTAGGTTCTTATATCCTTGATTTCTTTAACGTTACCGATTGTATAAAGAGTTGTACCCGACTCACCAACTATTGATCTACCCGGCTCAATGTGGAAAGAAGGCTCAGGAATATTAAGCTCAGCACAAGCAGTGTGAAACGCATCTGCAACAGGTGCAAGATAATCCTCAATTTCAAGAGGTGAATCTGCATCTGTATACTTTGCACCCAAACCACCGCCTAAATTGAGCTCTTTAATAAGATAATCTAACTCAGTATTTATTTCGGCAATAAAACCAAGCATAACCTTAACGGCATCTGCAAAAGGCTCTGTGTCAAAAATCTGAGAACCTATATGGCAATGCACCTGACAAAGAGTAATGTTTGAACAATCGAGAGCAAGTTTTACAGCTTCTTTAGCTTCGCCGTTTTCAAGTGCAAAACCGAACTTAGAGTCTATCTGGCCCGTTCTGATATAATCGTGTGTATGCGCATCAATACCGGGCTTGATTCTGAAGCCGATGTTTACATTTGCATTCATTTCAGATGCAAGCTCATTAAGAACTTCAAGTTCAGTAAGATTATCCACGATAATTCTGCCTACGCCGTATTTAATAGCCATTCTGAGCTCCTGCTCAGTTTTATTGTTGCCGTGAAAGAAGATTCTTTCTGCAGGGAAACCGGCGTTTAAAGCTGTATAAAGCTCGCCACCCGACACAACATCAACACCCATCCCCTCTTCTTTCATAATCCTGTAAATTTCAAGACATGAAAGAGCCTTACTTGCATAACAAGGAAAGCTTGCTGTGGAAAAATTATCTGCAAAAAAGTTTTTATATCTTTTGCAGTTATCTCTTATCAATGACTCATTCATTACATACAAAGGGGTGCCGTATTCCTTAGCAAGCTCTACAGCATCGCAGTCCTCTATAAAAAGATGACCGTTCTCCCCTATCTTCAAACCTTTAGTCAGCATTGTTCGATGCCTCCTCTACATATCTTTCTATAGCTTCCCTGATTTCTTCAGTACCTTCACCGCTTAAAGCAGAGAACGGGAAAAGCTCAGTTTCGCCATTTAATATTTCATTATAAAGTGCAAGCTGTTTAGCTTGGTCAGTTTTATTAAGCTTGTCCTTTTTTGTAAGAACAATAATCATAGGCAAATCTGCATCAATAAGAAAGTTGATCATATCAATATCTGCCTGAGTGGGCTTGTGACGCATATCGCAAATCTGAATTATTAATGCAAAATTTCGGTTATCAGCAAAGTAACCCTCCATCAAATCAGCCCAACGCTGCTTTTCTGCGTGAGAAACCTTTGCGTAACCATAGCCGGGAAGGTCTACAAGATTAAAAGTATCCACGTTGAAAAAGTTGATTGTAGCAGTTTTACCGGGAGTAGCACTTACCCTTGCCATAGCTTTGCGGTTAACAATTTTATTAATAAGTGAAGATTTGCCAACATTTGACCTGCCAGAAAAAACAACTTCGGGCAAATCAGATTTCGGAAGCTGTTTGGCTGTTCCGCAAGCCATAGTGAATTTTGCATTATTAATATTCATAAAATCACCTTAATTATGATTTTGCACGTACAACAGTAGATTTAACAGCACGTGTTGAACCGGAAGCCTTTTTGCGAACAGGTTTCTCAGCTTCTTTATCTGTAGCAACAGCTATATTTAAAACTTCTTCAATAGTCTGCACCGGGACAAACTCAACATTTGCTTTTACAACATCATCAATTTCTGCAATGTCAGGTAAATTCTTTACAGGAATTATAACTGTCTTTACCCCTGCTTTATAGGCTGCCATAGATTTCTCTTTAAGACCACCTATAGGAAGAACTCTGCCTCTGAGAGTAATCTCACCTGTCATCGCTATATTTTGTTTAACCGCTTTACCAGTTAGTGCAGAATAAAGAGCAGTTGCCATTGTTACACCTGCGGAAGGGCCGTCCTTAGGCACAGCACCCTCAGGAGCGTGAATGTGGATATCTTTATTTTTATAAAAATCTGCATCTATACCCTTTTCTTTAGCCATAGAACGTATGCATGTAATGGCAGTACGTGCAGATTCTTTCATGACATCGCCTAAAGAACCTGTAAGCTCAATTTTTCCTGTACCGTCATTAACGGCAATTTCTACAGGAAGAAGCTCACCACCGACGCTTGTCCAGGCAAGGCCGTTGACCACACCGACCAAATCCTTTTTCTCGATTAAATCAAACTGATATTTCTTAGGTCCTAAAAGACTTTCAAGGTCTTTTTTATCAACTTTGATTTTGTCGTCACCATCAACCAGCTTAACAGCAGATTTACGCATCACGCTTGCTATAATTCGCTCTAAGGAACGAACTCCTGCTTCTTTTGTGTAAGAGTCGATCAAGGTATAAATGGCAGAATCAGTAATTCTGAAGGTTTTAGTACAAAGTCCGTTTTCAATCATCTGCTTTTTAATAAGATGCTTCTTTGCGATATTGAACTTTTCTTCTCTTGTGTAAGAAGAAAGCTCAATAACATCCATTCTATCCTTTAAAGGCTCAGGAATAGCGTGGATATCATTAGCAGTTGTTATAAACATAACCTTGGATAAATCATATGGAATATCAAGATAATGGTCATGGAATTCAAAATTCTGCTCAGAATCAAGAACCTCAAGAAGTGCTGATGTAGGGTCGCCTTTATAATCATTGGAAAGCTTATCTATCTCGTCAAGTACAAGCAAAGGATTGGAGCTTTTTGCTCTTTTGATACCTGCGATTATTCTACCGGGCATTGATGCAAGATAAGTACGTCTGTGGCCTCTGATTTCAGCCTCATCCTTAACACCACCAAGGGAAATTCTTGCAACATTTCTGCCGATAGCCTCACCAACAGACACAGCAATTGAAGTTTTACCAACACCGGGAGGGCCGACAAGACAAATAATATTTCCTTTGCTGTCGGGATTTAATTTGCGGATAGCAAGAGATTCTACAATTCTCTCCTTAACCTTTGTAAGTCCGTAGTGATTCTTATCCAAAGATGTTCTCACCGCGTTGAGGTCAATATTCTCTTCGGTATATGTATTCCAAGGAAGCTCAAGGCAGGTATCTAGATAAGTTTTAATAAGTGCCGCTTCCTGAGAGCCAAAGGGCATCCTCTCCATTTTAGCGCATTCTTTAAGAAGAAGCTCCTCTACATCTTCTTTAAGATTCAGAGCTTTGATTTTTTCCCTGATATCATCAGACTCTGCTTCAGGATCTTCGAAATCGCCTAATTCCTCACGGATAGCTCTAAGCTCTTCTCTTAAGTACATATCACGCTGGTTTCTGTCAATATTTGAACGTGTACGCTCGTTAATATCTTTTTCAATTTCAAGAATAACCAGCTCATCGTTAACAAGCTCAATGAGAGTTTCTATTCTCAAATCGGTGGCCAAAGCTTCAAGAATGCACTGCTTCTTTCTGTAATCAAGAACAATATTGCTTGCAACAAAATCAGAAAGTTCGCCTGCATTTTCGGAAAGGCCGATTTTAAACATTATGTCTGCAGGAAGCTTAGGATTAAGCTTCACATATTTTTCAAAGGAAGATTTAAGGGAACGAACCAAAGCAAGCTCGTTAAGAGAATTTTCGGGTGTGGACTCCACAACTTTTTCAATGTCTGCTAAAAATCCGCTTCTGCCCTCGGATATATATTTAATTTCAGCACGATAAAGACCCTCTAAAACAACTCTTAATGAGCCGTCAGGCTGTTTTACCATCTGAACCACTTTGGAAACTGTACCAACCTGATAAAGGTCAGAAGCTACAACCGTGCTTTTAGAAGCATCCTCCTGAGCAACTGCAAAAACAAGCTGGTCACCTGTCATTGCTCGGTTTATTGCAGCTATTGACTTTTTCCTGACAACATCAAAATGAAGCATCATTTTAGGAAAAACAACAATGCCTCTTAAAGGTAGTACAGGTATATCAATAATCATATTTTCTAAGTTATCCATAATTAACCTCAAAAGAGCTTGGCTGTGCATAAAAATACGCACAGCCTCGCTTAAATCAGGAAGCCGACTCTACCGACGTCTTCCTTGAATTTTTTATAATTTTTGGCTCTGCCCCATCTTTAACAGTTTCTTCTGTAATAACGATTTTCTCGATAGTATCATCAGAAGGAACCTCAAACATAAGCTGAGTCAGAACACCTTCCATAATTCCTCTGAGTCCTCTTGCACCAGTCTGAGCTTCTATGGCTTTACCGGCAACAGCCTTTAAAGCGTTATCCTCAAACTCAAGAAGAACATTATCAAAAGCAAAAAGCTTCTGATACTGCTTCATAAGAGAATTCTTGGGCTCAGTAAGAATACGAACCAACGCTTCCTCGTCAAGACCGCTTAAAGCAGTTATTACAGGTAAACGACCCACAAGCTCGGGAATAAGGCCGAACTTAACCAAATCCTTGGCGATTACGTTTTCCATCCAATAGGTTGTATCGAGGGTCTTTTTGTCAATAATATTCGCCTCGAAGCCTAAGGAAGAAGAACCGATACGTCTTTCAATAACCTTTTCAAGTCCATCAAAAGCACCGCCGCAAATAAAAAGAATATTGGTGGTGTCAATCTGTATAAACTCCTGCTGGGGATGCTTTCTGCCACCGTTGGGAGGTACGTTTGCAACAGTACCCTCAATCATTTTAAGAAGCGACTGCTGAACACCCTCACCACTTACATCTCTTGTAATAGAAGGATTCTCAGACTTTCTTGAAATCTTATCAATTTCGTCGATATAAATAATACCATGCTGAGCCTTTTCTATATCATAATCAGCAGCCTGAATAAGCTTTAAAAGGATATTTTCAACATCCTCGCCTACATAACCTGCCTCAGTAAGAGTTGTAGCATCTGCAATTGCAAAAGGAACATCCAAGGCTTTAGCTAAGGTGTGAGCAAGTAATGTTTTGCCCACGCCTGTAGGCCCTAAAAGCAAAACATTACTTTTGTTAAACTCAATATCATCATCTTCATTGAAGACTCTTTTATAGTGATTGTAAACTGCAACACTCAGAGTAATTTTAGCTTTATCCTGACCGATAACGTACTCGTCAAGAATAGCTTTTATCTCCTGGGGTTTTAAGAGAGTGGCAACATCTACATCCATATCTACAGTTTCTGTATCCATAAGCCCTTCATCAAGAATAGACTTACAAAGCTCAATACATTGGTCGCAGATATAAACACCATTGCCTGCAATCAGCTTACCCACCATACCCTGTGGTTTGCCGCAAAAGGAACAATAAACCTCGTTATTGTCTTTGTTGTTTGGCATAATTCAACCTCTTTATTATCTTCTGTCAAGTACCTTATCAATAAGACCGTACTCAAGAGCTTCCTGAGCTGTCATAAAGTTATCACGCTCTGTATCTCTTGCAATAACCTCAAAGGGCTGGCCTGTATTGGCTGCTAAGATTTCGTTTAACTTCTTCTTAGTTCTTAAGATGTGATTAGCATGAATCTCGATATCAGTTGCCTGTCCTCTGGCACCACCGCTGGGCTGGTGAATCATAATATCTGCATTGGGAAGTGCGTAACGCTTACCCTTGGTGCCTGCAGAAAGCAGAAATGCACCCATAGAAGCAGCCATACCCATACAAATGGTAGAAACATCACACTTGATATACTGCATTGTGTCGTAGATTGCTAATCCGTCAGTAACAGAACCGCCGGGGCTGTTGATGTAGAGGCTGATGTCCTTGGAGCTATCCTGACCCTCAAGGTACAAAAGCTGAGCTACAACCAAGCTTGCGGTTGCACTATTTACTTCATCGTTAAGCATAATAATTCTGTCGTTTAAAAGGCGGGAAAAAATGTCATAAGAACGCTCGCCACGACTTGTCTGTTCCACAACATAAGGAACTAAAGAACTCATAATAAAATCTCCTTCCAAAATAATACTTAACAAAAAGCTCAGGTTTTATTCAGTAACTTAAATTACTTTGTAACTGCTTCTTTTCTTACAAGCTCCATTGCCTTCTGAACAGCAAGGTCTGCCTTAAGAACGTCGTCTGTGAACATAGGCTTAATCTGCTCAACTGTCATGTTGTAAGCCTCTGCAATTTTTGCGTACTCTGCCTCAAGGTCAGCCTCAGTTACTTCAATATTCTCGAGCTTTGCAATCTTCTCAAGAGCAAGTCTGAGCTTAACTCTCTTCTCAGCATCAGGTCTGTACATACCTGCAAGACCTTCAACATCCATACCTGTATACTTGAGGTAAGACATTGCATCTAAACCCTGTGAACGGAGACGCATATCAAACTCACGAATCATTGTGTTAACTTCGTTGTCATACATCTGAGTGGGGATTTCACCCTGAACAAGCTCAATTACCTTCTCGGAAAGGTCGTTGTTGATCTGAGCTTCCTTCTCATCCTTAAGACGCTTTGTAAGAGTCTCCTTGATTTCCTTCTTGTAATCCTCAACAGTTTCCTTGTCGCTTACGTCCTTAACGAACTCGTCATCAAGCTCAGGAAGCTCTTTTGTCTTAATCTCGTGAAGCTTAATCTTGAACTCAGCCTCTTTGCCTGCAAGATTCTCAGCGTGGTACTCTGTGGGGAATGTTACGAAAATAGAGAACTCTTCCTCAGCATTGTGACCCATAACCTGCTCTTCAAAGCCGGGAATAAACATACCGCTACCAAGCTGGAGGTTGTGATTCTCTGCCTTACCGCCGTCGAATGCTACACCGTCAACGAAACCTTCGTAGTCGATAACCGCTGTATCGCCCTCTGCTGCAGCTCTGTCAGTAACAGTAACCATACGGCTGTTTCTGTCTCTAACCTTGTCGATTTCTTCGTTAATCATTTTCTCTGTAACTCTTACAGCCTTAGACTCAACCTTGATGCCCTTGTAGCCGTCGATTTCTACTTCAGGCTCAACAATAACTACAGCCTTGAATGTGAAGCCGTTCTCTGTGTCGATTTCCTCTAAGCTCTCTGTAGCAACGAGCTTGAGGTTTGCCTCAACAACTGCTGCTTCTAAAGCTGCAGGATAGCACTCTTCGATAGCATCGTTGTAGAATACATCTTTGCCGTAGAGCTTCTCTACCATCTGACGGGGTGCCTTACCGCGTCTGAAGCCGGGCATATTGATTTTGCCGATATTCTTCTTGTAAGACTTCTGAACAGCAGCTTCAAATGTTTCTGCATCAACAAAAACTTCGATTTCGTATTTGTTTGTTTCCTTAAAATTGCAAGATTTAAGACTCATTTTTTATTCCTCCGAAAATTGAAAAATTTGGTATATTCAGACGACAGGCACAGGAAAGAATCCTGTATAGTCGCATGAAATCAAGTGAAAGTTTATTCCCTCATATTCGCCTGTAATGGCGTGTCTGTGAGTATATGCACCGTGCAAATGACCGTAGTAGCAATGCTTTATGTTGTGCTTTTTAAGTACAGCCAATATTTCATCGCAAATTACAGAATCATACACTGGCGGATAATGTAAGAACACAACAGGTTCCAAGCCTGTTTTCTCGGCTTCGGTTATAGACATTTCAAGTCTGCCCACTTCACGGGCTAATACTTTAGCGTCTTTTTCTCCGCCGGGCTCGCTTATCCAGCCGCGGGTACCGCAAATAGCTTTACCTTCAACAGCATAAGCATTATTGAAAATAACCTTGATACTGTCAAAGCTATTTTCGCTCAAGTATTCATCAATCTTCTTTTTGGTACCCCACCAATAATCGTGGTTACCTTTTAAGAAAAGTTTTTTACCGGGAAGCTTATTGATAAAAGAAAAATCCTCGTAACACTCGTTAAGCTTCATTGCCCAGGATATGTCACCTGCAACTACTACTGTATCATCATCGGTTATGAGCTTTTTCCAGTTTGCTTCAAGGCGTTGTGTGTAATCACTCCAACCTGCAAAAATATCCATAGGTTTGTCTGTACCTAAGGAAAGGTGCAGGTCAGCTATTGCATAAATCATTTATTAAAGCTCCAAGGAGTTTACAACATACTGAGGCATCTCATTTACAGAGATAAGATTCTTGAATCTGTCCTCCATTGTACGTGTTGCCTCAAGAGGAGCAGGAATCTCTGTCTTTGTTAATGCAGAGAGTCTGTCAACGATAGCAAATTCGTCAAACTCAGTAATTTCTTCACCTGTAACAGCAGAAAGAACCGCACGGGAGAACTTATAGGGGCTTGCAGTAGAAGCGATGATGTTAGGTGTCTTATCCCCTGTAGCTTCAACATACTTTTCATATACATTAACAGCAACGGCTGTATGTGTATCGCAAAGATAACCTGTATCGCTATAAAGAGAAGCAATTGTGCTGATTGTCTCTTCCTCAGAGCAGCAACCGCCGCAGAAATCAGCCTGAACAGCGTTCTTAACTGCATCGTTTACTGTATATTTGCCCTCAGTGTTAAGAGCAGTCATATAAGACTTATCAAGGTTATCGTCTCTGTCACCTAAAAGATAGAGAAGTCTCTCAAGGTTACTGGAAACAAGGATATCCATTGAAGGAGAAACAGTTGTAATGAACTGTCTGTTCTTATCGTAGGTACCTGTTGTGATAAAGTCGGTAAGAACATTATTTGAGTTAGAAGCACAGATAAGCTTGTTAACAGGAAGACCCATCTGCTTTGCAAAGTAAGCGGCAAGGATATTACCAAAGTTACCTGTGGGAACTGTAATGTTAATTTTATCGCCAAGCTCAATTTCTTTAGCGTTTACCATATCGCAGTAAGCAGAAATGTAGTAAACAATCTGAGGAAGAAGTCTGCCCCAGTTAATTGAGTTTGCACTGGAAAACATCATATTGTTATCTTCAAGCTTCTTGATGATTTCATCAGTTGTGAAAATCTTTTTAACACCTGTCTGAGCATCGTCGAAGTTACCGCGAATGGCACAAACGTTAACGTTTTCGCCGAGTGTAGTATCCATCTGATGCTTCTGCATGGGGCTTACGCCGTCGCTGGGATAGAATACAACGATTTCGGTATCCTTAACACCTGAGAAGCCCTCAAGCGCAGCCTTACCTGTGTCGCCACTTGTTGCAACGAGAATAACAGCCTTTTTACCATCAGCAGTTTTCTTTAAAGAGCAAGTAAGCAGATGAGGTAAAATCTGAAGTGCCATATCTTTAAAAGCACATGTAGGACCGTGGAAAAGCTCTAAAAGGCAAAGCTTCTTATCGCCGTGGTTAACAATGCTTATGGGAGCAGGGTTAGAACCGTTAAACTTCTCCTCTGTGTAAGCTTTATCAACACAGTCAGCAATTTCTTCGGCAGTAAAGTCGGTAAGGTAATCACCGATAACTTTCTTTGCTCTGCCTCTGTAATCCATAAGTAAGAGTGCTTCGAAAGTTACACCGTCATACTTAGGAAAAGACTCGGGAACAAAGAGACCTCCCTCAGCAGAAATACCTCTTGCAATTGCTTCGGCAGAAGATATTTTCTTTGAGTTATCTCTGGTACTGTTATACTGCATTTAAAAATCAGCTCCTATTAGCCAAAATAATATATAATTATACACTAAAGTTTATTAAAAGTCAAAATTAGGTAAAGAAATTATGAGCATTATCATACATGATTTTTTGTACAACTTGCTCATTAATTCCGTGTTTTAACAGGGTTTCATAAAGAAAAGGAACTTTATTGATAGCATCCAACTCTTTTAATGCGTCACATCCGTCAAAATCCGAGCCTATGCAAAGAGTATCCTCACCACCCAATGAAAGAAAATGGTAGATATGCTTAAGCACGTCTTTTATGTTTGCTTTACTTTCATCAAGATTAAGAAAAGGCGGATAAAAATTTACTCCAACCACTCCCCCGCTGTTTTTTATAATCTTAAACTGCTCATCAGTAAGATTACGTTTATGAGGACATAAGGAATAAGAGTTGGAATGAGTTGCTATAATGGGTTTAGTTGAAACTTGAGCAACATCAAAAAAGGTTCGCAAGCTCGAATGCGACAGGTCAATGAATATATCATTTTTCTCAAACTCTGAAACTGCTTTTTTACCTGTATCGGTCAAGCCAAAAGCAGAATCTGAGAAAGCACCGCTTCCAAGCTCGTTATCCTCGTTATATACAATTGTAACCGCTTTAACTCCATATCCTTTAAGTAACGGGATTTTCGATAAATCGCCACCGATTACAGAGCCATTTTCTACAGAAAGGTAAAATTTTCGGTTTTCGCTATTAAGCGGTAAATACGACTCAGCATAAATATCCGCACTATTCTCGAAAAACTCAAAGGCTTCTTCGCCTCTGATATAATCAGGAATCCACACCGCCATAAGCTGAGTATACTTTTCAAAGAACTCCGCCTTTTGAGGTGTAATACTGAGCGAGTTATCTTGTACAGATAAATTTTCGGTATATATCCGATACAAGGTATCGCAATGCAAATCAAATAAACGCATATTATCTCCCATTGAAAAAGGCTTTTTCGATGTAATTTATACTTTTCACCTTGTGCTTTTCCTTAGTAAGATAAACCTCGGCAATATCGTATCTTGGGGTTTTCTTAATATTCTTATATCGCATATAAGTTCGAGAGGCAAGGATGATTTTCCTTCTCTTTTCAGAATTAACTGCGGCACGAGGCGGAAAGAGCTGGCCAACGGTGCGGGTTTTAACCTCAACAAATACAATATATTCTTTGTTTTCGGCAATAATATCTATCTCGGAATGAAAATTTCTCATATTTCTTTCTCTGATGCGATAGCCTCTACGCCTCAGGTATCTTGCGGTATACTTTTCACCGATATTACCGATTTCTATTGGCGAAAGTTTCTTTTTCATTTCAGTATTTTTTTAAGAAAACTGGGTCTGTGTACGGGGCACAGACCAAATTCCTTTAAAGCCTCTATATGTACCTTTGTGCCGTAACCTTTGTGCTTTTCAAAACCGTACTGAGGATACTCCTCGGCATATTTTAACATCAATCTGTCACGGCTTACTTTTGCAAGAATTGAAGCACAGGCAACTGACATAGACTTAGCATCGCCTTTAACAATACACTCGCCGTTAATTTCAATGGGAGGCATTGTATTGCCGTCAATATAAGCGAAATCCACTGGTACGTTTAAGCCTTCAACTGCTCGTTTCATAGCATTCATAGTAGCTCTGAGGATGTTCGCTTCTTCAATTTCATCCACATCGGCGAAAACTATGGAATATGCCAAAGCAGAGTCACAAATCACATCAAACAAAGCTTCACGCTTTTTTTCTGTAAGCTTTTTAGAGTCATTTACCCCTTCTATAATCAAGCCCTTAGGCAAAATTACAGCCGCGGCACAAACAGGGCCTGCCAAGGGGCCTCTACCTGCTTCATCAACTCCGCAAACATACTGAAAGCCATTATCATAGGCTTCATTTTCATATAAAAGCCAATCCATAATTACAGCTCCTTTGGAGTTTCAAGAGAAATTTTGCCAAGCTTAGCGGCTCTGAACTCATCCAAAAGCATAATTGCGGCACGCTCGGTATCAGGCTCACCTCTTGAAATAAGCATTCCTCTGCGTCTTGCAATTACACCTAAAAGGTCATAAGATTCAAGCTCCAGCTCTTCATCAGTAAGCTTGAAACGTTCAAGGAAAATTGGCGGTTTGATTTCTTTAAATAAGTCAAGAAGTCTTACAGCCAGAAGCTCAGCATCTAAAATTTGATCTTTAACAGCACCTGTAAAAGCAAGCCGCTCACCAACAGTCTGGTCTTCAAACTTAGGCCACAATACTCCGGGAGTATCCAAAAGTTCGAAGCCTCTGTCAAGAGTAAACCACTGGCCGCCACGGGTTACACCCGGTCTGTCCTCAACTTTTGCACGGTTTTTCTTAACTACACGATTGATAAAAGAAGATTTGCCCACATTAGGAATACCAACGATTATAACTCGGATTGTAGGGTTAGGAATACCCTTCTTTTGCTTGGCTTCAATCAACTGCGACAAAAGCTTTCGGGTAGCAGGAACAAAGTTATTCTGGCCTTTTCCGCTTTTGCAGTCTATGGCAAGTGCAGGAATTCCTTTGCTGTTGTAATAAGAAATCCACTGTGCGGTAACCTGATTATCTGCCATATCGCACTTATTAAGCAATACAATACGAGGTTTTTTACCGATTAACTCCTCGATATCAGGATTACTTGAAGATATGGGAATACGTGCATCCTTAATTTCAGCAACGGCATCTACAAGCTTTAAAGAAGCTTCTATAAGACGCTTGGTTTTGGTCATATGACCTGGGAACCACTGTATATTCTGTGTTTTGATTTCATTCATATTATCACCTACAAGAAAAGCTTACATCAAAGGATGTAAGCTTTTTAGAATCAATAAAGATAACCGAAATGGTTAAAGGGGAAAATTACAAACTGAGCCTTACCGATGATATCGTCAACATCAATACATTTAGCTTCGCCTAAATCGGTAACGGGTTCACCATTTTCAGACACAATACCGAAATAACGGCTGTCTTTTGAATCACCGCGGTTGTCGCCCAGAATGAAAGCCTTGCCCTCGGGAACAGTTAAGGAAAGCTCTTTTTCACCGAGAGTATTGTTGGTGGGAGAATTAATGTAGTCCTCTTCAAGAAGAACGCCATCAACATAAACCTCATGGGTTACATAGTTGATATAAACTTCCTGACCACCTAAAGCGATAATACGCTTGATAATAGGCTTGTCGTGGTACTTACCTGCAGGAATTACAACAATATCCCCAACTTCAGGCTCATAAAAGAAATTGGTAATAATCACCTTATCGTTATTAACGAGAGTAGGAAGCATAGACGAACCGTCGATGTTAACCAGACGGAAAACAAAGGTTAAGAGTATTACTACAATAACAATTGCAGAAACAATACAATGACCCCATTCAAAGCCAACATTTGCGGCTTTGGCTGTGTTAACCTCTACAGGCGCTGACTCTACGTCAAGACCGAAGGATTCGTCGTTTATATCAATATCATATTCGTCGAGATTAATTTTCTTCATACTAACACCACTTTAAATAAATAAAAAAAGGACAACCCGAAGCTGTCCCTTTCTTTAGAAAATTACTTACGGATAGCTTCCTTAACCTTGGCAGCCTTACCCACTCTGTCGCGAAGATAGTAGAGCTTGCTTCTGCGAACTTTACCATATCTTACAACCTGTACATCCTTAACGTTAGGGGAGTTAACAGGGAATACTCTCTCAACACCTACACCGTAGGATACACGTCTAACTGTGAATGTCTCAGAAACACCGCTGCCACGCTTTGCGATAACTGTGCCTTCGAACATCTGGATTCTTTCTCTCTCACCCTCACGGATGTTAACGGATACCTTTACAGTATCACCAACGGAGAAAGCGGGCTTTTCTGCCTTTACGGAATCTGCTGCGATTAATTTTAATGCGTCCATTTTATAGACCTCCAATTATTTTTTCGAGCATTCTTAACCCTTCGGCAGAGGACTGCTCATATTATTAGGCATTTGCCTTTTAACATCTCGTCGCTGAGTACGACGGAAATCAAATGCTTAAATATAATAACACAATACTTTTAAAAAAGCAAGTGTTTTTTACTCTTAAGAATTAAGTTTTTACGAATAATACGGTAAATATCTATGAATTATCTGTTTTTATTCAAAAATTCAGTAAAATACTCAGGCAACTCAGAGTCAAACTCCATATACTCATCGCTGACCGGATGAATAAACCCTAAAGTCTTTGCATGCAGGCATTGGCCGTTTAAAGTTGTTATTACCTTTTTGGGGCCGTAAACCTCATCACCTGCCAAAGGATGTCCCATATGTGCCATATGAACTCTTATCTGGTGGGTTCTGCCTGTTTCTAAAACACAGCTAATGTAAGAAAAGCCCTTAAGCTCCTCTAAAACTTTATAATTAGTAACAGCGTTTTTGGAATTTTTGTAGGTAACGGTCATTTTTTTACGGTCATTCTGGTCTCTGCCGATTGGAAGGTCTACCCTACCCTCAGGCTCTTTGAAGCTACCGTAAGCTATAGCCCTGTATTCACGTTTAACGCTATGCTCCTTAAGCTGAGCCGCCAAGGAATTATGGGCAACATCGTTCTTTGCAACAACAAGAAGTCCGCTGGTGTTCTTATCTATACGGTGAACTATACCAGGACGCAGAACTCCGTTAATACCCGAAAGCTGACCTTTGCAATGATACATAAGAGCATTTACAAGGGTTCCTGAGTAATTACCAGCCGCGGGATGAACCACCATACCCTTTGGTTTATTTACAACAATAAGGTCAGAATCCTCATAAACAACATTCAAATGAATATGTTCAGCTTCCGCCACATATTCTACCGCCTCGGGAACTGATGCTTTAACAACATCGTTATCTTTGAGAACATAGCTTTTGCTTACAACTTTATCATTTACCAGTACGTTACCGTCTTTGATGAGAGAGCTTATAAAGCTTCTTGACCTGTCGCTGATTTGCTCGCTTAAGTATTTGTCTATCCTTAAACCCGCATCATTTTCGACTGTAAAAATATAATCACTCATCACTATCAACTACAAATTCAACAGGCTCGTTTACAATTTGCTTCTTATCGTTCTTGCCATATACAAAAATCACGTAAACAAGCAATAGAACAGTACCAACTGTAATAGCGTAGTCAGCAATATTACAGATTGGCGGGAAGAAGCTAAGAGCAAGAAAATCAACAACATAGCCGTTAACAACTCTGTCTATAGCGTTACCGATACCTCCGCCTATAACCAGAGCAGAAGCTGTTAAAAACAAGGGGGTGTTGTATTTAGGATTAAACATAAGGTACATAAGAATACCGCCTACAACTACCATTACAGCAACAAACACCCAACGAAAAACAGAAGAACCCAAACCAAAAGCCATACCGTCATTATAGCTTAAGGTGAAGTTAAGAAGTCCGTTAATTACAGTTACAGAATTACCCTCGTGCTGCAAATTTTCTACAATCAGATATTTACTTATCTGGTCAACAAGAACTATGAGAGCGGCGCATAACAAGGAGATTATTGCACCGATATGATTCTTTATACTTCCTTTTGCTTTCATAATATCCTCCTATACAGGTTAAGCGGTGTATTGGTAACATACACCGCTTAAAGGTAAATTAATTATTTAAGAACCTCTGCACATCTTGAGCAAAGTGTGGGATGTTCAGAGCACTCACCCACTGTTTCGCTGAATGCCCAGCAACGCTCGCACTTTTCACCGGTTGCTTTGGCTACCTCAACTTTAAGCTCACCCTCACCTGCTACTACCTCAACAGCAGATACAATGAATGCTGCTGCAAGTTCTGACTCAACGGACTTGATGAACTCAAGCTCGCTACCAGAAGCTGTAAGCGTAATCTTAGCTTCTAAGGAAGTCTTAATAAGCTTATCCTTAACTGCATTCTCAAGTTGCTTCTTAACAACATCACGAAGGTCATGAATCTTATCCCAGTCAGAGATAAAGTTTTCAGCAAGAGAAAGATCAATTGCCTTGGGCATTTCATTAAAGAGAATGCACTCAGCGTCTGCATTTGCAGAGTGAGGCATATACTTCCAGATTTCATCGGAAGTGTATGCAAGTATGGGAGAAATCATTCTTGTCATAGCGTCAAGGATGATATAGATACTTGTCTGAGCGGCACGACGAGCCTTGGAATCAGCCTTTTCTGTATAAAGTCTGTCCTTTAATACATCAAGGTAGAAGTTAGACATATCTACAACACAGAAGTTGTGAATGCTGTGATATACCTGATGGAACTCGTATGCATCATAACCTGCCTTAACTTTTGCCATAAGCTCGTTAAGCTTATTGATAGCCCATTTATCGATAGGCATAAGCTCATCAATAGCTACAGCATCTGTATCAGGATTAAAGTCGGAAATGTTACCTAAGATATAACGTGCAGTATTTCTGATTTTTCTGTAAGCCTCAGAAAGCTGCTTTAAGATATCCTTGGAAATACGGATGTCAGCGTGGTAGTCGGAAGAAGCAACCCAAAGACGGAGAACACCAGCACCATACTGGTCAACAACTTCCTGAGGGTCGATACCATTGCCGAGAGACTTACTCATCTTTCTGCCCTCGCCGTCAACAACCCAACCATGAGTAAGAACAGCCTTATAAGGAGCCTGACCGAAAGCGGCAACTGAAGTAAGAAGTGAGGACTGGAACCAACCTCTGTACTGGTCCGCGCCTTCAAGATAAAGGTCAGCAGGCCAGTTAAGGTAATCTCTTGCCTTGCAAACTGCGGCATGAGTTACACCGCTGTCGAACCAAACGTCCATAATGTCACGCTCTTTTTCGAAGTGAGTGTGACCGCACTTTTTACATTTTGCACCATCGGGAAGAATATCTTCAGCAGGATGAATATACCAAGCGTCACTGCCCTCTGCTCTGAAAAGCTCTGCAACTGCCTTCATAGCGTCTTTGTCGATATAAGGCTCGCCGCAATCAGCACAGAAGAAGATAGGAATAGGAATACCCCATCTACGCTGACGGGAAATACACCAGTCTTTACGCTCAGTTACCATTGAGGTAATTCTGTCTTTACCCCAACCGGGAATCCACTCTGCAGTTTCGATTGCTTTTACTGCGGCTTCCTTAAAATCATCAACTGAGCAGAACCACTGATTTGTAGCTCTGAAAAGAACAGGGTTCTTACATCTCCAGCAGTGAGGATAAGGATGGACAATCTTCTTGATAGCAAAGAGAAGACCGATTTCCTCAAGATGCTGTGCAATGGGTTTGTTAGCATCATCAGTTAAGAGACCTGCAAACTGACCGGCTTCTTCAGTGAGTCTGCCGTCAGCATCAACAGGAACAATGATGGGAATATTTTCATAGTTACGGCATACGTCGTAGTCCTCTACACCGTGACCGGGAGCAGTATGAACACAACCTGTACCGCTTTCTAATGTTACGTGGTCGCCTACGATTACTAAAGATTCTCTATCAAGGAAAGGATGGCTTGCCTTCATAAATTCAAGGTCAGAACCCTTGATTTCGCCAACAACCTCATAATCCTCAATACCTGCTGCCTCAAAAGCACTCTTATAAAGCTCATCAGCCATAATCAGGTACTGGTCACCTGTCTTGATGATGTTGTAATTAAACTCAGGACCTACGCAAATCGCAACGTTACCGGGAAGTGTCCAGGTAGTTGTTGTCCAGATAACGAAATAAGTCTTTGCAGGGTCAATACCCATAGCAGAGATTTTGCCAAGATCGTCCTTTACAGGGAACTTAACGTAAATGGAATAGCAAGTTGCATCCATATACTCAATTTCAGCTTCTGCAAGTGCTGTCTTACACTCAGGGCACCAATAAACAGGCTTTAAACCCTTGTAAATATAGCCTTTCTGAGCCATTTCAGAGAAAATCTCAATCTGAGTAGCTTCAAAATCTTTAGTAAGAGTGATATAAGGATTGTCCCACTCGCCGATCACGCCAAGACGACGGAACTGGTTTCTCTGGTCGTCGAGGTAACCGAGAGCAAACTCACGGCAGATTTCTCTGAGCTCTACGTCAGAAATTGCATCAGAGCTTGAAACGCCTGCCTTTGCTCTTGCTTTAAGCTCTGTGGGAAGACCGTGGGTATCCCAACCGGGAACGAAAGGTGCGTGAAAGCCTGACATATTCTTGTATCTTACGATAAAATCCTTAAGAACCTTGTTAAGTGCAGTACCAAGGTGAATATTACCATTAGCATAAGGAGGGCCGTCATGAAGGATAAACTGAGGCTTACCTTCGTTTTTCTCCATAAGCTTTTTATAGATGTCTTTTTTATCCCAAGACTCAAGAGTAACAGGCTCGCTTTGAGGAAGACCTGCTCTCATAGGGAAGTCGGTTTTGGGAAGATTAAGTGTCTTGTTATAATCCTGTGCCATTATTTTACTCTCCAATTATTTATCGTTATCGTCCTCGATGTTATAATCATCACCAAATTTAAGAACACCGAAAATTTTACTTTTCTTCTTTTTTTCAGCAACCTGAACATCAGTCTCCTGAGGTACATTATTTATATCATCTATGAGATTAACTTCAGTATTAAAAAACTCAGAAACAACAGGGGTTTCTACATTCTCTTCTGCCGAAGTGTTTTCTGCATTAATATCTTCAGCAACAGCATTAGCCTGAATTTCCTCAGCGATAACAGCATCATCAGACTCTACCTCGTTATTAACAGGCTCAGCTGTCTGAGGAGCACGCATTACTTCGTCTGCTCTTTCTACTTCGTCTGAGTTATCTGTGGGAAATTTTTCCTCAATCTGTCTCTCAATAATCTCAACCTTAGTTTTGGAAGGAAGCTCTTTAGCAGAAATTATATGCTTGTTGCAAACAGAAATAAGTTCTTCTCTGAGCTTATTGCACTCGGAAAGAAGAAGAGCATACTGCTTTTTCTGCTCTTTAATCTGAAGATTAAGGTCATAGAGCTTAGCTTTTGCGGCATTCTCTGACTCTTCTATAATCTGAGCAGCCTTAGCTTTAGCACTTTTGATTGTAGAGTCTGCAACACGCTGAGAAGCAAGCATAGCGTTACGCACTGCATCTTCGTCGGCACGGTATTCCTCAACTCTTGTTGCAAGGATGTCCATTTTCTTAACGAGGTCGGACTTTTCCTTTTTTAACTGCTCCATAGTAATAAGAACCTGGTCGATAAAAGCATCAACATCTTCAGGCTTGTAGCCACCAATGCCTGCTCTTCTGAAGCTTACCTGCTTAACATCCTCAATAGTTAGCATATATACATCCCCTTTATTTATACTGTAAAACCGAAAGCACCAATCTTCCGCTTTTGGTTTTACGTAGAATTTCGCCTATCTTAAATTTACCTACTCCTCTTATGCTCACAGTATCACCTGTGTTAAGGGCTTTTGCGGCTTTATCTGCACAGGAGTAGTTAACAAAAACGCAGTCATCATTAATGAGTTCTGCTGCCTTCTGCCGTGAACAATTTGAAACGGAAGTTATGAAGTTATCAATTCGCATTGATGTAACTATAGCCTCAGTTTCCTCAAGTTCAGATGCAAGTGAGGAAAGTTCGCCACTAAAAACTTCTCCCTCAACCTTAGACCTGCCTACTGAAGTAAGATTTTGCAGAATATATTCTGATATTTCTGCCTTAACAAAAACAATGGCATAATCATCTTTTATGAGGATATCCCCTACACACTCGCGGTTAATACCCAGCCCCATAAGTGAGCCGAGAAAATCCCTGTGGGTATGTTTATTGTCACCCTTTATAGTAATCCTTAAAGGAACAATATCAGAACATTCGCTTAAATCACTTTCGAGATACAAGAACATACGGGTTGCTGACGGATAGCCGCCATAAAAAGTATGCTCTACTTTCTGGTTTTTAAGGTAATTGTGGGCAATTGAAACCTGAAGCTCGTTTAAAAAGCCGAAGCCTTCAATTTCACCGCAATAATATTTATAAATCAAATCATCAAGCCTTGAAAGCAAAAGACGGGTTTCGTCCATTATCAGAAGTAAACACCGTTGTTTTCAAGCTCGTCCAATAAATCGTCGCCTGTAAGGTCAACGTTATTGGGGATAATAATGAAAGTGCTGGAAGCAACTTTCTTAATCTTGCCGCCGTTAGCATAAGCAACACCGGAAAGGAAATCGATAATTCTTCTGGACATATCGCGATTTGTGTTTTCGAGATTTAAAACAACTGTATGTGTTTTGAGAAGCTCGTCAGCAATTGCTCTTGTTTCCTCACCGAAACGCTCGGGTTTGAAGAGGGCAACAGCAAGCTTAGCTGTAGCGTTGATGTTGATTACCTTATTTCTCTGAGAAGCACGGGTATCAATTCTTTCTTCCTGTACGTCTACTTCATCGTTGTCGCCGTAGCCATACTCATCATACTCATATTCTTCGTCGGGAGCATCCCACATACGCTTAAACTTATCTACAAAACCTGCCATAATTCATTACCTCCGTAATTTTAATTATTATAATTTCGTGCACCAAACAATGCAGAGCCTATCCTGACCATAGTAGCACCCTCGCGGATAGCTTCCATATAATCATCAGACATTCCCATTGAAAGGACATTCATAGATATATTATCTATCTTTTTTGCTGATATGTCAATAAACAGTTTACGCATATTTTCAAAATATCGGCAAATTTTCTGTTTATTTTCACAAATTGGGGGAATTGTCATCAATCCGCAGACCTTTATTGAAGGAAGCTCTGAAATCTGATGAAGAAGTTCTTCAAGTTTTTCGGGTGAAATTCCCGACTTACTCTCTTCCCCGCCAATATTAACTTCTACCAGAATATCGGTGCTTACATTACGCTTTATACTAAGCTCAGAAATCTCTTTAGCAAGTTTTATGCTGTCTACTGACTCTATCATATCAACTTTGCCAACAATCTGCCTTACCTTATTGGTCTGGAGATGCCCGATCATATGAAGCTTGGTGTTAGCTAAATCGTAAGCGTCATATTTGGCCAAAAGCTCCTGAACTCTGTTTTCTCCGATATGGTCAAGACCTAAAGAAATAGCATAATTTATAAACTCAGCTTCAACGGTTTTGGTAGCTGCAAGAAAAGTTATATCTTCATAATTTCTGCCTGAGCTTTCTGCTGCCTTTGCGATATTTTCACAGATGGTTTTATAGTTATATTCAATATCACTTAATAATCTTTCCGTCATACAAATCGTCACCTTCTATTACAACTTCGTCATTGATAATAATTGTTTCCTTACTCTTTAAAATTGCGGAGTCAGGATTAATATCAACAATTACAAAATCACTGCCTGCAAAAATTACAGAAACCTCTCTGAACATAAGCTCACTGCCATGAAGAATATATACGCCCTGAACTCTGGCTGTTTCGCCTGTTGGCTCGCCGTTGCTATCCATAACCTCAACATAATCATCGTGAAGGGCATCCTTGGAAATCCTTACGCCCTCGAAGCTGTTGATTATTATCTGCACAGGCTCACTTCTTAAGTTACTTAAGGAGCTGTTCATATAATTACACTTAAAAACAACTACAGCATCGCTTTGTTTAGATGCCTGATTTAGAGCAACAAGCTCTACAGGAACTGGCTCTTCGGAGGCTGATGAGAATATAATCTTAGGGTAGCTTTCGCTGTGAGAAAGAGAAAGTGCCTCATCAGCTGTAAGCTGGCAAACTATGTACCAATCAAGACCGCTTACGATTTTACCTACAGCGTCATCAGGCACAGTCTGAGGTAAATGTGCCTCTGACAAATCATCAGTAGTTAGCTTAGTTACCGTATCATAATCGTATGCGTCCTCATAGCCATCAATGTTTGCAACGAAATAACCTGCCTTGGGAGCACGTATTTCGGCAATATAGTTTGAGCCTGCATCAGTATACTTTGCTTTTTCCTGCTGTAAGGTCTGAATCTGAGAATTAAAGTCAGAAACCGTTCCCACAATACGCTGACGCTGGTTTATTGAATAAACCAAGGACTCAGCCGCGGAGTCTCTGTCTTTAAAATCATTTTCGTTAACAGCACTTAAAAGTGACTTTATGTTAAGGTAAATCTGAGCATCCACCGCAGAGTCGGTGGCAACGTTATCGTAAGGTGTATTAAGGCTTTGAAGAACAGCGATTTTTTCGTCAATCTCCTGAACCTTGTTGTAAAATAAGGCATCTGTTTCGTCTGCAAAAACCTTAGCAACTACAGTACCTACCGCTACCTTGTCACCGTCGTTGACCATATAATACTCTACACCGTCAGCGATATTATTGGTGATAATAGTTTCTTCTCTGATAATAAAAGCATCAGAAGTAATGCTTTCGCTGTAGTCATATTTAACTGCAATTTCCGTGGTAAGCTCGTTGGAGTTTTTCATGTTTGCATTTACTGCAGTAACAACTACATAAATTACAATAGCAAAAATAACAGCAACAATACCTATTTTTTTCAGGATTTCCTTTTTCATTTTAAATCAAATCCTTTTGATATTAAAAAAGCTTTAACTGCCGAGAAAAGCTCAGCAGAATTTTTATAATCGTCAACATAAAACCAGTTGGTGTTAGTGTCACGTCTGAACCAGGTAAGCTGGCGTTTGGCGTATCTGCGGGTAGCTTGCTTTAAGGATTCAAGGCACATCGTAAGGTCTGCTTCGCCACTAAAATAAGGCTCAAACTCCTTGTATCCTATAGCCTGAACTGCTGTATTGCTGACATCGGTTTTAAAGAAGTCTTCGGCTTCCTTAATAAGCCCTGCCTCAGCCATAAGGTCTACTCTTAAATTAATTCGGTCATAAAGCGTCTGACGGCATTTAAAATCAAGCCCTATTTTAACTGCATCATATGGTGCTTCGTCAGGGATTGAGAGCTTATTTTGCTCTGTCATTGTATGACCTGTGGTTTTATAAATTTCAAGGGCACGAATAACCCTTTTAGGGTTTCGCTGAGCTTTTAGCCGCTCGTAGCTCTCAACATCAACAGCTTTAAGCTCTGAAAGCAAACAATCAAGTCCTTCTGATTCCAGTCTGCCCAAAAGCTCGGACCTGAGTTTGAAGTCGGTTTCTCCCTCTGTAAAAGAAGTGCCGGAAAGGAAATTATCAACATAAAGTCCTGTTCCACCTGCAATAACAGGCACGGTGCCTCTCGACTTTATTTCTTCCACAGCTTTATGAGCTAAATCCACAAAAGCGGCAACAGAAAATTCGGTATCTGGATTTAAAAAGTCAACCAAATGATGCTTTATGCCTTGCATCTCTTCCACAGTAGGCTTAGCCGTAGCTATGTTCATACCTTTATAAATCTGCATAGAATCGGCAGAGATAACCTCACCGCCGAAATGCTTGGCAACCTCTACGGATAAAGCAGTTTTACCCGAAGCGGTAGGGCCTACAATGGCAATAACCTTGGTTTTATCACTATATTTCATATCTTAAATCCTACCAAACTGTTTTTCGATTTCGTTTTTAGTAAGCTCTATACACACAGGTCTGCCGTGGGGACATGTTTTAAGCTCAGGATTTTTAAGCATCTGCTTAACTAAATCTATAAGCTCAGGTGTTTTGGATTTATTGCCCGCCTTAACAGCGGCACGACAAGCTACATTGTGGAAAATCCAATCCATCTTTTCGGTAAATATATCCAGCTTGTTCTGAGAGAGGTAACAAGCCATTTCGGCAATGCTTGACTCTACATCAGCCGAGTCAAGATACTGAGGACAGCTTCTGACTAAAAGTGTTCCGTTGCCAAAATCCTCAACCTCAAAGGCTGCTTTTGAAAACAACTCAAGATTTTCCAAAGCGGCTGTGTACTCGTCTTTCTGAAGAGTAACAGTCACAGGCATTAAGAGCATCTGGCTGAAGGTGTTAGCCTCGTTTTTCAATCGTTCATAAATAATACGCTCGTGTAATGCGTGCTTGTCCACAAGCATAAGCTTATTATCAATTTCAACTAAAATATAGGTAGAAAACGCTTCGCCGATAAATTTGAAGTCCTCAGCTTTTTTATCAAACGTGTTATCCAGAAGCACAGGCTCTTTGATTTCATCATTAACTGCTTCAGTTACTTTTATATTAACCTCTTCAGCTTTAGGCTCAGGTTCGGATTTTAAAGGCTTAATATCTTCCTCGGCTTTCACCTCAGAAATGTTGACTTCCGCAGACTTTACAGCTACAGATTCGTCTTCAAAAATATCAAGCTTTGTATTACGCTGTGCCTCATCTTTTCTTATAACCTCTAAGGATTTAAGAAAAGCATCCGTCCTTTCCTTTACGTCGTTTACAGTCACATTTCGCTCGTAAAAGGGCTTTTGATGTGGCTTTGAAAACAAAGGAGAAGACTGCACAGCAGGCTTATCTTCTCTTTCAGTTTTAACTGTTTTTACAGTTGAATATGTAAATGGCTCTATGTTCGGCTTTTCTGCGGTATTTGAGAAAAGCTGAGCCTTCTTTCTTTCGTCATTAGATAAGAGTGCAGATTTAACCGCGTGGTAAACAGCATCAAAAATAGGACGTTCATTAACAAACCTTACCTCAATTTTTGCAGGGTGAACGTTTACGTCTACCGCTGAAAATGACATTGTAATGTTTAAAACACAGGACAGGAATTTTCCCACCATTACGCTGCCCTTGGCGGCTTCGTCCACAGCCGCGGCGGCAGTACGTGTTTTGACAAATCTGCTGTTTACAAAAAAGGTCTGCATACTGCGTGTGGGACGTGCAGATTCAGGCTTTGATATATAACCTTTGACCTCAATAGGGCCAAGTTTATAGTCAACCTCAAGCATAGAATTGGCAAAATCCCTGCCAAATACCGAATAAATGGCTGAGCTTAATTTGCCGTCACCTGAGGTTTTAAGAGCAACTTTAGAATCACGGATGAAGGTAAAAGCAATTTCAGGGTGAGAAAGTGCAATTCTATCAATAACCTGAGCTATTGCGTTGCCCTCTGCTACGTCTTTTTTCAAGAATTTCTGACGGGCAGGAATGTTGAAAAACAAATCTCTTACAATAATGGTTGTACCCTTAGGACAACCTGTATCGGAAAGCTCAACCTCTTCCCCTGCTGAAACGGAGTAAAAAGTACCTACTTCCTCAGTATCGGCACAGGTGATGAGCTCCACATTAGCCACAGCACTTACTGATGCCAAAGCTTCGCCTCGGAAGCCTAAGGTAGATATCGAATCAAGGTCATCCTGAACTTTCACCTTACTTGTTGCGTGACGAAGAAAGGCAATTTTCACGTCGTCTCTCTCGATACCGCAACCGTTGTCTGCAACTCTTATAAAGGTTTTACCGCCGTTTTTAATTTCGACGGTTATTTTTGAAGAGCCTGCATCAATTGAATTTTCCACAAGCTCTTTTATTACGGAGGAGGGTCTTTCTACTACCTCACCTGCAGCAATAAGCTCTGCTACGTGTTTATCAAGTACATTTATTCTGCTCATTACTGCACCTCCTTAAATTTAAATCAGTTTCTTTAATTCGTAAATAAGGTTAATTGCCTCTATAGGTGTTAAGGTGTTTATATCAACCTTATTGAGCTTTTCGGTAATTACATCGTTAACAGGATTTAAAAGAGTGAGCTGTTCGCTTTCGGCTTCTTTTGACTTTGAGGTTATAGCCTTGGCAGTATCAGGTTCAGCTAAAGTTAGCTCTTTTAAAATATCCTTAGCACGGCGGATAATGGTTTCAGGAATACCTGCAAGCTTTGCTACCTCTATGCCGTAGCTTTCGTCTGCTCCGCCTTTAACGATTTTTCTTAAAAATGTTATATCATCACCGCGTTTTTTAACAGCAATGTTATAGTTCTTAACGCCTTCCATTAAGCTTTCCAGAACTGTAAGTTCGTGATAATGGGTAGCAAAAAGTGTTTTGGCACCTAAGTGCTTTTTATTTACAACATACTCAAGCACAGCTCTTGCAATACTCATACCGTCGAAGGTAGATGTACCTCTGCCGATTTCATCGAATACAAGAAGGCTTTTGGATGTTGCATTTTTTACGATATTTGCAACCTCAGACATTTCTACCATAAATGTAGACTGGCCTGCGGCTAAATCGTCAGACGCACCAACACGAGTATAAATAGCATCAACAATACCGATTTCGGCACTTTCGCAGGGAACAAAACTTCCCATCTGTGCCATAAGAACTATTAAGGCTGTCTGACGCATATATGTAGACTTACCCGCCATATTAGGGCCTGTGATAATTGCAACCCTGTTAGCTTCACAATCGAGGAAAACATCGTTTGGAACAAACATTGAGTTTCTAAGAAGTGCCTCAACAACAGGGTGACGTGAATTTTTGAGCCTTAATACAGATGAAAGTGTTATGACGGGTCTTACGTAATTATTGTCGCTTGCTACATTTGACAGCGAGCAAAGAACATCAAGGGTAGCAATTGCAGAAGTAGTTGTTTCGATTCTTGCCAAGTTATCTGCCACAGTTTTGCGGATATTTGTAAAAATCTCGTACTCCATCGCTACAGACTTATCCTTAGCACCTAAAATACGAGCTTCAAGGTCTTTAAGCTCCTGAGTTATGTAACGCTCACAGTTGGCAAGAGTCTGCTTGCGGATATATGTTTCGGGGACTAAGTCTTTGTACGAATTTGTAACCTCAATAAAGTAACCGAACACACGGTTATAGCCCACCTTAAGCTTAGGGATGCCTGTCTTTTCTCTCTCTCCTGCTTCAATCTGAGCAAGGAGGGAAGTTGAGCCTGTCATATCAAAACGGACTGAGTCGAGCTCAGAGTTGAAGCCTTCCTTAATCATTCCGCCTTCTCTGACGGTGAAGGGTGGCTCGTCAACAATAGCGTTATCTATAAGTGCAAATATATCCTCTAAAGTGTCAAGAGAAGAATAAAGCTCCTTAAGATAGCTTGAGGTACTGTCTTCTAAAAGGCTCTTGATTGCAGGTAGCTCAGCACAGGCAGAAGCAAGTGAGCGGAGTTCCCTTGCATTGGCTGAACCGAATACGATTTTAGTCATAATTCGCTGAATATCAAGGATACCCGATAACGCGGCTGTAATTTCCAGACGTTTTACTGTGTTATTAAGAAGCTCCTCAACAGCAGTGAGCCTTCGGATAATTGCGGCGGCATTCATTAAGGGCTGCTCAATCCAACTACGCATAAGGCGTTTGCCCATTGCGGTTCTTGTTTTGTCAAGAACCCACAAGAGAGAGCCTTTCTTTTCCTTGGTGAGCATTGTCTGGGTAAGTTCTAAGTTGCGGCGTGTGTTGAAGTCAAGCTTCATATACTGGTTTACAGAGTACACTTCAACGTCGCTTATTCTCTCAAGGCCTGTCATCTGAGTTTTATAAAGATAGGAAAGCAAAGCACCTAAAGCAAGAACAGCCATTTGCCGGTCCTTAAGTTTTTCAGCCTTTTTCATACCAAAATGCTTAATGATAGTGTCAAAAGAGTCAAGGTAGGTGTACTCAGACTCTTGGGGCTTTTCCACATTGGCAATAAGCTTGTCCTCAATAAAATTATTAAGAGCCACACTATTTGAAAGTGTACCGCCTAATAGAACCTCGTGGGGATTATAGCTTATAAGCTGGCTTTTAATTTCATCAGCTACAGTTTTGCCTGAAAGCTCAGTTGCATAAAGCTGACCTGTGGAAACATCGCAAAAGCATATACCTGCATTAGTACCATCAGAATAAAGGCTTGCTATGTAGTTATTCTTGCTTTCGTCAAGCATACCTGACTCAACTACGGTACCCGGTGTTATAACACGGATAACATCACGCTTAACTAAGCCCTTCGCTTCAGCAGGGTTCTGGGTCTGCTCGCAAATAGCAACCTTATATCCCTTTGCAACAAGCTTCTGAATGTAACCCTCACAGCTATGAAAAGGAACACCGCACATGGGTGCACGTTCTTCCTGACCGCAATCACGACCTGTTAAGGTAAGGTCAAGTTCACGGGAAGCGAGCTTGGCATCGTCAAAGAACATTTCGTAGAAATCGCCTAATCTAAAAAACAGAATACTGTCCTTATTATTCTCTTTGATTTCGAAGTATTGTTTCATCATTGGAGAAAGCTCTGCCATTTGCTCACTTCCTTTCGTTAGAATTTAATTAGTGACAGCCTGAGCAAGAGCTGCAGCTACCTGAGCAAGATGCCTGATAGTCAGTTGTGTTGGGGTCTTCGCCGTTTGCAGAGTTGGAAACGATAGCAAAAACTCTGTTGATAATTGTATCAAACTGAGCTTTGGACTCATTAAGCTTAATCATATTTTCGTTAACCATAATGTCGGCATAGATTTTACGCATCTCTGTGTTAAGTGCTGCTACTGCCTCTTTGTCCTGCTCGGGAGCAGAAATCTTTTCGTTAAGAGCAAGCTTTTTAAGGTTGAATTCACCGATAAGAGCCTGAAGTGCCTCATCCTCTTCGCAAGCTTTATTAGCTGCCTGCATATTGATGTAAGACTCTTCCTGCTGAATCTTTCTGCCTAATTCTCTTGAAAGTTCGATAATATCCATTTTTATATCTCCTTTAAATTTAAAAATCTTTTATATAAGAACGCCTCTGAGTATCCAGTTACGTGCTTCTGTTATTTTAACATCTTTGAAAGAGCCGATAAGGCTTTCGGCACCCTCAACTTCAACGATAATATTACCTGAGGTACGGGCTGATAAAAGGCCTGACTTCTCATTCTTTTCTTCAATTAAAACTCTGTGAGTTTCGCCAACCATTGAAGCACAACGCTTGGCGGCGATTTCTTCCTGAGTTTTTAAAAGCTCATTAAACCACTGAGACTTTTCGGCATCTGTTGCTACATCTTCCATTTCAGCGGCAGGGGTACCCTTGCGTCGTGAATAAATAAAAGTAAACAAGGATGAAAACTCAACCTCTTTTATGAGAGAAAGAGTTTCGCAGAAATCCTCATAAGTTTCACCGGGAAAACCTACGATAATGTCACTTGTAAGAGAAACGTTTGGGATTTTCTCCTTAGCGTAGTTTACGATTTCAAGATATTTCTTTCGGTCGTACTTACGGTTCATCAGCTTAAGAATTCTGTCAGAACCTGACTGAAAAGGCAAATGAAGATGACTCGAGATATGCACACCCTCAGCTATAGTGTCGATAAGCTCTTTAGAGCAATCCTTAGGATGTGAGGTCATAAACCTTAAACGGTAATCACCGGGAATTTTGTCAATCTCTTTTAAAAGCTTTGCAAAATTTATGTCTTCATCCAAGCCTTTGCCGTAAGAGTTTACATTCTGACCTAAAAGGGTAATATCTTTATAGCCCTTTTCTATCATATCCTTAGCCTCAGCAATAACAGCGGCACTTGAACGCGAACGCTCTCTGCCTCTTACATAAGGTACAATACAGTATGAGCAGAAATTATCACAGCCATACATTATGGGAAGCCAACCCTTGAAACTGCCGTCTCTAAGCACAGGCAAGCCTTCACATACAATCTTTTCAGCAACGTCACGCTCAAAGGTACGTGTACCTGTAAGCAAAACGTTGTAAAGAAGCTCAGGAAAATGATAGAGCGAACGTGTGCCGAATACAAGGTTTACAAAAGGATAGCTTCTTTTAATTCTGTCAGCTACGTGCTGTTGCTCCATCATACATCCACACAAGGCAATGGTTACAGAGGGATGCCGGCGCTTAATATTCTTTAAAGCTCCTACATTACCGAAAACTCTGTCCTCAGCGTGTTCACGGACTGCACAGGTGTGGAAAAGGATAAAGTCAGCTTCCTCTGCTTCTTCGGTAAAGTCAAAACCGCAAAGGTGAAGCATACCTTTAATCTTTTCGCTGTCGGCTACATTTTGCTGGCAACCGTAGGTATGTATATAAGCCATTGGCTTATCGGAACGTTTTCTTACATCCATAATCTCAGCTATTAAATTAAGATATTCCTGCTGAGTATTATCCATTGGTGTATATTGATATAAATTGCTTTTCAGGGTACACTCCCCCAATCTGATATTTCAAAATACATAATACCACAATATCTCTATTATTTCAAGACTGTTGGCATAATTTTATACAATATCTTGTGAGGTTAATAGCCTACATTAGCGAACATATTGGGAGTTGAGCCTACAATAACGGTCTGACATAGTTCATACTTGGTAATTATGGTTGTTTCGTGAGCAATTATCGGGCAGGTTAGGCTTACGTCAGACTCTACGTAAAGGTAAATATGATGCACAGTCTGATTAATGCCTGCAGAGGTAAATTCAGACTCAATGGTTGTTGAACAACTACCGCCCATTAAAAGATGCACAGGTATTTCAGGACCACTTGAGGACAATAAAACAAGCCCTGTAAAAGCACCAACAGGCACTGAAACGGCTACCCATTTACCTTGGCGTATATTTTCGGTTATGGCGTTTGAAATCTCTGCCTTCAGCATATTGATTTTTTTGCTGTCGGTTTTAAGTGAAGTAATCTTTGAATTATCAGAACTTTCTGCAATTACTAAATCGTCGTAATCCGTAACATATTCGCTGAGAACCTCTAAAACCGCATTATCCATAGCATTCTGGGCAATAATTTCAAGCTCATTATCAACGGTATTATAAACAAGCTCTCTTGCTTTAAATTCAAACAGCACAAAAAAACCTATTGATATAATAAGCAGAATAATAGTGTATTTTATAAGTTTTTTCTTAAATTTGGAACTTTTTCTCTTATGTAACAAAAAAACACACCCTCGGTATTCTATACCAAGGGTGTGGAGTGTGTGAATATTAATTATTCTTCGTGACAACAACCACAGTCGCAGTCATCCTCACAGCAACAGTCAAGATCAGAGAAATCAAACTCTAAAACTTCACCGCATACAGGACAAACGATTTCGCCCTCTAAGAGAGTATCCTCGTCAACGCAGATTACTTCACCGCATTTGCCGCAAGTTACCTCATAGAAAACTTCATCGTCGAAATCGCAATCGCAGTCATCGTCACAGCAACAATCGCAATCGCAATCGTCATCGCAGCAATCACAGCAGTCGCAATCATCATAGAAGTCCTCTTCAAGGTCTGCGAGGTCTTCGTCAACAGCATCAAGCTGCTCGCTCATTTCGTCGTAAAGCTCTTCCATTTCTGTAACTGCAAGAGCCATATCGTCAAGAAGCTCAATAATAGCATTAAGCACCTTAACCTCATCCTTTGTCTCGTCCAACTTTAAGCCGTCTGCAAGACCGCGGATGTAAGAAATTTTTTCAGTTAAAGTCATAATAATACTTCCTTTAGCAAAAATTAAGCTCTGCCGATGTACTCGCCTGTTCTTGTATCGATCTGGAGCATTTCGCCTTCCTCGATAAAGAGAGGAACCTTAACCTCAGCACCTGTCTCAAGAGTTGCGGGCTTAAGAGCATTAGTAGCTGTGTTGCCTGCAAAGCCGGGGTCAGTCTGTGTAACCTGAAGCTCAACAAAGTTGGGAGGCTCTACACCGAATACGTTGCCTTTGTAAGAAAGAACCTTACAAACCATGTTCTCTTTAACGAACTTGAAGTTATCGCTGAGAATGTCTTTGTTGATGGGAACCTGCTCCCATGTCTCTGTATCCATAAAGTAGTAGAGATCACCGTCAGAGTAGCTGTACTCCATGTCTTTTCTCTCAATGAAAGCTGTGGGGTACTTATCGTTGGGGTTGAAAGTCTTTTCAACAACGGAACCTGTGATAACGTTTCTGATCTTAGTTCTTACGAATGCAGCACCTTTACCGGGCTTAACATGCTGGAACTCTACAATAGAAACTACCTGGCCATCCATCTCAAATGTAACGCCGTTTCTGAAATCACCTGCAGAAATCATTTTTAAATCCTCCTAATAAACTTTTTGAAAAGTTATTGTTTATTCAATTTATTATACAAAATATTGGTACATCTTGTCAATACAAATTAAAGAATTATTAATTCTTTAGGGATATGAGCAAAGGTTTCGTATCCATCTTCAGTAACTAAGACAGTGTCCTCGATTCTTACGCCGAATTTATCGGGCAGATAAATGCCGGGCTCGACTGTAATAATCATACCGGGTTTAAGGATTGTACTACCTTTGGGGCTTACTCTGGGTTCTTCGTGAATTTCAAGACCCACTCCGTGGCCTGTACCGTGGCCAAAGTATTCACCGAAGCCTGCTTCCTTAATAATATCACGGCAGACTTTATCAACATCATAACCGCTTACGCCTGCTTTAACAGCCTTTAAACCTTCAAGATGAGCTTTCAAAACGATATCATAAATGTTCTTCATCTCGTCAGTAACTTCGCCTACAGCTACAGTTCTGGTCATATCGCTGTGATAGCCTTCATAAACTGCACCAATATCGAAGGTTACAAAGTCGCCTCGCTGAACCTCAACATCACCGGGCACACCATGAGGTAAGGATGTTTTCTTACCTGTAACGGTAATTAGGTCAAAAGCGATTTTTTCAGCACCCTGCTTTTTCATAAGATATTCAAGCTCAATGGCTATCTGACTCTCTGTAACACCGGGTTTTATCATATTAAGAACTTCAAGATAAGCTTTCTCTGCAATAATCTGAGCCTTTTTAAGCTTTTCGATTTCGTCCTCGGATTTAATTATCCTGAGTTCCTGAATTGCTTTAGAAAGGTCGTCGCTATCCTTAAGATTTGCACTAATGTTATTCTGCATAGCTTTATAGGCAGACAAGGTAACTTTTTCGGATTCTAAAAGGATCTCAGAAATATTATTCGCAGAAACAAGCTGATTTACAGTTTCATAGGGATTAGAAAAAATAACCACCTTTGATGATTTCACTCTATTCTCAGCGGCCTCGATATATCTGAAGTCTACTAAAAGATAGCTTTTATCCGGGGTTATAAAGAGGTATCCCTCGCTGTGAGGAAAACCTGTAAAATAAAAAATAGAAATCTCATCAGTAATAAGGGCAGCCTGATTACCACCAAGCTTGCTCTGAAGGGATTTAACACGGTTTTCGAAAATATTCATATTATCACCTTAAGAATAAAATCAAAGGCGGACAGATAAAACTATCCTGTCCGCCTAAAAGATTACTTATACTTGCGCTTGCGAGCTGCTTCAGATTTCTTCTTGCGCTTTACAGAGGGCTTCTCATAAGCTTCTCTCTTGCGAACTTCAGCGATAACGCCAGCTCTTGCACACTGCTTCTTAAATCTTCTTAAAGCATTCTCAAGAGATTCATTCTCTTTTAATCTAACTTCTGCCATCGGGTTTCCCTCCCATCTAAAATAAGGGATATTTCAAAATTCAAATGTTATTATACATAACTTTGACGATTGTGTCAATAGAAAAAACAGAATATTCTTCAAAAATGTCGAAATTTTACATAGGTTTTGCCACAAAGTTAACAAGAGAGCCTGTTTTGTAGAACTTTTTGATGATTGTCATACCCTCTAAGGCTTTTTTAACATCCTCGTTCTCTAAGCACTGAGCAAAAACTTCATCCTCGGAAGCGGTAAGACTAACGTTAATTCTTGCTTTGATTTTGCTGCAAACCTGAACTGCAATTTCAACGGTCGAATCCGCACACTTAGCCTCGTCAAACTCTGGCCACTTAGTCTGAGCAAGCATACCTTCATTTTCGAAAACAATGCTGTTAACTTCCTCCGTAATGTGAGGAGCAAAGGGATTTGCAAGCAGGATAAATGTCTTAAGTTCAGCCTTATTGATAGAACCCTTAGTGTAAATTGCATTGATAAGAGTCATCAGAGAAGCAATAGCTGTGTTAAACTTAAGGCTTTCGATATCTTCACTTACCTTCTTGATTGTCTTATGGAAGTCAGAAGAAAGGTCTTCTGAATACTCATCTCCATCAACAAGGATATCCTGAAGGTTCCAGATTCTGTCTGTAAATCTCTTACAGCCCTTCATAGAGCTTTCAGACCAAGGAGCAGCCTGCTCATAGTCACCCATAAAGAGTACATATGTACGTAGAACATCTGCACCATACTGGTCTACTACCTCGTTGGGGTCAACAACGTTACCGCGTGATTTACTCATCTTAACGCCGTCGGGGCCAAGAATAAGACCCTGAGCAGTTCTTTTAGCATAAGGCTCTTCACAGGGAACTACGCCGATATCATAAAGGAACTTATACCAGAAACGTGAGTAGATAAGGTGACGTGTAACGTGCTCCATACCACCGTTGTACCAGTCAATGGGCATCCAATACTTAAGCTTTTCCATATTGGCAAGCTCATTATCATTATGAGGATCGATATAACGTAAGAAGTACCAGGAAGAACCTGCCCACTGAGGCATAGTATCTGTTTCTCTCTTAGCTTTACCACCACACTTGGGACAAGTGCAGTTTACGAAATCATCAATTTTAGCAAGGGGGCTTTCGCCGTCCTGACCGGGTTCAAAGTTCTCAACCTTGGGAAGCTTTAAGGGAAGCTCCTCGTAAGGAACAGCTACCATGCCGCACTTTTCGCAGTGAACAATGGGAATAGGCTCACCCCAATAACGCTGACGGTTAAATGCCCAGTCTTTCATTTTGTACTGAACACCCTTTTCGCCGATGCCCAGCTTTTCAAGCTCTTCAAGCATTTTAGCAATTGAGCTCTTCTTATCGGTTAAGCCGTTAAGGAAATCAGAGTTAACCATTTCGCCGTCGCCTGTGTAGGCCTCTTTAGCGATGTCACCACCCTTAATTACTTCGATAATATCAACGCCGAACTTCTTGGCAAAGTCGTAGTCTCTCTGGTCATGAGCAGGTACAGCCATAATAGCACCTGTACCATAGCCCATCATTACATAATCAGAAATAAAGATAGGAATTTCCTTACCGTTTACAGGATTGATACCTGCAAAACCGTTGAGCTTAACGCCTGTTTTATCCTTAACAAGCTGAGTTCTTTCAAACTCGGTCTTCTTAGCACATTCGGTTCGGTAGTTTTCAACCTCGTCGAAGTTTGCAATCATATCCTTATACTTATCAAGCATAGGATGCTCGGGTGCCATAACCATAAAGGTAACACCGAACAAAGTATCGGGACGTGTTGTGTAAATTCTGAGTGTTTCGTCAGTATCCTTAACAGTAAAGTTAACAAAAGCACCTGTGGATTTACCAATCCAGTTCTCCTGCTGAAGCTTTATATTGGGAAGGTAATCTACATCTTTAAGACCTTCAAGGAGCTTGTCTGCATACTCTGTAATGCGTAAGTACCAAACATCCTTGGACTTCTGAACAATATCACTATGGCAGATATCGCACTTACCGCCCTGAGAGTCCTCGTTGGAAAGTACAACCTTACAGGAAGGGCAGTAGTTAACCAAGGTCTTATCTCTGAAAGCAAGACCGTTCTCGAACATTTTAAGGAAAATCCACTGAGTCCACTTGTAGTAATCCTCTTCGGTTGTATCAATAACTCTGTTCCAATCGAAGGAAAAACCTACTTTTTTAAGCTGGCTGGTAAATCTTTCGATGTTTGTATCAGTTACCTGTCTGGGGTGGATGTGGGTTTTGATAGCGTAGTTTTCTGTAGGAAGACCGTAAGCGTCAAAGCCTATGGGGAAAAGTACATTGTAACCTTCCATTCTTCTCTTTCTTGAAACCACCTCAAGGCCTGAATATGCCTTGATATGACCAACGTGCATACCTGCACCGCTGGGATAAGGGAACTCTACAAGAGCGTAAAACTTCTTCTTGTCAGAATTATCCTTAGCTTCAAAAACTCCTGTATCTTCCCATATTTTTTGCCACTTAGGCTCAATATGCTTATGCTCGTATTTCAAATTAATCCCTCTCTTTTAGTATCAGTCAGAAATATATTCGGTAAGGTCCACTGCCTCGCCGCTCTGCCACAGACGCTCAAGTCCGTAATATTCGCGGGCTTCATCAGAAAATACGTTGATGATAACATCAGAATAATCAAGAAGCACCCAGCTCTCTGTACGGTGACCTTCGATGTGGTCTACCACTCTTCCCTGCTCTTTAAGGACAAATTCAACCTCATCAGCAAGGGCTTTTACGTGAGTTGAGTTGTTACCTGTAGCGATTACCATATAATCTGCAAGAGAAGAAACATCGGAAATTTTAATAACCGAAATGTCCTTACCCTTTTTATCTGAAAAAAGCTGAGCTGCTTTAATCGCTGTATCAAAAGCTGTCATATTTCATATTCCTTTCATAATAATTTCATTATAAGCATCAATTGCGTCGGGATGTATGCATCTGCCCTGAGAAACAAGACTTTTAATTACAAAGCTGAGGGCATATTTCATACCCTGTTCAAGACTTTTTTCTGCTTCCTGACGCATTATATCTATATCGGGATAGCTTCTGTCTTCACTGATGAAATCAGCAACAAAAACTATTTTCTGGAGCAAAGACATATTTGCCTTTGCAGTTGTGTGAAAACGAATAGCATTAATAACGTCGCGGTCTTTTATCTGGAGCTCAAACTCAGCATATGCCGCACCTGAAACTGCGTGAAGTATCTTTTCATTGCTTTTCGTCACACTGTCAAGCATTATACCATTATCCTCAAGCAATTGCAACTGATTATTTAAAGGCATCTCCTTGGTTATATCATGAAGAATACCTGCAAGCTCAGCCTTTTCTGCGTCCTCGCCATATTTGAGAGCAAGCTCCCTTGAGGCTTTAGCTACCATTTTGCTATGGTGAAAACGATATTCGCTGAGGGTATTTTCCGCTAAAGAATAGTAACAATCAATCTGCATAATCGTATAATCCGTTCTCTTTGATATATTTTAAGACATTATCCTGTAAAAACACGCTTGCATCATTACCGCTCTTCAAGGCTTCTCTAACTTTTGTTGAGCTTATTGAGCCTACAGGGGTACTTACCAAAGTACATTTTACATTAAAGACTTTGTATTCCTCAGCTTTAGCCTTTAAAGAGTCGATATCGTCATCGTCTCTAACTACTGTAAGTATGTGGGCAAGACCAAAAATCTCCTCTGATTTATACCAAGCATTAAGAGTCAGGAATGCGTCGGCGCCAGTAATAAGATAAAGCTCAGAATCTTTATACTCATTTTTAAGATAATCAAGAGTGTCTACAGTATAGCTTTTGCCGCCTCTATTAATCTCAAAGTCTGAAACCTCTACCCTATCATTATTTTCAAAGGCAAGCTTACACATATTAAGCCGGTGAAAATCGGCAGTTGCAGTTCCTTTTTTAAAAGGAGAACAAGCGGCAGGAAATACCACAACCTTGTCCAGATTGAATTTTTCAATCATCACTTCACATAACGCAACATGATTTTTATGGACAGGGTCGAAGCTTCCGCCAAACATTGCAAGCTTCATAATCACTTAGGAAGACGGATTCTCTCGTCTTTTTTCTTATCAGGGTTTGGTCTGTATAAAATAAACTTAGAGCCGATTACCTGAACAACATCAGCGCCTGTTTCTTCTGCAAGATTGTCAGCAGCTTCGCGGGAGCTAAGCTCACAGCTTTCTAAAACCTTGCCTTTAAAAAGCTCACGTGCCTTTAAAGCGTCGTCAGCCTGCTTAATAACGGTATCGGTCATACCGCCTTTGCCCAGAATTAAAATAGTATCGTATGAATTTGCCATACCTCTGAGGTAGGCTCTCTGTTTACTGGTTAACATTATTTAAATCTTTCCTTTCTTTTAAAAGGGTGTAAAACTCTCTTAAGGCATTTCCGCGGTGACTGTACGTATCTTTTTCCTCAGCAGAAAGCTCTGCAAAAGCTTTGCCGTTATCAAGGTAGAAAACCGGATCATAGCCAAAGCCGTTTTCGCCCTTTTTCTCGAAGCCTATATAACCTTCGCACTTACCTTCAACTGCAATTACATCCTCTTTTGAAATAACGCAGCAGATACTGCAATTAAAATATGCGGTTCTGTCGGGTTTCTCTACATTTGCAAGCTCACTTAAGAGAAGGTTAATTTTCTCATCATCGGTAGAATTTTCGCCGCCATAACGTGCTGAATATATGCCCGGTCTGCCATTTAAAGCGTCAACACAAAGACCTGAATCGTCTGCTATTGAAGGAAGTCCTGACTTTTCATAGGCATACATAGCTTTAATCAACGAATTTTCGGCAAAAGTCAGACCTGTTTCTTCGACGTCAGAAAAATCAACGCCTGCTTCTTTTGCACTTATAACATCAACACCAAGAGAAGCTGTTATGCGTTTGAATTCAGCAATTTTATGTACATTATTTGAAGCAATGACAAACTTACCTGCCATTATGCTTCACCTCTGTCAAACAGTGCTTTTGCAAAATCAGAGGGTGAGAAAGGCTGTAAGTCGTCAACCTGCTCACCAACACCGATGTATTTAACAGGAATCTGTAAACCGTCCTTAATTGCAAGAACAACACCGCCCTTGGCTGTGCCGTCAAGCTTTGTAAGAACAATACCTGTGATACCTGTAGCCTTTGAAAATTCAGCCGCCTGAACAACAGCGTTCTGACCTGTTGTGGCATCAAGAACAAGAAGAACCTCTTTAGCGGCATCAGGAAGCTCACGGTCGATAATTCTATTGATTTTAGCAAGCTCGTCCATAAGATGCTTTTTGTTGTGAAGTCTGCCTGCTGTGTCACAGATAATAATATCGGAATGCTTTGCTTTAGCAGATGAAATAGCATCATAAACTACTGCAGCAGGGTCACTTCCTTCGTTCTGCTTCACGATATCGGCACCGCTTCTTTCTGCCCAGATATCAAGCTGGTCAATAGCGGCGGCACGGAAAGTATCGGCGGCGGCAAGAGTAACCTTTTTACCGCTCTTTACAAAGTTATTGGCAAGCTTACCGATGGTTGTAGTTTTACCAACACCGTTTACACCGATTACAAGAATAACTGAAGGAGAGGTGCTTATGTTAAGCTCCTGACCGCCTGAAAGCATTTCTTCGGTGATTTCGCAGAGTAAGCCTGTAATTTCTGAGGGGTCTGTTATACCCTGTTTTTTAACTCTGACTCTGAGCTCGTCGCACATTTTCTGGGCTGTAGCAACGCCTACGTCGCCCATTACAAGGAGTTCTTCAAGCTCTTCGAAAAGTTCCTCGTCGATTTTTTTAAAGGACTTTAAAGCAGAGTCAATTTTGCCTACAATTGAATCTCTGGTTTTTTTGAGTCCTTCTTTGATTTTATTGAAAAATCCCATTTTTATATGCCTCCTGTTTAATTTGCCTGCATCTTAAGCTTTTCGGCAACCTCGGTAGCTCTGAGCTCCAAGAGCTTGCTGATACCCTCTTCCTGCATAGTAACACCGTAGAGAACGTCTGCCTCTTCCATTGTACCGCGTCGATGGGTAATTGTAATAAACTGAGTTGTGTCTGTTAAATTTCTCATGTATCTTGCAAAACGGTCAACGTTTACTTCGTCAAGAGCCGCTTCAATCTCGTCCATTACGCAGAAAGGTGCCGGCCTTACTTTCATAATTGCAAAATAAAGAGCAATAGCAACAAGTGCCTTTTCACCGCCTGAGAGAGACTCAAGATGAGTAACGATTTTTCCCGGAGGATAAACGGAAATATCGATTCCGCTGTTTAAAATATCCTCGGGGTCTGCAAGCTCAAGCTTTGCACTGCCACCGCCGAAAAGCTCGGCAAAGGTGTGAATAAAGTGCTTATTGATTTCGGTAAAGCTTTCTAAGAAGCTTTCTTTCATCTTCTTTGTAAGCTCACTAATAAGATTAATTATCTCTTTCTTGGATTTTTCTACGTCCTCAACCTGCTCTGACATAAATGTGTAACGCTCGGAAACCTCTTTATATTCCTCAATCGCACCAACATTTACAGAGCCTAAGTTCTTGATTTTCTGTTTAAGCTCGGCAAGTCGCTTATTAGCACTGGGAATATCTTCAATTTCCTGAGCTTCTTCCTCTGCCTCACGGCGGGTAAGCTCGTACTCTTCCCATAATTTTGAGATAATATTATCGTACTGATTCTGTAAGTGAATCTTACGTTCTTCAAGTCTGGCAAGTTCCATAGAAGCCTGCTCACGCTCGGAAAGCTTATCCTTCTCACACTGACGAAGTGCGTAATTTTCCTTTTCGATTTCGTCTCTGCGTTTTGAAACAGCCTCAATATCCTGCTCGCAGGATTTAATGTTAGCTGTAAGCTCTTCGATTTCTTTATTAAGTGAGCCGATAATGCTCTCACTCTCAGCACTTTTTGTAAAGAGTTCTTCAATCTGAGCTTTAAGTTCAGATTTACGCTCTTCGTGGTTATCCCCCATATTTCTGGCATTATTAACCTCTGTTCCGAGGTTTTCTATATCCTTATGAAGGGTTACAATATCAAGTCGGATTTCCTGAAGCTTTGCAGAAAGCTCTTCACGTTTTTCTTTAATACCTGCACGGCTGCCGCTGATTTCTTCAGCCTTAGCTTCCTCAAGAGCAATCTGCTGAGTAAAGTTATTGATAACACCTTCAGCTTTAATCTGCTCTTCTTTAAGAGTCCGGATTCTCTGAGTGCAATTTGAAATTTCTGCTTCAAGTGACTCTACATCGCGAACAGCAAGTAAAAGCTCATTTTCGCAAGCCTTAAGCTCAGTTTCAAGTCTAACCTGCTCCTGAGCGGCAACGGATAAATCAGCACGTGTGCCAAGGATTTCTGCCTCGATTTTTGAATAATCAGACTGAGCTGACAAGAACAAGCTCTTTGCTTCTTCAGCCTTTTTCAAAAGCTCACGAGCTTCAATCTTAATATCATTGATTTCAGCAGTACGGGATAAGAGACCGCTGTTTTTAGCTAAAGAACCGCCTGTAAGAGAACCGCCCGCATTAACAACCTGACCGTCAAGAGTTACAACCTTGAACTTATAGCCGAAACGCTTAGCGGCTGTTACAGCGGAGTTTATATCCTCAAAAATAGCAATTCTGCCAAGTAAGCTTAAAAGAATACCATTATACTCCTGTTCGCAAGAGCAAAGGTCTGAAGCAATACCAACAAAGCCATAGCAGTCGTCAAGACCGTTTTCTTCAAGCTTTCTGCCCTTGATAGTATTTACAGGCAGGAATGTTGCACGGCCTGCGTTATCTTTTTTAAGGAGAGCAATGGCACGCTTCGCATCTTCTTCGGTAGCAGTAACAATATTCTGCATTGCAAAGCCAAGAGCAATTTCAATGGCAACTGTATATTCAGAGGGTACTGAAATAATGCGGGAAACAGGGCCTTTGATACCCTTCAGCTCCCCTGCTTTAGAACGCTTCATAACAGTTTTTACGGAGTGGTTAAAGCCCTCCATATTCTGCTCCAAATCCTCTAAAAGCTTAGCTCTACGGGATTTTTCGGCGGCGTCAAGCATTAATTTATCAGCATCGTTTTTAAGCTTTTCAAGGGATGCGGCTCTTGAATTAAGCTTTAGTGTAAGGCCTTTTTCGCTGTTGGTAAGCTGAGTAACCTTTTTAACGGCATCTTCAACCTTGGATTTATAGGATGCAAGCATTTCCTGAAGCTCAGCCTCAGCTTCTCTTTTACGCTGAGAGTTTTCGTTAAGACCGCTGATTCTTGATTCAAGCTCTAAAACAGTTGATGCACAAGTCATCCGGCTTACTCTTGCATCCGCCTGCTGAGCACTTAAAGAAGCAATTTTTGCGGTAATTTCCTGCAAATCATCTGAGCTTCGGCTTGCGTTTACATTGGCAAGATTAAGCTCATCGGCAGTTTCATCGTAAAGTTTCTGCTTATCCTCTGCATCCTGCTTATATTTTTCAATAAGCTTAAGCTTGTCTTCTATATCTTTTTTGATATCCATTGCAAACATATTGATTTGCTCGATATCAATTTTTATTCTTCCTATATTTTCGTTATTATGTAAAATATCGTTTTTAGCAACGGAAACTGAAGCTTTTTTCTCAGAAATTAAGCTTTCATACTCCATTACTTTGGCTCTGAGCTCTTCTACCTTAGAAGCAAGAGTGCCTTTTTCCAGATACATAGACTCGGTAAGCTCAGAAATTCTTGTAATTTCCTTATCCGCTTCGTCGCACTGATTACGTGCTACAATGATTTTATCCTCGTGCTCTTTAATAACGCCTGAGGATTTGTCAAGGGTATTGAGCCAAAGTGCAATTTCAAGTCCACGCTTTTCGGTGGAATATTCCAGAAAACTTTCGGCTTTCTTTGCCTGGGTTTTTAAAGGACCGATTCTGTCTTCCAGCTCGGTTACGATATCTCTGAGTCTGACTAAGTTATCCTCGGTATGGGAAAGCTTACGCTCTGCTTCTGTTTTGCGGTAGCGATATCTTGAAATACCTGCGGCTTCTTCGAAAATCTCTCGTCTGTCCTCGCTTTTTGATGAAACGATACTGTCAATCTTACCCTGACCGATAACAGAATAACCGTCGCGGCCTAAGCCTGTGTCCATAAAAAGCTCGTTGATATCCTTAAGACGCACCTGTGCCTTGTTAATAAGATACTCACTTTCGCCGCTTCTGAAATAGCGACGGGTTATGGATACAGTATCACCGTCAAAGGGTAAAGCTCTGTCGGTATTGTCGATATTAAGGGTAACCTCTGAGTAGCCCTGACGCTTACGGTTTGTTGTACCGTTGAAAACAACATCCTCCATACGGCTGCATCTGAGAATCTTGGGAGCCTGCTCGCCAAGAACCCAACGAATAGCATCGCTGATGTTACTTTTACCTGAGCCGTTAGGACCAACTACGGCTGTGATACCTGTATTAAAATTAAGTTTTGTCTTGTCAGGGAAAGTTTTAAAACCCTGAAGTTCAAGAGATTTAAGAAGCATAACTTAGCCTTTCTTTATTAAAACCTGCCTGTTGGCAAGAGTGTCATTCTCAAAAAACTTAGGTTTATAACCTAATGAAATAAGTCTTTGCTTATTGTAGCCTTTTTGACCTATAGCCTTTGATAAATGAGACTTAGGTACAAAAATATCAACATCACCGCTTGTAATACCTGCAAATTCAAGAGCATCGGTGATTTTGTCAAAATATATCTGAGCCTCGCAAAGCTCACGGAATGCAGGATGAAAAGCACCTGCAACCATATTACATTTAAGGCTTTCGCTATCGTGAAGTCCTACACGGATTACATTAATTCCTGCATTTTCAAACATATGAATCAGCCTTGCACAAAGCTTGGAAGAAGCTTCTGCGTCAGGCGGATTATATAAGCCGTTTTTATATAATGTTTCCAAAGTTGTATTTTTAAGCACAACCGTGGGGTAAATTCTTACTGTGTCGGGTTTGATTTTTATAAACTCCTGGGCAGTAAAAATATCAAGTTCATCATTAGATTTATAAAGTCCTGTCATCATCTGAAGACCTAAGGAGAAACCGCGGGACTTTATAAGGGCTGATGCTTTATATACATCTTCGGCGCTATGCCCACGCTCATTGGCAGAAAGCACAGAATCAACCATAGACTGAGCACCAAGCTCGATTGAAGTTACATTATAAGCTTTTAAAATATCAAGGATTTCATTATCAACCGCATCGGGACGGGTTGAAATACGGATACCCTTGAATTTACGGATATAGTCCTTTGTGCTATCCAGAAGAGCGATCATATAACTTCGGTCGATAGCTGTAAAGCTTCCGCCGAAAAATGCAATTTCAGCTTCCTTTGATTTTTCTTTTAAAGAATCATAGGCAATACCCAAAGTGGATTTTACAACACTTTCATCAGGCTGAGAAACACAGCCTGTAATGTGCCTTTGGTCGCAGAATGAGCATTTATTGGGACAACCGCTATGAGGCACAAATATGGAAACATTAGCCATATCAGTATCCCATAAGCTCCAAAGCTTCGCGGGCAGCCTGCTGCTCGGCTTCTTTTTTGCTTCTGCCGCCACCCTTGCCGATGCAATTAGAGTTAAGCATAACCTCAACTGTAAAGTGCTTGTTATGGTCAGGGCCGCTTTCCCCTACTAATCTGTACTCGATACGTTCACCGGGATTTTTCTGAACAATTTCCTGCAGAGTGGTTTTATAGTCCTTAACAGGAATCGCCTTTATGTGCTTTGTCTGAGGTTCTACAAACTTTAACACAAAGCTCTGGGCAATCTCATAACCGCCATCGAGATATAAAGCGGCAATAAGAGCCTCAAAAGCATCGGAAACTATAGAGGGACGGTTAGCTCCGCCTCCACGCTTTTCGCCGTGGCTGAGCTTAATAAAATCCCCTAACTTTATTTCTTTTGCAAAGGCAAAAAGTGCCTTTTCGCAAACAAGAGAAGCTCTGAGTTTAGTAAGGTTTCCCTCGGGATAATCAGGGAAATTGTTATAAATAAAGGTTGAAACCACCAGAGAAAGCACTGAATCGCCTAAAAATTCAAGTCGTTCATTGCAAACTACAGATTTGCCCTGTTCGTTTGCAAAGGATGAATGAGTAAGAGCTGTTTCCAAAAGCTCTTTGTTATTAAATTCATAGCCGATAAATTTTTCAAGCTCAGTCATTTACCTTTCCCTCTTCGCTTGTTTTCATCATTTTAAGAGTTGAAGCTATTTCTTCAACTACGTTATTTTCTACATATTCCTTAACAAGCTTTAATGCACTGTAAATAGCACGCGCATTAGAGTTGCCGTGTGCTTTAAACACAGGCTTTGCACAACCGAGCACAGGTGCGCCGCCAACCTCGGAAGGATTCATAGAATCCTTAAGCTCTTTAACGTCACCAATAACCATAGCAGCGGCAAGCTTGTTTTTAACATTCTTTGTGAAAATACCCTTGATTTTCTTCATAAGGGCCATTGCTGTGCCCTCATAGGTTTTAAGAAGGATATTACCCGAAAAACCGTCGCAAACTACAACGTCGCAAACGTCACCATTCATAAACGTGCCTTCAACATTGCCGATAAAGTTGATGGGAGCTTTCTTTAAAAGCTCATAAGCTTCGTGCTGTAAATCTGAGCCTTTGTGTTCCTCGGTACCAACATTAAGAAGACCGACTCTGGGGTTTTCGACGCCGTGAACCTTGTTCATATAGATAGAACCCATAATACCAAACTGGCAAAGCATTTCGGGACGGCACTGAAGGTTGGCACCGCTATCCATAAGAAGTGCCTGACCGCTTAATGTAGGAATTACAGGAGAAAAGCCGGGACGGCTGATACCTTTGATACGCTTAACAATAAGAGTACCTCCTGCACAAACCGCGCCGCTGTTACCTGCACTAAGGAAGCCGTCACCCTTGCCCTCTGCAAGAGCTCTGAGGCCTACTGCCATAGATGTATTTTTACCTGAACGGGTTACATCTGTGCCTGCGGCATCAGTAGCTATAACCTCGTCGGCATGGATAATTGTGAAATTATCAGCGTTAATTTCATTTTCAGCACACACTTTGCGGATAACGTCCTCCTTACCCACCAAGGTAATGTCAATAGAAAGTTCTTTACGTGCTATTTCGGCACCTTTAATAATTTCTACGGGAGCATTATCGCCGCCAAAGGCATCAACTATGATGTTCATTAAATCACGTCGCTTTCAGAAATAAATTGTTTTAAAGCCTCAAGGGCACGCTCAGCATACTTTTCGGCTCTCAGCTTTTTGTCTCTGGGACGGTCTGTAAGCTCAGGAAGTATGCCTAAATTTGCACCCATAGGCTGGAATTTTTCTACGGTTTCATCTGTTATATAAGAAAGCAATGCTCCGATTTCGGTTACATCGGGTAAAACAACACTTTCTTTTCCTAAAAATTTATTTGCGGCATTTATACCTGCAATTATACCACAGGATGCAGACTCCATATAGCCCTCAACTCCTGTTAACTGACCTGCAAAGAAAAGATTACTGTTGCATTTTGCGGACAGGTCAGAGCTAAGAACTCTGGGGCTGTCAATAAAAGTATTACGATGCATAACACCGTATCTGACAAAATCTGCATTTTTAAGTGCAGGAATGAGACCGAAAACACGCTTCTGCTCGCCGAATTTAAGATTGGTCTGAAAACCTACAAGGTTATACATTGTACCATTTGCATTCTCTTTGCGAAGCTGAAGGCACGCCCAAGGACGATGACCTGTTCTGGGATCACGGAGCCCTACAGGCTTCATAGGACCGAAACGGATTGTATCCTCCCCACGAGAAGCCATAACCTCAATAGGCATACAGCCTTCATAAACCTTGGGATTATAAACGTCGAAATCGTGCAAGGGTGCACGCTCGGCATTTACAAGTGCATTGTAGAAAATCTCATATTCCTCTTTATTCAAGGGGCAGTTGATGTAGTCATCATCACCGCCTTTATCATAGCGTGAAGCGGCAAAAGAACAACTGTCGTCAATGCTTTCACGGGTAACAATGGGGGCCGCCGCATCGAAAAATGAAAGTCCCTCGCCAAAAAGCTCAGCGATGCTCTGAGAAAGAGCATCTGAGGTTAAGGGGCCTGTGGCGATAACTGTCACAGCGTGGGTGGGGATTTCTGTTATTTCCTCGGAAATAACGGTGATTTCAGGCATTGACTTTATAGCGTTAGTAACTTCCTCAGCAAACAGAGTTCTGTCTACCGCCAAGGCACCGCCTGCAGGAACACGGCATTTGTCGGCACACTTCATTAAAAGTGAGTCAAGCTCTCGCATTTCCTGCTTTAAAAGACCTGCGGCTGAAGCTACTCGGTCAGCCTTAAAAGAATTAGAGCAAACAAGCTCTGCAAATAAATCTGTATGATGAGCAGGAGACTTTTTGTGAGGCTTCATCTCAAAAAGACGGACGTTTATACCACGTTTGGCTATCTGATATGCCGCTTCACAGCCTGCAAGTCCTGCTCCGATAACATTAATATACATTATTTTTTCTCGTATCCACAGCCCTCTTTTGAGCAGTAGAGGGTTTCTTTCTTACCTTTTTTCTTGAAGAGCATACCGCCGCACTGGGGACACTTCTCGTCTGTAGGCTCGTTCCATGACATAAAGTTACACTTGGGGAAAGAAGAACAGCCGTAGAAGATTTTGCCCTTCTTGGTACGTCTAATGATAATATCACTGCCGCAATCAGGGCAGCTTACGCCTACCTTTTCGGTATAAGGAATGATGTTTTTACACTCAGGCCAGCCGGGACAAGCAATGAACTTGCCGTATCTGCCAACTTTAACAACCATCAGCTTACCACATTTATCGCAAACGATGTCGGTCTGGTCTTCTTTAAGCTGAATTTTAACGCCTTCCATATCTGTTTTTGCTTTTTTAAGAGTTTTCTCAAAATCACCATAGAAGGTATCCAAAAGCTGAACCCACTCAACGTCGCCGTTTTCAACGGTGTCTAAATCCTGCTCCATCTGAGCGGTAAATTTAACGTTAACAATCTTAGGGAAGCGTTCTTTCATAAGGTTAGAAAGTGCCTCGCCAAGCTCTGTGGGGTGAAGGGTTTTGCCTTCACGCTTAACGTACTCTCTGCCTACAATAGTGGTAATTGTGGCGGCGTAGGTAGAAGGTCTGCCGATGCCGTATTCCTCCAAGGCTTTGATTAAAGAAGCCTCGGTAAAGCGTGCAGGAGGCTGAGTAAAGTGCTGATTAGGAGTAATCTCTTTAAGCTTTAAGGGCATATCCTTATCTAAAGGAGGAAGCTCAGAAGTTTTTGCCTCGACTTCATCCTTGGACTCTACATATAAAACTGTAAAGCCGTCGAAGTCTACTCTGTAGCCTGATGCTTTGAAGAGATAGTTGTTGGCTGTAATATCAACCTGAGTGGTTTTCTGGATAGAATCAGCCATCTGAGAAGCTAAGAAACGCTCCCAGATAAGCTTATAAAGCTTATACTGGTCGGTAGTTAAGTTGTTCTTTACTCTGTCGGGAGTAAGATTAACAGAAGTAGGTCTTATAGCTTCGTGACCATCCTGAGCATTATTTCTGGATTTGAAAAATCTGGGCTTGGAAGGCAGGTAGTTTTTACCATACTTCTCAGTAATAAAGTTAGCTGCCTCATTCATAGCATCGTTGGAGATTCTTAAGGAGTCGGTTCTCATATAAGTAATAAGACCTGTTGCGCCGATTCCGTCGATATCCACACCTTCGTAAAGCTCCTGAGCAACACGCATAGTACGTCTCGACTGGAAGCTGAGTTTACGGCTTGCTTCCTGCTGTAAGGTAGAAGTAATAAATGGAGGCACAGGAGACTTTTTACGGGTGCCATTCTTAACTTTGGTTACAATGTATTCTGCACCCTCAAGCTCAGAAAGAATCTTATCAGCCTGCTCCTTGGACTTTATTTCAATTTTTTTGCCGTCCTCTGAGCCGTAAAATGCTGCGGCAAAGGCTTTTCTTGCACCTTTGGGTACAAGCTTTGCATCAATGCTCCAGTATTCCTCAGGAATAAAGGCTCTGATTTCGTTTTCTCTGTCAACAATAATACGCACAGCAACAGACTGAACACGGCCTGCAGAAAGTCCGCGACGGATTTTCTGGGAAACAAAGGGGCTTAACTTATAGCCTACAAGTCTGTCTAAGATTCTTCTTGCCTGCTGAGCATTAACAAGGTCGATATTAACGGCTCTGGGGTTATCCATACCGTTTTCTACGCCTGTTTTTGTGATTTCATTGAATTCAACGCGGTTAGCGTCGTTCATATCCAGACCGAGAATATATGCTAAATGCCAGGAAGTAGCCTCACCTTCGCGGTCAGGGTCAGTTGCAAGGTATACTTTATCGCTTTTTGAAGCAAGCTTTTTAAGCTCGTCTACAAGCTTTTCTTTACCTTTGATAATCTCATATTTTGGGGCAAAGTTCTTTTTAATATCTACACTAAGTCTTGCAGAGGGCAAATCTCTTACGTGACCCATAGATGCAATAACCTCAAAATCCTTGCCAAGGTATTTTTTAATTGTTTTAGCCTTTGCAGGCGACTCAACAATTACTAAATTTGACATATTTAAGTATACCTCCAATTATTCAATGGCATAAAGTCTGCCGCTGGTGTTTTTGATTAAATCCTTAAGCTCCAAAGATGATACAGCACGGATTACAACATAAGGCGGTAAGCCGCATTTTTCAGCTATAACATCAATATGAACAGGCTCTGAGGTGATACTCAGATAAACCTTTCTTTCCTCTTCGCTTAAAGAATCTGTATTTTTATGAACAGGCACAGGCTTATTTTCAGAATGTGCCGTTATATCCTTATTTTTAGACGGAATAGTTTTAACTGCATTTTCCGTAGGTGCTTCGGGCTCTGAATCAATAACTCCTCGATAATATTCTGCAACATCCTGCCAACAAGTTATGGGAACTGCGCCTTCTTTAATAAGCTGGTTAGAACCTGCGGAATATGGAGAGTCAACATTACCCATTACAGCAAAAACATCCTTGCCCTGCTTTAAAGCAAAGTCAACTGTTATCATTGAACCGCTTTTCTTGGGAGCTTCTACAACAATTACACCATTTGAAAGTGCTGATATAATTCGGTTACGCTGTGGAAAATTGTGAGAAACTGCAGGAGAACCCGGTGGATACTCAGAAACTAATGCACCTGTTAAGGCTATGGCGTTACGAAGCTCTTTGTTTTCCAGAAGATAGTCGTAATCAATACCACAACCGAGAACGCAAACGGCTGTGCCCTTTTCCTGCAATACTCCCCTATGTGCCGCACAGTCGATGCCAAGCGCACCGCCGCTGACAACGACGAAATCCCGCTTAGAAAGATTAGCCCCTAAATAAAGGGATGTGCGTATCCCGTAAACGGTAGCACGGCGTGTACCTACTATAGATACAGAATCTGTACTTTCAAAATCAGGTAATTTTCCGCTTACATATATAACAGCAGGAGCATCGGTAATTTCGCGGAGACGCTGAGGATATTCCTCCATAGAAATATCGTAAACATTAAAATTAAGCTCATCGCATCTTTTAAGGATATTTTCAGCATCACTGAGCTTAGTTTTCATCAGCTTTGCAATCTCGTTTTCCGTAAAGATTCCGCAAAGCCTCAGTTCTTGCTCGCCGCCTTTATAAAGAAGCTCTATATCGGGATAAAGGCCATAGATATACTTAACCTTTGTGGTACAGTAACCTATGCCCTGAGTAAGCCATATATAATAAAGAGTAGATTTATTCATCTAATCATTTCCCACATAATTATTCCTGCAGCAGCTGCCGCGTTAAGGGACTCTGCATTGCCCTTCATAGGGATTGTAACAGGGTAAGTACATTCACTTACCAAGTCATCGGTAAGGCCGTTACCTTCGTTACCGATGCAAAGAAGGGTTTTGTCCTCATATTTAAACTCGGTAATACTTGTACCGTTTCGAACAACTGCAGCGTAAGT
>JAZTWD010000071.1:0-10070 GCA_045635685.1 Ruminococcus sp.
TGTCATTCAGGTTTTGAATGCCAAGACCAAAGAAGTTGATATGGCTTACGATGTGCAGACCAAAATCACCAGTGAAGATGATGTCAGCAACTTCCATACCTACTATCTGAATGTACTAAAACAGGTACTGGACGATCCCGGAATCAAAGTTGCAGATATTCAGCTTTCGCTGTAATGACATATTTTCAAAAAGCATTCATATATGAACAGCACCCCAAAAGTGTTTAGCTTTTGGGGTGCTGTTCATTGCGACATTAATGATAATCAACAATTTAACGATAGGTTTATAGGATTTGGCGGTAAAGTCGAAAAATCGCACATATTTACACAACAAAAAAGCGTTGCACATCAGGGAGAGTATCAATTTACTCCGTCACTTTGCAACGCTTGTTTTTATATTTGGCTTATTTACTCAGGTTTTCGCTATATTTTAACGATAAAACGACGAAACCTCTATTGACACGATTGTATCAATAGAGGAATCTGATTTGGTTGCGGAGGAAGGATTTGAACCAACGACCTCCGGGTTATGAGCCCGACGAGCTAACCAGGCTGCTCTACTCCGCGATATATAAATTGCTGTTCCCTTAAGGAACGTTAACTATTTTAGCACACCTAAACCTGTTTGTCAATAGCAATGCGATATTTTTGTATAAAAACCCTTCGCCTTCTTTCGACAGTATTGTTGATTAGCCAAAAGTCTTATGCTATAATTATGCAAGCACTCCTCTGTAAATAATATTACCTCTATAGTTCATCCTTATTCACAGATTAAAAAAGAAATGCAGCGCATTATGCGAAAAGAGGCCTTTCCCGAAAAAAATGAGTTGTAATTTTACCAATATTTTGTATAATGAAATTATAAGTTAACAGGGGGATTTTTATGAAACGTTTTATTTCAATTTTGCTTGCTGTTATTACTGTGCTGACGCTTATCCCTATGGGAGCTTTAAGTGTATCGGCGGTAAACGGCAGAGATACTTTTTCTTCTCCCTACTACAGCAGTAAATATTACACTCAGCTTATGAATGCCCGAAACGCCATGGGTGCCGATAAGGCAATTAACATTGCAAAAATTGCCGAAAGCCAGGCAGGTTACCTTGAGGGCACTACCTATCAGGACCTTGACGGTTATCAGTCAGGGGGCAAAATGAACTTAAGCTACAAAAGCGGCAGTACATATAAAAATTATTCAGGTGTGCTTGATGTTTGCGAATATAACTTCTGGTACTACGGATGCAACAATAATTCTGCCATAAGCAATTACCGAAGCTCAACCTCAACTGTAAGCGGTGCCACTTATCCTGTAAGTAATTACAACAAAGCCTGGTGTGCAGCCTTTGTTTCCTGGTGTGCTTATCAGGCAGGCGTTTCCGACCTGGTACCTCTGGGTGTAGGCTGTGGCGCTGTATACAAAACCCTTATAAACAGCCGAGGCGGTAAGGTTGTAGCTGAAGCTGACAGAAAACCCGGCGACATTCTTTTTTATGCCTGCGACAAATGCGGTGTTAAGTCCCACATTGGTATTGTTTCTACCAATACTGCTTATTCCATAGAGGGCAACTCAAACGACCGTGTAAACAAGGTAGAAATCGCAAAAAGCAAGGTAAACTGTATGAGCGGCCACGCCACTACAAAGGTTTTTGTCCGCCCTGCATACTGCTCTCATTCAGCAGTATATTCAAAGTATTCTGTTCCCGCTACCTGCACGGCAAACGGCAAGTCTGACCGCCATTGCTCGCTCTGCGAAGTTTACCTCGAAACCATAACCCTGCCAAAAACAGGTCACAAATACGATAAATACAACCACTGCAGCTATTGCGGCACTGCACCTTATACCAGAAGAACATCCTGCAAAACAGGTGTTTACAACACAAAATGTCAGACCTCTATTCACTCTACTCCCTATTCTGTTGGTAAAAACGGCGAAAGCAACAGCCTGACAGTAATCGGTGCAGGCAAGGCGGTTTCGGTTAATTCTGCCGTTAAAAACCGCTCGGGCGAAATATGGTATTCTGTGTACTATATTGATGTTTTCGGCAATACAACCTCAGGCTATATTGAGGCAAAGTACCTTAAATTCTTCCAGAATGAGTTTGTTTTCAAGCTTTCAAAGGGTGAGGATTTTACAGTAAAATACGGCGAGAATTTTAAAATCCCCGAAATCCAACGCGAGGGCTACACCCTTATAGGTTACAAAATCTTCAAAGCCACACAGGGTACGTCTGCAAAATACTTTACTGCCCAGAACAACGGCTGGAAAGCCTTTGCCGAAATTACAAAAAGCGGTCTTGAATACAGAATGTTCTTACCAGACTCCAATTTATCTATGGGTGGTTCCTGGGTAACCGAAGACAACTGCAAAACCACCTACTACAAGCTTATTCCTGTTTGGAAGCAGACCGAATATTACACAATTTCCTACGATGCCAACGGCGGTGTTTACACTCCCCAGAGTCAGACTAAAGAAACTGGAAAGGCCGTTACCCTTTCGCCCTCTGACCCCACCAGAGCAGGCTATGTGTTTATGGGTTGGTCCACATCCCCCACAGGCGGTGTTGAGTATTACGCAGGTACATCCTACGACAAAGACGCAAGCATCCACCTTTATGCAGTCTGGGTTAAAAGCCCCATTTCTTTTGACCAGATTTACCTCAAAAATCTGACATCCACCTCAGCACTTTTAGGCTGTAATGTTACATCCGATTGCTCTAAGCTTACTGAAATCGGACTTATGATGAGAGCAGAAGGCGGTCAGATGCAAAAGGTTGCAAGCTGGAAAACAGGCACCTACCTTACCTACTGCACAGTTCAATGCGGAGGTTCCAATGCCGAGGCTCCTGCACTTACTCCAAACACCACCTATTACTACAGGTTCTACGTTAACACCACCAACGTAGGAACTCAGTACAGCGAGGTTTACACCTTCAAAACTCCTTAAAAAAACAACAAAAAAGCCGTGCAATGAAATTAAAATCATTGCACGGTTTAATTTTATCAGCTTTAATTTTTTGCAAGGTGGTCTTCGTAATATTCCCTTGCTTTGTCAATAACTCTAAGGTCGTTTTCGTAGGTACAAACCTTTTTGGCCTCGCTTAGCTTGACCCAAGTATAGCTTTCGATTTCCGACTCCTGAATTCTTACCTTGTTGCTTTTTGCGGCGGCAAGGAAGAACACAACCCTTTTGCGGATTTTGCCAAAGGGGCAGTAGTCGCTAATCTCGCGGAAATTGTCGAGGATTTCAACATCAAGGTCGGTTTCCTCTTTAATCTCTCTTACTGCGGTTTCCTTCTCGTTTTCCCAAAGCTCTACGTGGCCTTTGGGGAAGCTCCAGAATCGGCCCTTCTGATTTTTTACCAGAAGTATGCTTGCCTCATCCTCGCCCTTTTCTTTGTAAAGAATAACTGCCCCACAGGATTTCTCGTAAAGACAGCTTAATTTATTAATTTTAAGAGATTTAACCGCACTCAGCCTTTGTCTGATTTCAGGCTCGTACATAATCTCCTGCTTCTGGGTTACAACACACTTTTCATTTGCTTCACCCTGATTTATCACGGCAGTAACAATACCATAAGCATAATCACCCAATGGTCTGCGTGAAAGAATGTAAACACTCTGCCCCACACAGTCGCCGCTTGTTATATATCCCGAATATACTCCGCTTTTTTCATTTAATGAGCCGTATATTTCGGCTTTAACTTCTTTGGATAACACTTCTCTCTCTCCTCTCAGGTTTATAATTTCGGGATTAACCGAACACGTTGGATATTGAATCAACCTGAGACGCTGTGTTTGCAGACATAGTGTTATTCAAAAACAGAACTTCCTTGATGCCGTTATCCTTTAAATACTGATTCAAATCACCGTACCAATAACGGTAGTCAATAAGGTGAACCTCGTCGTAATTTGCAGAAAGGTAAGGTGCAAAAGCATTGGCGAAGCTATCCTTTACTAAAGCGATTTTTCTGCCTGTACCGCAATTGGAATGAATAACAAACTGAGCTGTATCGCCCCAACAGAAAACGCCGTAGGTAAGGTCGCCTGAAGTTGCGGCAGGATAGTAAACGTCAACATTAATAGTTGAAGAGTCCTGACGCTCATTCATAAGTGCATAGGTTTCGTTAGGCAGGCTGTAGTAGTCAACTGTGTCGGTGTTGCTTGCAAGAACTGAGGAGCCTGTAGCTGTGTAAAGGGAGCCTAAAAAGCCGTCTATGCTTGTTTTTTCACTCTTTGTGATGTCCATAGGAGTTAAACCTAAGTTTTCACAGAAAGCCTCGTAGCCGTAATATGCACCTAAGGCAGTCCAATGGTGGTCTGTGCCGTAGAAGATATACTCGTTGCAATGCTCAGCGAGGTTATTGTAGCAATCAATAGGAGTTACACGACTGCTCAGATTATCAATAATATGTTTAATATTATCTGACTGAGAGTCGGTCTCTATTCCACTCTTAATAAGTCTTTCAGGCAAACCAAACTCTGTGTGGTTGCCTACCACCATATTGTAGACCTTAACGTCCTTGGGAAGCTTGTTGGCGTAGCCGTTAATAGCCTTGGCGTAATACTCAGCTGCCTTGTTACCGCTGTAGAACAGATTGAAGGCCTGCTTGTTCCAGATGCAGATTGTATTTGTTGCCATAGAAGCATCAGAGCCATCATCAGCAATATTGGGCTTGATATGACCGGACACAACAGGAGTTACCGCTGTTGTAGGCGGTACGGTGGTAGGTGCGACTGTGGTCTGAGGAACAGTAGTAGGAACTTCTGTAGTAGCGGTTGTTATAGGTGCTACCGTGGTTTCTACAACTGCTATCTCGTCCTTTGTAGCCTCATCAGGTGTAGCTGATGCAAGACCATTAAAGAAAGGCACAATCACAAAAGCTGTAAGAGCTGCAAGACCTGCCACAACAAGTACACAAAGTGCAATAATCAAGGCACGGAACAAAAGCTTTTTCTGAACCCTTTTATTTTTTCTTTTTCTGTGCTTGCGGTTTACGGTATAGCTTGAACCAACCATACCGATGAAAAATTCATCGTCATTCCTTCGTCTTTTTCTCATTTTCCTCTCTCCTAAAAATCCTTTACGAAACTCCGCCTTCAGGTAAAAATCTACCAAAAGACAGATTTAGACATTTATACAGTATAACTATACAACAAAGAATACCAAAAAGGCAACAAAAGTAACCGAATTGTGATTATTTTTCTTATAATAAAGGACGTTTGTAACTGTTTTGGTTTAAATTTCAAAAAAATTTGCACATTGCATTTATATATGTTAAAATAAAGTTTAAGGTTTTATTTTACAATTTATTTAATGACGAGAGGCGTTATTATGAACTATACATTTTCCGACAGAGTAAATACTCTTAAGCCCAGTGCAATACGTGAGATTTTCAAGTATGCCGCCGACCCTGAGGTTGTATCCCTTTCAGCAGGCAATCCTGCTCCCGATGCTTTTCCCAAGGAGGCTGTAGCTGAAATTTCCCAGAGACTTTTAAAAGAAAACCCTGTTTTAGCTCTTCAGTACGGACTTACAGAGGGTTACGTTCCTTTAAGAGACACCCTCAAAAAATATATGGTGGAAAAGTACAACGTAAATATGGAAGGTAACGACCTTATCATAACCTCAGGTGCTCAGCAGGTTATGGACCTTGTTACAAAATCCTTGGTTAACGAGGGCGACGTGGTTATTACCGAGGCTCCTTCTTTCATCGGCTCTCTCAACACCTTCAGAAGCTACAACGCCAGACTCGTAGGTGTTCCTATGGATGATGACGGAATGAATATGGATGAGCTTGAAAAAGCACTTAATGAAAATGAGAACATCCGCTTTATCTACACAATCCCCAACTTCCAGAATCCCTCAGGCATTACAATGAGCCTTGAGAAGCGCAAGAAAATGTACGAGCTTGCCAAAAAGTACAATGTGCTTATTTTAGAGGATAACCCCTACGGCGAGCTTAGATACAAAGGTGAAGATTTACCCAACATCAAATCTTTCGACACAGACGGCCTTGTAATTTACGCAGGCTCTTTTAGTAAGGTTATTTCTCCCGGTATGCGTGTTGGCTGGTGTATGGCTCCCAATGAGATTATACAGAAAATGGTTGTTTGCAAGCAGGGCGAGGATGTTCACACAAATATGTGGTCTCAGGTTATCTGCAACGAGTTTATGACAAAGTATGATTTTGACGCTCATCTTGAAATGCTCAGAAATCTTTACCGCGAAAAGCTTGAGTACACAATGAACTTACTTAAAGAAAACCTTAGTGACAAAATTACTTACGGCGATGTTGAGGGCGGACTTTTCATCTGGTGCACACTCCCTGAAGATGTAGATATGAACGCATTCTGCCTTGAGCTTGTTAAAAACAAAGTTTGCGTTGTACCCGGCAATGCCTTCTTAACCGATGAAAAAGAAATTTCACATAACTTCCGCATTAACTTCTCCACACCCAGTAACGAACAGCTTAAAAAAGGTATTGAGATTTTAGGCAGAGTTTCTAAAACACTTTAATATAAAGAGGATATAAAAATGGAAAATACAGTTGAGAAAAAGAAAATAGTTTACAGTGCCATTCAGCCCTCAGGTACTATTACCCTGGGCAACTACCTTGGTGCACTTAAAAACTGGGTAGTAATGCAGGAAGAAGGAACCCACAACTGCATCTACACCCTTGCAGATTTACACACAATTACAGTTCGTCAGGAGCCTGCAAAAATGCGTAAAAACGTTCTTGATGCATATGCTTCTATCCTTGCTTGCGGTATTGATGTAGAGAAGAGCATCTTCTTTATTCAGAGCCACGTGCATCAGCACGCCGAACTTGCATGGATTTTAAACTGCTACACTCAGTTTGGCGAGCTTAGCCGTATGACTCAGTTTAAAGACAAATCTGCAAAGCACGCTGACAATATCAACGCAGGTCTTTTCACCTATCCCTGCCTTATGGCTGCTGACATCTTACTTTATCAGGCAGACCTCGTTCCCGTTGGTGCTGACCAGAAACAGCATATCGAATTAGCAAGAGATATCGCAGGCAGATTCAATAGCCTTTACTCCCCCACCTTTACCGTTCCCGAGGGCTTTATCCCCAAAAACGGTGCAAGAGTTATGAGCCTTCAGGACCCCACAAAGAAGATGAGCAAGTCCGACGAAAACGTAAACGCTTGCGTTTCTCTTCTTGACTCTCCTGATGTTATCCTTAAGAAGTTCAAACGTGCCGTTACCGACAGCGAAGCTCGTGTTGCTTATGGCGAGGGTAAAGACGGCATCAACAACCTTATGGGTATTTACTCCGTTGTTACAGGCAAGACTATGGAGGAAATCGAGAATGAATTTGCAGGCAAAGGCTACGGTGACTTTAAGGTAGCCGTTGGCGAGGCTGTTATTGAAGAGCTCAGACCTATCCGTGAAAAGTACGAAAAGCTTATTAATGATAAGGCATATCTTGAGGAAAGTTACCGCAAGGGTGCCGAAATTGCCGAAAGAATGGCTCAGCGTACCATTGATAAAGCTATGAAAAAGATTGGTTTTATCCACAAATAATTTTTGACAAAACTTAACTCCACCGCAGAGGTTTTGCGGTGGAGTTTTTTATATCTGTGTAAAATCTTCAATTTCCAAAATCGCCTTTTCGCTTTTTATTCCGCTTACAGCCACAAAATCCATATTTGCATTTTCGGCGGCTTTTAGCCCTGCTAAGGAGTCTTCAAAAACAAGGCAGTCTTTAGCTTCAACACCTAAAAGCTCTGCGGCTTTAATAAAAATTGCGGGGTCGGGCTTTTTGGAGAGCCCTAAGTTACCGTCAGCAATTACATCGAAATATTTTGTAAGCCCTACTTTTTTAAGCAGTTCTGTTGTAGTGGATGCCGAAGATGCAACGGCAATCTGCTTGTCCTCTGCTTTAAGCTTAATTAGGAAACCCTCAACACCATTTATAAGCAGATTTTTATCCACACTTTTGCAAAGCTCTTTAAAATAATCGTCTTTGATTTTGCAGATTTCAAGAGTTTCTTCCTCGGTTATTTCTCTGCCGATTTTCTGAGCAAAAGTGTTTACAATATGCTTTCTGCCTGTGCTTTTAAGCGGCAGGTATTCTTGCTCTGTCAGGGTATCTCCCATTATTTCAAAGCCTTTGTTCCACGCTTTAAAATGCAGGCTTTCGGTATCCATAACCACACCGTCAAAGTCGAAAATAAAGGCTTTATAGTTGTTTGTGTTAATCATAATTACCTCTTAAAGATAATTTTAAACCCCGCCGTTTATGAAACTGCGGGGTTAAATCATATTTTTTCAAAGGCGGAATTGCCCTCAAGTGGCTAACTTGTTATTAATATAAATCGCCTAAGAATGCGGCACCGATAAGACCTGCGTCATTACCAAGGCTTGCCTTGCAAACAACTGTCTGCTTGGGATTGTGCTTGGTGTAACGCTCTTTCTCGATAACAGCTCTTAAGGGAGCAAGAAGAGTCTCGCCTTCGTTGGAAACACCGCCGCCGATGCAAAGCACATCGGGCTGGAAGATGTTGATAGCGTTGATAATACCGCAAGCAAGGTAGCCGATATACTCATCAACAACCTCTTTACCGCTGTGATCTCCTGCACGCATAGCGTCAAAAGCTGTTCTGCCATCAACCTTATTGATGTCACCGTCAACGGATTTGAGCATATAAGAGAAATCGGGCTTTTCTTTTAAAATAGCCTCTTTTGTCATATTGATAAGACCTGTTGCAGAAGCATAAGCCTCCCAGCAACCACATCTACCGCAAGCACATTCCTTGCCGTCCTTAACGATTACCATATGGCCCATTTCTGCTCCTGCGTAGTTAGAGCCACTGTAGATTTTGCCGTCGATGATGATACCGCCGCCAACACCTGTGCCGATAGTAATTGCAATTGCATTCTTGGCACCCTTTGCAGAACCTGCAAGGTACTCGCCGTAAGCAGCAGCGTTAGCATCGTTTTCGATAATAACCTTTTTGCCATTAAGACGCTCCTGCATCATCTGAGTAACTGCCCAGTTGTGGAAGAAAAGGTTAGCGGAATATTCGATAATACCTGTTTCGGGGTTAACTGCACCGGGAACACCGATACCAACTGAATCTACATCGTCCAGAGTTATGCCTGCTTCAGCAATAGCAGCTAAGGCTACCTCTGCCATAGAATCGCAGATTTCGCTTTCAGGACGGGGAACAGCAGTTTTGCACTGTGCCTTTGCAACAATTTCGTAGTTTTCGTTTACAACACCGGCAACAATATTTGTGCCGCCGAGGTCAATACCAAGTCTGTACATATTTAATATCCTTCTTTCATTATTACTACGCCTGTACGCTCAGACGCTTAAATCCACTATAAGTATAACACACCAATTGCCCATTATAAAGGGGAATTTTCAAGTTTTCTCGAATTTTTAATTACAAAAATGTAATTTCACTAAAAATCGCAAATTAGCATTCGGGAGCATTTAAGAGTATTTTGGAGCATTTTAAAGGTCGTGCTATAGTAAATTAAAAATTTTAGAAAAAGGTGTTGACTTTAATTTGGGGCTGTGTTATTATACTGAAGCACGAAAAAAAACGAAAATATCAGGAGGTTATTTGCTATGTCAACTTTTATGGCTAAAAAAGGCGAAATCGACCGCAAGTGGTATGTAATAGATGCAGCCGGCAAGCCCCTCGGTAAGGTTGCTGCTCAGGCAGCTACACTTCTCAGAGGCAAGCACAAGGTTACTTTTACTCCCCACGTTGATTGCGGCGACCATGTTGTTATCATCAACTGCAAGGATGTAGTTCTTACAGGTAACAAGCTTACTCAGAAAAAATGGTACAGACACACAGGTTATGTTGGTCACCTCAAAGAGGTTGATTACAAAACTCTTATGGCTACAAAGCCCGAAAAGGCTATGGAGCTTGCAGTTAAGGGTATGATTCCCTCTAACTCTTTAGGCAGAGATCAGATGCTCAGACTCAGACTTTTTGCTGGCGCAGAGCACAACCATCAGGCACAGAAGCCTGAGGCTTTTGAAATGTAAGGAAGGAGGAAACAACAATGTACGATAAGGCACCTTATT
>JAZTWD010000072.1:0-35428 GCA_045635685.1 Ruminococcus sp.
TCAAGAATGAGCAAAATTTCCACGGAAATGCTTGCTGATATTGATAAAGATACTGTAGATTTTCAGCCTAACTTTGACGACAGACTTGAAGAGCCTACAGTTCTTCCCTCAAGATTTCCTAACTTACTTGTAAACGGTTCAGGCGGTATTGCCGTTGGTATGACAACCAACATTCCTCCCCATAACCTTGGCGAGACTATTGACGCAATGTGCCTGCTTATTGATAACCCCGAGGCTGAGGTTGCCGAGCTTATGGAATGCCTGCCCGGCCCTGACTTTCCCACAGGCGGTATCATTATGGGCAGAAGCGGAATCCGTGCCGCTTATGCCACAGGTAAGGGTAAGATTATTGTAAGAGCTAAAACAGAAATTGTTGAGGCTAAGAATAACAGATTCAAGATTATTGTTACCGAGCTTCCTTATCAGGTTAACAAAGCTCGTCTTATTTCTAATATTGCTGACCTTGTTAACAATAAGAGGATTGAGGGTATCTCAAACATTGAGGACCACTCTGACAGAAATGGTATGCACATCGAAATTGATGTTAAGCGTGATGCTTCTCCTCAGGTTGTTTTAAATCAGCTTTTCACCTACACAGCTTTGCAGTCAACCTTTGGTGTAATTATGCTTGCTATTGTAAACGGCGAGCCTAAAACTCTTACACTTAAAGAAGTTTTACAGCATTACATCGACTTCCAGGTTGAGGTTATTACAAGAAGAACTCAGTATGACCTTAAAAAGGCTCAGGAGAGAATGCATATTTTAGAGGGCTTAAAGATTGCCCTTGACAACATCGACGATATTATTGCTACAATCAAAGCAAGTAAAGATACCGCAGATGCTGTTAAAAATCTTATGGAAAAGTACGGCCTTACTGATATTCAGGCTCAGGCAATTGTTCAGATGCGTCTTCGTCAGCTCACAGGCTTGGAGCGTGAGAAGATTGAAAACGAAATTGCAGAGCTTAAGATTAAGATTGCCGACTTTATCGATATCTTGGCAAAAGAAGAAAGACGCCTTGCTATTATTAAGGAAGAGGCAATTGCTATCCGTAACAAGTACGACGACCCCAGACGTACAGAAATCTGTGCAATCAGCGGTGAGGTTGATATCGAAGACCTTATTCCCAAAGAAGAGTGCGTTGTTACTTACACACGCTACGGTTATATTAAGCGTCAGACTGTTGATACTTATAAGCTTCAGAACCGCGGCGGCAGAGGCGTAAGCGGTATGGCAAGACGTGAAGAAGACTTCGCTTCTGAAATGTTTACCACAGGAAGCCACGATTATATTCTTTTCTTCTCAAATACAGGCAGAGTTTACAGGCTTAAGTGCTACGAAATTCCTGAGGGAAGCCGTCAGTCCAAGGGCATTAATATTGCTAACTTACTGCCAATTGGCGGTGACGAAAAAATTACCGCAATGGTACGTATTCCCGAATTTGCTGAGGACCTTTACCTTAATATGGTTACCAAAAACGGTATTATCAAGCGAATTTTGCTTAGTGCTTACGATACAAACCGCAAGGGCGGACTTATTGCCCTTGACCTTAACGAGGGTGATTCTCTTGTTGGCGTTCAGGTTACAGACGGCTCAGGCCAGCTTATGATTGCCACACGCAAGGGTATGTCTATTCGCTTTAATGAGGGTGACGTTCGTCCTATGGGAAGACAGGCTCGCGGTGTTAAGGCTCTTAAGCTTAAAGAGGACGACGAGGTAGTAAGCCTTACACTTGTTGGTGACGATGCTTTGGTTCTTACTGTTTCCGAAACAGGTTACGGCAGAATTTCACCTGCTGAAAACTATCGACTTCAGTCCAGAGGCGGTAAGGGTATTACAAACTACCACACCGCAAAATACGGCGATGTTGCCGCTGTAAGAACCATAGACCTTTCAGAAGACATTATTATGGTTAATGCCGACGGCGTAATTATCCGAATTGCCGCCGAAAGCGTAAGAGTTTGTGCAAGACCTTCTAAGGGTGTTACCGTTATGAGGATTAAAGAGGGTAACAAGGTAGTTGCAGTAGTATCGGCTCCTCACGAAGAAAGTGCAGAGGTAATTACCGAAGTTCCCGACACAAGCGACGCAGATAATGCAGAGCCTGAGGCAGACACAGAAGAATAATAAATAAAATGAAAAAAGCTCCCGATTAATTCGGGAGCTTTTATTTTTGTAAGATTAAGATTTTGTTTTAAATAATACCAGCAATCTTTTTCTGGATTGTTGTAGCGTCCTTAATGTTAACCTTACCGTCCTGGGTAAAGTCAGCAAGTGCAATTGCATCCTCGCTTAATGTTGCGATTTTTGCAAGGTGCTTCTGAATTGCCGTAGCATCGCGGATGTTAAGCTTTTTGTCCATGTTTACGTCGCCAAGCTCAAACTCAGCCTCGGGAGCAGTTGGGGTTGTGCCTGTGGGGTTGGCTTCTGTTGGCTCGGTTGCTGTGCTCTGGGCAGGATTTGTTGCAGTTGGCTCTGTTGGTTCTGTATTTACAGTTGCATTTGGAGCAGATTCGGTAGGCTCAGTAGAGGCAGACTCGGTAGGTTCGGTGTTATCTGTAAAGTCGGTTTCCTCTTCGTAAGGAGCTACAAGCTCAAAGGTGCCGTCGGTGCAGTTAAGGTAAAGGCCATTTGTAGAGTTTGTGTAAATTTCTGCATCAAATGAGTCCCAAAGTGCCTTTGTGTTAGTAAAATTAATTGTTTCCAAAGAATCACAATCGCTTATAGGCTCGTATGTGCTTAAATATGTAAGAGTTGAGGGAAGATTAACTGTTTTGAGATTTTCGCATTTGTTAATAGCACAATACTCTACAGTATCAACACCTTCAGAAACAGTAACGGCCTCAAGATATGGATTATCTGAAATAGAAGAAGATTCAATTAAAGTACAGCCTGCGGGAGTTGTGTAAGTACTATCCTTTTTACCTGCAGGGTAGTAATGAAGAGAATTTAAACCGGAGTCAAAAACAACACCGTCTATGTCGTAGAAATCTTCGTTTAAGTCAGAAACAAAAACGTTTTCTACACTGTAAGCATTCCAGAATTTTGCATCCTGTGAATTTTCGTGAAGATTAATTGTTTTAAGATGCTGAACGCTGTCAAAGGCATAAAGCCCGCTATATTTTACTTCGTCAGGGAAAGTATAGCTTTCGTCGGTCTTACCTGCAGGATATACGCAAAGTGTATAAAGGGTCATAAATTTTTCGTAAAGCACGCCGTCTTCAGCGTAAAATCTGGAGCAGTTTAAATCCACAGTTATATTTGTTAAGTCTTCGCAACCTGCAAAAGCATTATCCCAGATTTCGTTAACCTTTGCAGGAATATGTATTGTTGTAAGGCCTGTATTAGCCAAAGCATTAAAACTGATTAAGGTTACAGAAGCGGGAATATTAAAGCTTTTAAGGCTTGTGCAATTTTCAAGCAAGCCTGAGGGGATTTTTTCAATAGTATCAGGAAGTGTAACTGAAGTAAGGTTTTCACAGTTGGCAAAGCAACTGTCGCCAATGATTTTTACAGAAGACGGAACTGTAACCGACTTAAGGCCTGAGCCGTCAAAAGCCCATCCGCGAAGAGTTTTAAGTTCTTGAGGAAGTGTAATTGAAGTAAGGTTTTTGCATTCTGAAAAAGCCGCAACATCAATAATCTTAAGGCTTGAGGGCAAAGTAACAGATGTAATGTCAGAAAAAGCAAAAGCGAGGCTTGCAATAAGTGTGGTGCCTTCTTTAACTTTAATATCGGTAACGCTACTTGAATCATCAAAGTCTAAAAGATATTTGCCGATGTAAAGAAGGTTATCCTCCCAATATTCGCCATTTTCGCAGATAGGTGTACCTGTTAATATGCCGTAACCTATACTTGTAAGTGTATCAGGTAAATTCAGCTGAGTTAAGTTTACGCAGTTTTCAAAAGCGTTGTCGCCAATTTCTTCAACAGTATTGGGGATAGTTACGGATGTAACTGCACCATTGCCTTTAAAAGCGGCATATTCAATAAACTTAACAGGATATCCGCCAAGTGTAGAGGGAACAGTAACTGCAGACTCACTGCCTGTGTACTTTGTAATTACGGCGTATGTACCAAGCAGGGAGAGGTTTTCATCTAATTCTGAAATGAGTTCGTACTGAAAGTTTCCTTCAACATCAGCAGAAACAAAGCCTACGGAAAGACTTGTTAAAAGCACAAGAGTTGCCATAAGGCAAGCTAAGAATTTCTTTGAGCTAAATATCTTCATATATATCCTCCTGATAACTTATTAAATTAATTTTACACCATTACATTATAAAAGTAAAATATTTTATACTTAAAATAAGGGTATAATATATTTTTAAAGAAATATTCGAAAAGCAAGATTTGGATAAATATGATATTTTCTGCATAAATTATACTTATAAGAAGAGGTGAAAAAAGCTTGAAAATTCTGCCAAGGGCATTTATTTTATCACTATTCTGGAGTTTTCTTATATCTGCTGCCGCCTGTTTTTTGCTTAAATTTTTATGCGCAAATTTTGCAAAAAATCTTTTGCCCTTTGTTTTTCTTGCCTCTGTTTTAATCTGTGTAATTCTCTGCTACTTTTCGGCAGTTCATTATAAGGTTTTTAAAGCTCAGTTAAAGGGCGAAAAGCTTTTTATAACCAAAGGCTTTATTATAAAAAGAAAAAAACATATTAACTTAAGCTTTACAGTTTCGGTTAAGCTTATTTCCACTCCCATGATGAGGCTTATGGGACTTAGTAACCTTTTAATTTTGTTTGAGGGCAGTGCCTGCCTTTTGCCTCTTATAAAAGCTGGGGACGCAGAGCTTTTGTACCAAAGTATTTTAAAAATCAGTGAGAATAATGAAAAAATATAAATTTTCCAAAACCTATGTAGCCGCCTTTATTTATCGTGTAGCCTTTCTTTTATTTGTTCCTGTTTTGCAGGGGATTTTGTTTGCAGAAAGCGGAATACAACTTCTTTTTACCCTGTATTCAACAGATGTCTTGGTGCTGGTGCTTCTCATAAGTCTTGCGGTTATCAGGTGCAATAAGTCAGAGCTTATTCACAGCAGAAGTATGGTAGAAATTAAAGGCGGAGTAATTTTTAAAACAAACGAGAAGACCCTTAAATGTAAGCGGTGCAGTTTTGTTTTCAGCAATGGGATTTTTCTCAGGCTTTTTGGCGGATGCAGGCTGAGAATTTTCAGTTCTAATGCGTATTCTACAGTATATCTCAGAAATAAGGATAAATCAGAAATACTAAAAGACCTTTTATCCGAAAATCTCATTAAAACAATATCTTCGGGAATTTTCAGAAGTATGCTTATGTCAATTTCTTTTTCTAATGCCTTAACAGGACTTTTGGCGGCGGTGCCCTTAATCCGCAGGGCATCAATAGTAATGGGAGCAAGGCAGACAGCCCTGATTTTAGAGGGAGCAAGCCTTGAAGGTCTTTTAAAATTCACAGGACTGCCACCGCTTTTAAGCCGAATTTCCTCGGTGCTTTTCTTTTGTTGGATTATCGGATTTTCTACGGAATTTTTCTCTGAGTACGGACTTAAGTTTAAAAAATATCCTGCTAATTTTCTGATCACCAAGGGGCTTATTATAAAAACTCAGGCGGTGTTCCCTGAAAAAGCCGTGAGATCCCTGATATTCAGGCAAAGCCTTTTAATGTTTCTGCTTGGATTTTATAGCGGTGAGATTGTCCTAAACATAAGACCAAGGCGGAAAATCCATATACTTTCTGCCGCAAGCAGAACCGATTGTGCGGATTTGCAAGAAGAAATCTACGGCAAAAAATCAGAAGATTATAAGGTTATTTATCCTCCTAAATCCGCCTTGTGGGGCTATACTTACCTGCCTGTTTTGTGCTTGTCTGTTTCATCATTGGTGCTCATTTTATTTTCAGAAAATATTATAGTAAAGTCAGTTGCAGGAGTATTTACTGGAATTTTTTCGGTGTGGTTTTTGTTCAGATTTTTTGCACTTTTTCGTTCTTCTCTTACTTTTTCCGATTCGCTTTTTGAGGTAAAGTATTTTTCGGGGATGAACTTTACCAGAGTAATTTTTAAGGTGGAGGACGTAGTTGATTTTGAGCTTACTCAAAGCCTTTTTCAGCAGATAAATGGCAGGTGTAACGTAAAAATAAAGGTTGCCAACGCAAAGGCATTAAAAGTTAAAATCAAGCATCTTAATATGAAGGATGCAGAAAAAATCAAGTCCCGCCACTGCTAAGTGACGGGACTAAGCGTTTTATCTTTTAACAGGTGTAATGTTCCAGATGCCCTTTGCGTAGTCGTTAATAGAACGGTCAGCGGCAAAGATGCCTGAATTGGCAATGTTTTTAAGAGACATCTGATTCCAGAGTGTGCGGTCACAGTAAAGGCGTGAGCTCTGAGCCTGTGCCTGTGCGTAGGAAGCAAAGTCTGCAAGCACCATATAGGGGTCAGAGTTAATAAGGTTTTCGCCGATTGCCTTGAATTCTGAGTTTAAAAGCCAGTCAATGGCACGACGGATAACAGGGTCTGTGTCGTAGTAGTATCGGGGATTGTAGCCACGCTGTTTTGCGTCCATAACCTCAGGTGTGCTCATTCCGAAAAGCACCATATTTTCTTTGCCTACGGCATCATAAATCTCAACATTTGCGCCGTCAAGAGTACCAAGGGTAATAGCACCGTTAATCATAAATTTCATATTACTTGTGCCCGAAGCTTCGGTACCTGCAAGAGAAATCTGCTCGCTGATTTCAGCGGAAGGAATAAGCTGTTCGGCAACGGTTACACGGTAATTTTCAAGGTAAACCACCTTAAGTTTGCCATTTACGCGGTTATCGTTGTTTATAATATCTGCAAGCTTACATATAAACTGAATAATCTGCTTTGCAAAGTAGTAGCCGGGAGCCGCTTTTGCGCCGAAAATGTAGGTTCTGGGCTGAAAATCTGCGGAAGGATTATCGCAGAGGTACTGGTAGGTAGCCAAAATGTGCAAAGCATTCATAAGCTGACGCTTGTACTCGTGAAGTCTCTTTACCTGAACGTCAAAAATTGAGTCGGGGTCAACAGTAACCCCTGATGTTTTGCGGATAATTTCGCTCATTCTCATTTTGTTCTGACGCTTAATGTCTGCAAGTGCATCTAAAGAAGCTCTGTCATTTAAGAACTTCTCAAGCTTTTTAAGCTCAGCGGCATCAGACTTGAAGCCTTCGCCGATTCGCTCAGTTATAAACTTGGAAAGTCCGGGGTTAGCTTGATTAAGCCAACGTCTGTGAGCAATACCGTTTGTTACGTTTGTAAACTTCCAGGGGGTATCCTGATAGAAGTCACTAAAAACTGTATCCTTTAAAATATCGCTATGAAGTGCGGAAACGCCGTTTACCTTGTAGCTTGCCATAACAGCAAGGTTAGCCATACGAACATAGCCGTCAAAAATTATAGACATACGATTTACTCTGTCCTGAGGTACACCTTTGCTTACAAGGTCATAGCAATATCTGCGGTTAATTTCGCAAACAATCTGATAAATTCTGGGAAGCTTTGTGCGGAACATATCTTCACTCCAGCACTCAAGAGCTTCTTTCATAACTGTGTGGTTGGTGTAGGCGATTGTTCGGTTTACGATATTCCAGGCGTCATCCCAACGGTAGCCGCACTCGTCAAGTAAAATTCTCATAAGCTCAGGCACAGCTAAAACAGGGTGAGTATCGTTTAAATGGATTGCAACCTTGTCGGGAAGGTTATCAAGAGTTTTGTAAACTCTTAAGTGACGCTTGATAATATCCTGAACTGTGGCTGATACAAGAAAATACTGTTGATTAAGTCTTAAACTCTTACCCTCGGTGTGGTTATCGCCGGGGTAAAGTACCTTTGTAATGCTTTCTGCCATAGCTTTCTGCTCAACTGCTCTTAAGTATTCGCCGTCGTTGAAAAGCTGCATATTAAAGTCCTTGCTGTCAGCCGCCCAGAGTCTGAGGCGGCTTACACCCTTGCCGTCGGCACCTGCTACCAGCATATCGTAGGGAACAGCTAAAACTTTGGTGTCGTTAACCATTTCAACCTTGTGGTTGCCGTCAATCCAGTCCTCAATCATATTGCCGTTAAAGCTGATCTCAACAGCCTTTTCGGGGTGAGCATGAAGCCACACACTTCCGCCGGGAAGCCAGAAATCGGGAAGCTCTGTCTGCCAGCCGTCTACAAGCTTCTGGTTAAAAATACCGTATTCATATCTTAAGGAGTAGCCCATTGCAGGGTAACCCTGAGAAGCAAGTCCGTCTAAAAAACAGGCGGCAAGTCTGCCTAAACCGCCGTTGCCAAGGCCTGCGTCAGGCTCCATATCATAAACCTTCTCTAAAGAAACGCCATACTCCTTAAGTGCTGACTCAACCTTTTCCTCAAGACCTAAATTAGAAAGGTTATTTTTAAGAGAACGGCCCATTAAAAATTCCATACAAAGGTAGTAAACGGTCTTTTTGCCCTCGTTATTTGCCTGAGCGGTAAAGTCGGTGTAATCTGTGCTCATAAGGTCACGGCAGATAAGAGTAACCGCCTTATAGTAATGCTCGTTTGTAGCTTCCTCAGGTGTTACGTGAAACACATCTACAAGCTTTTGGTTGATTTGCTGGGTAATTTCTTTTACTTTAAGTTTTTTCATATCTTTTCCTCGCATAGAACAAAAGTGCAATTTTGTTCATTATATAATAATTGTAAAATTTAAGCAATAGTAATGTGTTGATGCGTCAACATTTATAAAATAATGTCATGTTCATAGTCGTTTTATGCTTTGATACATTTTATAAAAAGTTACAATTTATATATTTTTATATACTAAGATAAAATTTTGTATTATAATCATACTGGATAAACAGACAAACAAGGAGTTGTATGTTAAATGGATAGCAAAAATGTGATTATTTACGTTGCAGGTCAGAGATACTCAATCCGCACCAAAGACACCGAGGAATACGTTATTTCCACAGGTGAGCAGGTAGATTTAAGAATCAAGGGTATCCAGAACGATAACCCCAGACTTAACAGAGATGCTTGTGCAATTCTTGCCGCCCTTGATTATTGCGACGATATGAGAAAGCTCTCAAGCCGTGTTGATATTCTCCGCGAGCAGGTTAAGGATTACCTTGCAGACTCTGAGAAATTAAGAAGCGAAAATGCATCACTTAAAACTGAGGTGGAAAAGCTTAAGGAAGAGCTCAGGGTTTTAAAGGAAAAGAAAAGCACAGCTCAGCCTGTACCCCAGAAGCCTCAGCAGAATAAGGCAAATCAGAATAATCAGAACAAGGGTATACCTTATGCAAATCCTCAGAACCGCTACGGTGTACAGAGCTTTTCAAACACAAAAGAAGCCGTAAAGCCTGCTGAGAAAATAAAGGAAGAAAACTATCATCAGTTCAGTATTTTTGACAAGGACCTGAAGTAATATACAATGAATAAATGCGAAATTCTTGCTCCCGCAGGGAGTATGGAAAGCGTTGTTGCCGCCGTAAGAAGCGGTGCCGACGCGGTTTATATCGGTGCAAAGGATTTTTCGGCACGAGCAAGTGCTGAAAATTTTACTGCCGATGAAATAAAAAATGTATGTGCCTACTGCAGAGAGCGAAAGGTTAAGGTTTACCTTACTCTCAATACCCTTATTTTTGATGATGAAATGAGGAATGCAATAACTCTTTGTCAAAAGGCTTACAAGGCAGGCATTGATGGGGTAATTGTGCAGGATTTAGGCTTGGCGGCTTTAATTAAAAAAAGTATGCCAAACCTCCCTTTACACGCATCAACTCAGCTTAGCGTGCACACTCCCGAAGGAGTTAAGGCTTTAGAAGACTTAGGTTTTCAGAGGGTTGTTTTATCCCGAGAGCTTTCAAAAGCGGAGATTAAGGAGATTGCCGACGCTACAAAAATAGAGCTGGAGGTTTTTGTTCACGGTGCACTTTGCATGAGTGTGTCGGGGCAGTGCTATTTTTCGGCAATGCTTGGCTCACGCTCGGGTAATCGCGGAAGGTGTGCTCAGCCCTGCCGACTTCCTTTTAAATTAAAGGGTGGCAATGGTTACGCCTTAAGCCTTAAGGACTCAAGTTTGGTGGATTACCTTAAAGAGCTTGAAGCTATGGGTGTTAAAAGTGCTAAAATAGAAGGCAGAATGAAACGTCCCGAGTACGTTTCGGCGGCGGTGAGAGCCTGCCGAGAAGGCCTTGATGAGGGCAAAGTAACGGACAAAACTGCTGAAACCTTGAAAAGCGTTTTTTCACGCACAGGCTTTACCGACGGCTATTATAAAGGAAAAAGAGACAAAAGCCTTTTCGGCTACAGACAGAAGGAGGACGTTACCTCCGCCACCAATAAACTGCTTGCTGAAATCCGAAATTCCTACAAAGACGAGCGTAAGGCAGTAGGGCTTTTTATGGCTCTTACCCTCAAGTGCGGAGAAAAAGCAGAGCTTCGCATTTCAGATAATGAAAACACAGTTACAGTATATTCTGAAACTGTTGCGGAAATTGCCAAATCCTCGCCCTCGTCAAAAGAAAGTACCGAGAAAAGCCTTTCCAAAACAGGCGGTACTCCATACTTTTTAGAAAATTTCGATTTTACTACCGACGAAAAAGCTATTGTTCCGGCTTCTGTGCTTAATGCAATGCGTCGTGATGCACTTGAGAAATTAAGCGTATTAAGAGGTAAGGCTCCTCAGGTAGAAATTTTACCTGTTGAACTTCACAAAACAGGAACAAAGGCTCAGAATACCGCCCAAGAATTTGTGGCAAGATTTACAGACACCGACGTGCCTGAGGAATTTAAAGAGGCAAAGCGAATTTACCTGCCACTTTTTGCACCTGTAAAGGAATACGAAAGGCTTATAGAGAGTAATTTTATTGTATGTGCCGAAATCCCAAGGGGAATGTTTGGTATAGAAAATCAGATTAAATTAAGACTTTCCGAGCTTAAGAATATTGGCGTAAAGGCTGTGCTTGCATCAAATATAGGTGCGGTGCACCTTGCAAATAAAATGGACTTTGAGGTTCACGGCGGTTTTGGTCTTAATATTACCAACACCGAAAGCTTAATAGCCTATGAAGAAATGGGGCTTAAAAGTGCTGAGCTCAGCTTTGAACTTATGAAAAACCAGATTAAGGAAATCGGCGGAAACATCCCCAGAGGTATAATTGCCTCAGGGTATCTTCCTTTAATGTTACTTCGTGCCTGTCCTAATCTGAATTCATCTGTTAAATGCTCTTCTTGCACAGGTGACACAAAAATGCAGGATAGAATGGGTGAAAACTTCATTTTAAAATGCGACGGAAACTGCACCGAAATACTTAATTCCGTTTATTTATCCCTTTGTAACGAAATTGACATTTTTTGCGGTGTGGACTTTTACACATTACGCTTTACTGTGGAAAACTCTGTGGAAAAAGTGGAAAACATCCGCAGTTTTTCAAGTAAACATCATAATTTTTCAAAAATTACCCGTGGATTGTACTTAAGGGGTGTGAAATAATTAACAATTGGTTTATGTTTTGCAAGAATTATTTTACAGAAATTTTACCTTAAAGTTAATTTTCCAAGGAGGAAATTTTCCTCTTTTGTCAGGCATTTTATAATATTGGCAAAATTTGACTTTTGCAGGAAAAGTTTTAATTTTGCAGGAACGAGGCAAAAAATGAATAATATTCTTAAAATTAAAAAGCTAAGAGAAAAGGCTGTTGTGCCAAAATATGCAACTCAGGGTGCGGCGGGTATGGATTTGTACGCCTGCACCGACGAGGCCGTTACTCTGGAACCGGGAAAGCTTCTGATGATTCCAACAGGTATTGCCATTGAGCTGCCTGACGCTTCCCTTGCCGCTTTTATTCACGCAAGAAGCGGACTGGGAGTAAAGCACGGAATCTGCCTTTCAAACGGTGTGGGAGTGGTTGACTCGGATTACCGCGGTGAGGTTTGCGTTGGACTTTGCAATGTTTCCGATAAGCCTTATACCATCGAGCCTTTGGAGCGTGTTGCTCAGATGGTTATTGCTCCTGTGGCTGTAATGGAGATTGAAGAGGTCGAAGAGCTTTCCGATACAGCTCGTGGCGAGGGCGGCTTTGGCTCTACCGGCCGTTAGCCACGACTGGGCATTTCGCCTTTGCAAAGGTTCATATAGAATAAAACTTTTGCAAACGGCGGGACGTTTGAAGTAATAAGTAATAGTGAATAAGTAATAAGTGTGGTGGCGGCTTTGCCGCCATTGATAAATTCACGGCATATTCATAAACTAATAGTTGAAAAAACTAAATGAAATTGGTATAATATATAAGTTAAGACGTTTCGAAAGGAGAAACAACTATGTTTTCTTTTTCTTTTTCCAAAGATATTGGTATTGACCTTGGTACTGCAAACACTCTTGTGTTTATGAAAGGCAAGGGCATTGTGCTCCGTGAGCCTTCTGTTGTTGCGGTTGATATCCGCACCGACACAGTTTTGGCTGTTGGTTCTCAGGCTAAGGAGATGATTGGTCGTACCCCCGGTTCAATCGTTGCAGTAAGACCTCTTAAGGACGGTGTTATTGCTGATTTCCAGATTACTGCTTCCATGCTTAAGCACTTTATCCGCAAGACTGTTCGCTCAAACTTCTTCTCCCGCCCCAGAATTGTTATCTGTGTTCCCTCAGGTATTACAGAGGTTGAGAAAAACGCTGTAGAAGATGCCGCAAGAGAAGCAGGCGGTAAGGACGTTGAGCTTATTGAAGAGCCAATGGCAGCTGCAATCGGTGCAGGTCTTCCTGTTGCCGAGCCTACAGGTTCAATGGTTGTTGACATCGGCGGCGGTACGAGTGAAGTTGCTATTATTTCTCTCGGTGATATTGTTACATCCTGCTCTGTTCGTGTTGCAGGTGACAAGTTCGACGAAGCAATTATGTCATACATCAAAAAGAAATATAACCTTCTTATAGGTGAAAGAACTGCAGAGGATATCAAGATTAATATCGGTTCTGCTTATCCTTACGAGGATGAGGGCGAAATGTGCATTAAGGGCCGTAACCTTATGGACGGACTTCCCAAGAACATAACCATTACAGCTGCCGAAGTAAGAGATGCTCTGGCAGACCCTCTTTCAACAATTATCGACGCAATTATCAATACTCTTGAGAAAACTCCCCCTGAGCTTTCTGCCGACATTATCGACCACGGCATTATGCTTACAGGCGGCGGTGCATTAATGAGAGGCCTTGATATGCTTATTATGCAGCAGACAGGTATGCCTGTTCACATTGCCGAAAGACCCCTTGACTGTGTAGTTGACGGTGCAGGCAAGCGTCTTGAGCTTACAATGCCCCACGAGTACTATAAGTCAAGAAGAAAGTAATAATCATTAATACTAAGGGACCGTCGGGGATGTCGGTCCCTATAATTTACGGTGAACGTATATGAAAGACCTTATAACTTCAAAAAGCTTTAAAAAGTTAATATGTCTTGCCGGCGTTATAGCTTTGCTTCTGTTAATCGGAGCTGTTACCGAGAACAACCTCCTTTCTTCCATTGTAAACGGAATTACTCTGCCTATGTCAGAGGTAAGTGCCGCCGCCACAAAGGAAGCTGCAAAGCCAAATTACGACGAGCTTGAGGATGAGAACAAAGAGCTTAAAGAGGAAATCGCAGAGCTTAGAACTCAGCTTGCGGATTATTACAACGTTAAGCAGGAAAATGAACGACTCTGGCGTTACTATGACCTTAAGGCTGAAAACCCTCAGTATGATATTCTGCCTGCAACCGTTGTAAGGCGTGACCCCAACGACGATTTCTATTCCTTTACCCTTGATAAAGGCAAAACAAACGATGTTGCGGTAGGCGACCCTGTTGTTACGGAAAACGGAATTATCGGTTGGATTTATGAGGTTGACGCATATACAGCAAAGGTAAAGACAATTCTTTCCCCCGATGCTAAGGTTGGTGTTATTGATACAGTTACAAGAGATAGCGGTGTTGTAAGCGGTAACGTGCTTTATGCCGACAAAAACCTTACAACAATGACCCGAATCTCTGCTCTTAATAAGCTTAAAGAGGGCGATATTGTTACCACCACAGGTATCAGCGGAATTTACCCTGCAGGTCTTATTGTAGGCGAGGTTAAGGAAATTGCCTTTGACGAATACGATACCTCTATGTATGCCGTTATCTCTCCCTTTGAGGATATCCGCACAGTTATTGATGTTGTGGTAATTACTTCCTTTGAGGGTCAGGGCGAAATTTCACAGAACGGTATTGAGGACATTACCTTACCTACCGAAGCTACAACAGCTTCTGCAACTGAGGCTGAAACTATTGCAACCGAAAGCTACGAAGAAGGTGTTTGGTAATGGAAAAACGCCGTAATTTCCTTCGTTATTTTGCCTATAGCCTTGAGATAATAATATTATATGTAATCAGCGGTACACCTCATTTTCTTCCCGAAATTTTCGGAAGTAAGCCCTGTTTGCTTCTGCCTGTGGCACTTACCATTGCGGTTTTCGAAAGCGAAACAGTGGCAATGAGCTTTGGTTTTGTTTGCGGTGTGCTTACAGACATAGGTTTTTCGGGCAAAATAGGCTTTTATACTGTGGTGCTCACCTTGCTTTGCTTTGCAATAGGCTATTGTGCAAGGAACTTTTTTGTAACCAATTTACTTAACGCAAGTATTATCGGCATCGGTTCAATTGCCTTGCTGATTATAATACACTTCTGGCTTAACGTGTCCCTTGCAGATATTCCCGATGCAGGAACATATTTTGTTAAGCATTATATTTCACGAATTATTTATACAGGTATATTTTTTATACCCCTCTATTTTTTAGGCAAGCTTCTTTGCACGGCCTTGAAAAACGAGTGATAATCAATATAAGAAAGGAGATAGGCACAAATGAATAAAAATACATTCTTCAAAAAATACACAAGACCCTTTATTTGTCTTATAATTGTGCTTGTTTTCTTTACAATGTTCACAATCCGACTTGTGGACTGGCAGCTTATTCAGGGTGATTATTACCGCGAGGAAGTTTCTACACGTGCAAACTACGTGCTGACTTCAGATGCTACCCGCGGCGAGATTGTGGACGTAAACGGTGAGGTTATTGCCGCCAACACCACCAACTATACCGTGGTGCTTGATAAGCTTTATATAAACTCCGATATGCACATTAACGACGTTATTGTTGAAATGTTCGACCTGCTTTCTCACCGAGATGTAAAGTGGATAGATAACCTGCCCATTATTATGCGTGCAGGCGGATATGACTTTACCGAGGGCAGTGAGTATGAGCTTGAAGGCCTTCGTTCAGGGGATTTTCTGGACCTTGGTGTGTATTCCACAGCCGAGGAATATATAAAGGCTTTTGCAAAACGTTATGATGTAGAGGATTTGGAGGATAAGACCCTACAGAGAAACATAATTTCCGTAAGATATAATATGGAGTTAGAGGGCTTCTCTGCTACCACTCCCTACACCTTTGCCGAGCACCTTGACGAGGACACAGTTGCAATTATTTCCGAAACATCTCAGAATAAGCCATACATGGATATTGTTACAACCTACGACAGAGTTTGCGTAGATGGTACCCTGATGCCCCACCTTTTAGGTAACACAGGCCCCCTTACTGCCGAGGAATATGAAGAAAATTCCGATAAAGGCTATGCCTATAACGATATTATAGGTAAATACGGCATAGAGCTTGCCGCCGAGGACTACCTTAAGGGTCATTCGGGTACAAAGACAGTTTCCAAAACCTCTGATGGTACTGTGGTAAGCGTCGTTGACGTTGAGCCTGCAAAGCCCGGCGACACAGTTTACCTTACAATTGATAACCGACTTCAGCGAGTGGCTAATCAGAGCCTTGGGGAAAATGTCGTTGCCGCCAGACAAAGCGGTATTGATGCCTGCATTGAGCGAGGCGACAAATTAAACGGCGAGGATTGCACAGCAGGTGCGGCAGTTATGCTTTCTGTTAAGGATTTTTCTGTTCTTGCCTGTGCGTCTTACCCAACCTTTGATTTAACAAGATATTCCGATGGTGACTATTACACCGCCCTTTTAAACGATAAAACCCTGCCTCTTTATGACCGTGCCCTTTCAGGTGCTTTTGCTCCGGGTTCGGTTGTAAAGCCTATTGTGGCACTTGCGGCTCTGGAGGAAGGCATTGTAACCGAGCATACGCCCATTTTCTGCTCACAGACCTATGATTATTACCCCTCAAACGTTGTTAACTGTATGGGCTACCACGGTGATGTTGATATGACAAGTGCCTTGATGCAGTCCTGCAACTATTACTTTGCGGATTTGGGCAGACAGCTTGGTATTGATACTATGTACCTTTATTTCGAAAAGGTAGGTCTTGGCGAGTATACAGGCGTTGAGGTTGGCGAGTCCAAGGGAACGCTTGCAGGCCGAGACAGTAGCTCCTGGACACCGGGTAACACAGTTCAGGCGGCAATCGGCCAGTCTGATAACAACTTTACACCAATGCAGCTTGCAACCTACTGTGCAACTATTGCCAACGACGGTGTAAGATACCGCACACATATGATTGACAAAATCACAACCTACGACAGAAGCAAGGTCGTTTTTGAAAACGACCCCCAAAAACCCGAGGTTGTTGATAAGCTTGACGTAAACAGCTATAACTTAAAGGTCGTTCAGAACGCTATGCGTGATGTTGTGGCGAGCGATTATGGTACAGCGTACTATTCATTCCTTGACTTCCCGCTGTCTGTTGCTGCAAAAACAGGTACAGCCGAAAACTCAGGAAGTGACCACTGCGTATTTATTTGCTACGCTCCTTTTGAAAAGCCTGAGGTGGCTGTGGCAGTGCTTCTTGAGCACGGTGCCAAGGGTGCCTTTGCAATGGATGTTGCCAAGGATTTGCTTAATGCATATTTTTTCCCCGAAGAAGTGGAGAACACAACTTCCGCCATAGAATAAGTCAAAAACTGACTTTTGGTCTCGTTTTTTATAAGTTTTATACAAAGATTAGCTCATAATTTTTACAGGCAAGCTTATTGTCGAGGCAAAAAACTTGTGGTAAAATGTATAAGAGGTATGTGTTTATGAGTAAAGTTATAGTCCTTGCCTCAGGCAAGGGAGGCACAGGAAAGTCCACAGTTACTGTGGGTTTGGCGGTGCAGCTTGTAAAACTTAATAAAAGAGTTCTCCTTGTGGACTGCGACAGCGGAATGCGTGGGCTTGACCTTATGCTGGGCGTGGAAAATGAGCTTGTCTACGATGTGTCCGATGCTGTTGAAGGCGGCTGTGACACTGAGGCGGCTATTTACTCGGCTCAGAATATGTATGGTCTTTATCTTATGCCTGCTCCCCTTTCAGCCGAGGATGAGGTAAGCCCCTCGGTTATGAAGGAGCTTATTGATTCGGTTAAGAATAATTACGACTATGTTCTTATCGATTCCCCTGCAGGCACAGGCTCAGGCTTTGATGCCGCCGCCGCCGCTGCAGATATGGCTCTTATTGTTGTAAATCCCGAGCCTACAAGTGTCAGGGGAGGCGTAAACATCCGCTTAAAGCTCAGTAAGCTTAAAAAGGATGACGCACGCCTTGTTATTAACCGCTTCTCTTTAAAGCGTTTTCGTGCCCTTGGTGTTTACAAAGATTTGGATAATGTAATTGATGCCTGCCAGACTCAGCTTATTGCAGTTGTGCCTGAGGATATGCAGATTGCATCCATTGCTCAGCGCGGCGAGGCAGGTAAGGCTCAGCCTAAGTCTGCCGTAACCTTCAAGAACCTTGCCCTAAGGCTTGAAGGCGAAAACGTTCCCATTGCCAAAAAGGTTCTGGGCATAAAATAAAAGCATATTGTTCGGGCTATGTCCGATTTTCATATTGCAATTTCCCAAAGTTTGAGGAAAACGGAGGTACACAGATGAATATAGCACTTATAGCACACGACGAGAAAAAAGAATTGATGGTACAGTTTTGTATTGCGTATTGCGGAATTTTAAGCAGACACAACCTTTGTGCCACCGGTACTACAGGCAAAATGGTTTCTGAGACTACAGGCCTTGAGATTAAAACATTTCTCAGCGGTGCTCAGGGCGGCGGACAGCAGATTGCCGCTTGTATTGCCTGCAACGAGATTGATATGCTCCTGTTTTTCCGTGACCCCTTAACTCCCAAGCCCTCAGAGCCCAATGACATTAATCTTCTGAGACAGTGCGATATGCACAACATTCCTGTTGCTACCAATATCGCAACAGCCGAGGTGCTTATTCACGGTCTTGAGCGTGGCGACCTTGATTGGAGAAATATTCTTAAATAATTTTAAAGCAATATTAAGGACAGACGCCATAAGTGCGTCTGTTTTTCATTTTTACCGCTGGCCGCGGTGGGCAATTCCGCCTTTTGGCAGATTGGCGGTAAATGTAACGCCTGATTAACGGTGGAATTAAAAGTTTGATGAATACTGATTGTGACACCGTAGGAGCAGACGGAATTCATATGTCAGAGGAATTGTTTATATAAAACGGAGGATTATAAAATGACAAAAGCAGAAAAAGCAAAAGACTTGTTTTTACAGGGATATAACTGTGCACAGGCTACCTTTGGTGCATTTGCCGAGGATTACGGCCTTGATTTTAATGTGGCAATGACTCTTTCCGCAGGCCTTGGCGGAGGTATAGGCAGACTGAGAGAAACCTGCGGTGCCGTAACAGGTGCAACCTTGGCGGTTTCACTGGCTATGGGTAGCTTCGAGCTTAACAATCCCCATGCAAAAACAAGGGTTTACGAGGAAATCCGCAAGGTGGTGGAGATTTTCGAAAACGAGACAGGTACCATTGTGTGTGCTGATATGCTTGGGGTTAACCGCCGTGGTGACGGTGCTGATGCCGAGCCGAGAACACCTGAGTATTACAAAAAGCGTCCCTGTGCGGATTTGGTGTATCTTGCCGCCGATGCCGCAGATAAAATTATTTCACAGCTTCAATAAATACATACTTCCTGCATAGTGTAAGGCAGGAGGTTTTGTTTTGAGAATTTGTTACGGTTATACCGAGCTTTTGGAGGATTTACTGGAATTTAAGGAAGTATATTGCCAGAAGATAAGTGTAACATCCGCAGGTAACTCTGTAATGGGCAGGTGTATTCCCCTTATTAAAATCGGCAGCGGAGATAAAAAGCTGTTGGTTATCGCTTCTGTTCACGGCAGGGAGTTTGTAAGCTCCTGCTTTATTATGAGGTGCGTAGCGGATTTTCTTAAAAACGGTTGTGAGCTTAAGGGAAAATCCATTTGCATTCTTCCTATGCTTAACCCCGACGGGGTGGAGATAGCTCTGAAAAGGTCTGTGCCCTTAAATATTCCTAAGGATTTTAAACATGAGCTTTTCAAGAATAATGCCAATAATATTAACCTTAACGCCAATTTCCCGTTTTGCTTTCACAGAGTGCCTGAAAGCAGGCAGGGCGGTATAAAAGCCGCCTCAGAGCCCGAGACAAAAGCCCTCATAAGGCTTTGCGAAAAAGAACGCTTTACCTCAGCTGTTGCACTTCACGTAAGAGGCAATTGCATTTACTGGCGGGATTTTGGAAATGGCAGGGTAAAGGGCGACTACGAGCTTGCAAAATGCCTTGAAGAAAGCTGTGGATTTGAGCTTATTGAACCTACAAAAAAGGCCCAGGATTACTCAGGCGGATTTGAAAACTGGTTTAGATTCAGGTACAAAAAGCCTGCCTTGTGTGTTGAGCTTGTAAAGGACGAAGAAATAAGCTTTTCAGATATGTTTGTTCGTTTTGAAGAGGCAGTTAACTTTAAAAAAACAGGTGATTTTTTTAAAACCTTTGCAGAATTTTCCTAAAATTTTCGCTATAATCAAAAAGCTGTCACAAATAAGTATTATTAATAGTATGGAAATCATAAAATACGGGAGGTATAAATATGAGCAGAATTTTAGTTGTTGATGACGAATTCGGCATAAGAGAAATTATAAAGAAATATGCCAGCTTCGAGGGCTACACCGTTGAGGAAGCTAAGGACGGAATGCAGGCTGTTGATATGGCTCTTGAAAAAGACTTTGACCTTATTATTATGGATGTAATGATGCCCGAGCTTGACGGCTTTTCTGCCTGTAAAGAAATCCGCAAGCACAAGAAAACCCCTATTATTATGCTTTCAGCCCGCGGTGAGGAATATGACCGCATTCACGGCTTTGAGCTGGGTGTAGACGATTACGTGGTAAAGCCTTTTTCGCCCCGTGAGCTTATGATGCGTGTGGGAGCGGTTATCAAGCGTAGTCAAGGCGGCCGTGATGAGTCTGACGTATTTACCTACAAAGGACTTGTGGTTGATTTTTCTGCCCGAATTGTTACCATTGATGGCGAAAGGGCAAGTATGACCCCCAAGGAATACGACCTTTTCTTTTATATGGTGAAAAACCGAGGCATTGCCTTAACCCGCGAAACCCTTATAAGCAAGGTGTGGGGCTATGACTTTTTCGGTGATGACCGTACCCTTGATACTCACATCAAGCTTTTAAGAAAATCTTTAGGAGACTACAGCTCTTGTGTTGTTACCCTGAGGGGAGTGGGATACCGCTTTGAAGCAGAATAATATTAAAAAGCCCTCGAAGAAATTAAGGCAAAAGCTCCTTTTTTACTTTCTGGGCTTTTCTGCAATTATATTAGGTGCTCTGTGGCTGATGCAGACCATATTTCTGGACGATTTGTACCGGGCGATAAAAACTGTAGGCATAGAGCGTAGTGCGGACTTTATCTGCGAGCATATAAACGACGAGGATATTGTAAGTGCCCTTGACGAGATGCATAAGCAGAACGATATGAGGATAGAGGTTTACGACACCACCTCAGGTATGACCTTTTATCTTCTTTATTCCTCAGGCTCCAAAAACGACTGGAGGCAGGACTATTTACCTCACCAGCTTTACTCCTACTACACCGACACAAAGCAAAACGGCGGAGAAGGGCTGTTTTCGGAGAAGAAAAATCCTCCTAAAGAGAGCAATACAGATGATTTTAATATGCCTAAGGCCGAGCATAAGCAGGGAACAAACCTTACCTGTGTACGTGTTTTTGAAAATGGAAATAAAGAGCTTATGCTTATGCTTCGCTCCTCTATTACCCCCATTGAGAGCACGGTTACAACCTTAAGGTTTATTTTGATTATTATTACGGTTTTACTTATTCTTCTGTCGGTTGCTATGTCTCTTGTTATTTCATGGAGGTTTTCAAAGCCTCTTAAAGACACCAACGAAAATGCAAACCGATTAGCCCGTGAGGATTACGCGGTTTCTTTTGACAGCAAAGGCTACAGGGAGATTGAAGAGCTGAACTCAACCCTTAACTATGCAGCAACTGAGCTGGGGCTTGCATCAAGCTTAAGAAAAGAGCTTATTGCAAACGTTTCCCACGATTTACGTACACCTCTTACTATGATAAAGGGCTACGCCGAGGTTATGAGGGATATTCCCGGCGAAATGAACGAGGAAAACCTCCAGGCAATTGTGGATGAGAGCACAAGGCTTTCAAATTTAGTAAGCGATTTGCTGGATATTTCCAAGCTTCAGAGCGGTGCGGTGCCTATAGAGAAAAAGGTGTTTTCGCTTACCGCTTGTACATCAGATATTTTAAGCCGATTTGCGAACCTTTCTCAACAGCAGGGCTACAGCCTCAGCTTTGAGTCAGAGGGAGAGTTTCTGGTATTTGCCGATAAGGCGCGTATTGAGCAGGTGCTTTATAATCTTATTTCCAATGCCGTAAATTATTCGGGAGACAAAAAAGAAGTTAAGGTTACCGAAAAGCTCACAGGCGATAATGTGAGAGTTGAAATAAGCGACAGCGGACAGGGAATTGAGCCCGAAAAGCTTAAAAACATCTGGGACAGATACTACCGTGCCGACAAAAACCATCAGCGTGCGGTGGTGGGCACAGGTCTTGGACTTTCTATTGTAAAAGAAATCCTTGATTTGCACGATGCCCGTTACGGTGTGGTAAGCAAGGTAGGCGAGGGCAGTATCTTCTGGTTTGAAATCGGAACAGTAAAGCCGTAGGATTAAAATCAGTAATAAACGCCTTTGTGTTTTACAAGGGCGTTTTCCATTGCAAAAAAAGTACAAAGCTTTACCAAAGGTTGCGAAGTTTATGTGTTTTCTTGACCAACTACTTAAAATTGTGCTAATCTTTACCATAATAAATCGGAAGGAGCATAAATTATGGTAAAGAAAACTTTTTCTAAAATATTTGCATTTGTTGTAGCACTGGCACTTATTGCGACCTCGGCAGCAGTTGCAAACGCTGATTCTATAAGCGGCATGGTTTCCGGCGGAATTTACTATGCAACCATTGATGGCAGGCTTACTGTTATGGATTACATAGGTAAGGATGAGGTGCTTGACCTGTCTGAGGAAGCCGTAGGAATGAGGTTTGATGCTATTGCCAGTTATGCGTTTGCTGATTGTAACACAATTAAAAAGGTAATTATTCCCGAGAACATTCGTCAGGTTAGCGACTCAGCCTTCAGAGACTGTACAAATCTTGAGGAAATAGTAATCGAGGACGACACTCTCCTCCTCGGAGCCAATGTGTTTAAGGGTACTGCTTACTATAACAATCCCCTTAACTGGGAGGAAAAGGTTCTGTATCTGGGAAATATTCTCCTTAATATCAATTACGATAAATTTAATAAAAAGGCTTATATCGTAAAAGAGGGCACAGTGAATATCGGAGGCTATGCATTCTGCAATTGTCAGAGCATTACAGTTGTAAAACTTCCCGACAGTGTAAAGATTATAGGAAACGAAGCTTTCAGTTTCTGCTATAATCTTACCGATATAAATATTCCCAAAGAAATTATTTATATAGGTGAAGAAGTGTTTATTGATTGTCACGATGACCTTAAAATTTACGGATGTAAAGAAACCCTTGCAGAGGAATACGCCTTTGATAACCACATTAAATTCTGCTCTATTGCTTATAAAACTGTTACTGACCAGGAGCTTGGAGTAATTGTGACTCTGCCCGAGTATTTGGATTTTTCCATAGATTACCTTTATATGGGTGAGCTTATGAAAAGATACAAAATTTACTTTTACTTTGACGGTGCAAAAATTGATAGAACTCCTTATGACATAACCATAAAAATTCCTGCAAAGCCCGATGCAAGAATATTTCTTGAAGACGATGACCCCGAAACAATAATTTTTGAAGAAGTGTACCACGAAATCAAGGAAGGCTTCGCAACCTTTACAGCAAATACCAATTTTGATGTAAGAGTTGGTAAGCAGGTGTATGTTTCCACAGTTGACGAGCCTACTGGGATAAAGCTTGAAATCCCCGAGAATTACAAGTATGAGATTTTAAAGTTTCAGCGTGGTGACGAGGGCGTTTATTTCGACAAGGTTGACGAGCTTACCCCCGAGGGTGTAACAAATGTACTTTATGTGGTTACTGTTAGCAGAGATAATGAGGCGATGTACCCTAATAAGCGAGTTAGTCTTTCAATCCCGGTAGAACACAAAAATTTTATCATATATAATGTAGACTTTGATTACAATGTTAAGGATACAGAGGCATTGTATGAGGATGGCTATATGGTTTTTGAGTCTTGCGACTTTAAAGAAGGAATGGCACTTTTCTTTGTGGCGGAGTTACCCGAGGTTGATGGTAAGGATGACACACCCAATAATCCGTCAACAACAGATGAGAGCACAATGGACGAAGCAACTCTTGATGAAGCACCAACAAAGGACAAATCAACAGCCGACGAGTCTACCAAGGATGAGGAAAATACAGCCACAGAGGATGATGAGAACGCTTCAACAAAAGATGAGAGCACAAAGGATGAAGAACCTTCGAATCCCTCGGATTCTGATGATGCTGAAAGCAAATATCTGCATGGCGATGTAAACCGCGACGGTAAGCTTAACATCCGCGATGCAACACTTATCCAGAAGTACCTTGCAAAGCTTGAGACTCTTGATGAGGAGCAGATTGCTCTTGCAGACTTCAACAATGACGCCAAGGTAAACGTAAAAGACGCAACAGCAATCCAGAAGAAGATTGCAAACTTAATCTGATTTACAAAACCGCAGAAAGGGTTTTTACCGCCTTTTCTGCGGGTTTTTCTTTATTTCAAAAATATTTTAAAAAAGTCTTGACAAATTACATTAAGTGTACTATAATCCATATTGCTACTTTTGCGGTAGTTATATAGATGGCGGAATAGCTCAGTTGGCTAGAGCATTCGGTTCATACCCGAAGTGTCGTAGGTTCAAGTCCTATTTCCGCTACCATATGGCCCGGTGGTCAAGAGGTTAAGACACCGCCCTTTCACGGCGGTAACACGAGTTCGATTCTCGTCCGGGTCACCACTTTTCTTTTTCTGCCGGTGTGGTGGAATGGCAGACACAAGGGACTTAAAATCCCTCGGTAGCAATACCGTACCGGTTCAAGTCCGGTCACCGGCACCATTTCCCTGGTCTGCATACTCTCGGCAATTTACCGCAAAAGTTTTGGATACGTCTTCCTTTTGGGAAGACCTTTTTTGTTTTATGGGGTTGTGCGCCGAGGCTTGTGCCCTTCGATTTACAAATACGAGCGACGAATTTGCAGAAAGCAGACATCGTCTGCTTGGAGCAAATTTGCGGAGTATGAAGTAAACTCGAAGGAGATGCGAAGTCCAACGAGGCGTGATAGGGTTGTGCGCTGTGCCACCGAAGACTTAAAATAAAGAAATTCTTACAAAAAGTGACAAAAGTCCTGCCTTTGTTGACATAGGCAGGATTTTTTTATATAATATTAGTCTATATATTTTCACATAATTTCACTATGGAGTGGTTTAATGTTTCCTCATTTTGATTCCCGCAATCCCTTTTACAAATCGCCTTTCGGTGCAGTAGAGGAGGGTACAAAGGTTCATTTCAGAATTCTTTTGCCCCGAGACCTCAGATGCAGTCAGGCAGAGCTTGCCGTTAAGTATGACTACAGCTACGACTGGATTTTTGTCAAGCTTTTCTGGACAGGTGCTTTTGATAACGACACAGGTATCTGGGAGTGCGACTTTACACCTAAGGATATGGGTCTTTATTGGTACAGCTTCAAGCTTCAGACCGCCGAGGGTACCCGTTTCCTTGTGCCTGCTGATGTTGACAGAAAAAGCTCAATCGAGCGTTCTCCCGGCAGAAGCTGGCAGATTACAGCCTACAAAAAAGGATTTAAAACCCCTGATTGGCCTGTAGGCGGCGTAATGTATCAGATTTTCCCCGACCGCTTTAACTTCAGCGGTGAAGAAAAGAATATTAAGCGTACTGATTTACAGATTCAGTCTGATTGGTATAATTGTCCCGAGTGGCGACCCAACGAGTACGGCGAAATTACCAACACCGACTTTTTCAAGGGCGACCTTAAGGGTATTACTCAGAAATTGCCTTACTTAAAGGATTTAGGCGTAAGCTGTATTTACCTTAATCCTATCTGCGAGGCTTACTCTAACCACCGCTACGATACAGGTAACTACGATGCCGTTGACCCTATGCTGGGTACAATGGACGATTTTGAGGAGCTTTGTAAGGAAGCTAAGAAGCTTGACATCAGAGTTATTAACGACGGTGTGTTCAGCCATACAGGTGCCGACAGTATTTATTTTAACCGTTCAGGAAGATACGGCGACGGCGGTGCCTACAGAGACCAGAACTCACCTTACTCAAGCTGGTATAACTTCCACCATTGGCCTGACCACTACAATTCATGGTGGGGCTTTTACACTCTTCCCGAGGTTAACGAAACCGACCCTGCATATAACGAGTATATCAACGGCGAAAAGGGCGTTGTAAGAAATTATATGCGTCACGGAAATTCAGGCTGGAGGCTTGACGTTGCCGACGAATTACCCGATGAGTTCCTTGAGAATTTACGTAAAGCCGTAAAGGCTCAGGACCCCGAAGGCATTGTTATCGGCGAGGTTTGGGAGGATGCTTCCAATAAGGAGAGCTACGGTGCAAGACGACGCTTCCTTTTAGGCGAACAGCTTGACTCCGTTATGAACTACGTGTTCAGAAATGCAATTCTCGATTTTATCCGCGGTACAGATTCAAAATATGTTATGGACCAGATTATGTCTGTGGTTGAAAACTATCCCAGACCCGTTCTCAGAGTTCTTATGAACCTGCTCTCAACCCACGATACCGAGCGTGCCCTTACCGTTATGGCAGGCGAGCCCTTAAACGGCAGAGACCGCTGGTGGCAGGCTCACCAGAAGCTTACACCAGAGCAGAGGCAGAGAGGCATTAAGCTGATGAAGCTTGCTGTCGGTATTCAGTATACTCTGCCAGGCTTCCCCTGTGTTTACTACGGTGACGAGGCAGGTATGGAAGGTTACCGTGACCCCTTCAACCGTGCCTGCTACCCTTGGGGCAGAGAGGATAAGGAGCTTATTAACTGGCATAAGGACCTTGGTGAGCTGAGACGTAGCTGCGAATCCCTCTGGGACGGCAACTTTATTAATGTATATTCTCAGGGCAGACTTCTTTCTTACCTTAGAACTACCGAGAGCGAGGGCCTCTTCTGTGCGTTTAACTCAGGCTTCTCCGATATTATTATAGATATTCCCCCGGGATTCACTTCAGGAATGGGTAAGCCTCTGCTTGATACACGCACCGAGGGCGGCAAGCTTGTAATTCCCTCATTAGGCTATGCATTTATGATTTCAAGACGCGAAATGTAAGCTTTGTGCACGCTTTTTATTTAAGTTTCGCTTTTTTCAGGGCTTTTGAATAGTTAACAAGGCCCTTGCCATATACTATATATAGTATATATAGCTTTTTACGTTTACCTGTTTGACCAAAGGCCAGACAGGTAAATTATGAAAAATGCATAATTTCGATTGATAAGTATTGAAATTTGTGTAAAATTGTGATACTATAAGCTAATAAAACTTTAATAAGGAACGGGAAAATCATGGACAAAAAATTTCTTTTCTACATATTGAAAAGACTTGTGCTGGCTGTAGTTACCATTTTCTTGGTAATTACCATCACTTTCTTCATAATGAACTTTATCCCCGGCGGCCCTTTCATGAGTGAGAAGTCAGTTACCGAGGAGACATTGGCGGCTCTTAACGCCAAGTTCGGCTTGGACAAGCCTCTTTTTGAGCAGTACCTCAACTATCTTAAGGGTGCTGTTCGCCTTGACTTCGGCCCCTCTATGAAGATGGACGGCAGAGAGGTTATGGACGTTATTATGGAAGGCTTCGCGTCAAGTGCAAAGCTTGGTCTTATTGCGGCTGCAGGTGCTATTATGCTGGGCCTTGTTTTCGGCTCATTGGCGGCTGTTTTCCACAATAAGCTTGTTGACCGTATAATAATGGTTCTTTCAACTGCCTTTGTTGCTATGCCTTCGTTTATTGTGGCAACGCTTCTGTTGTGGATATTCTGTATAGAAATGAATGTATTCCCTGCCAACGGACAAACGGCGGCGGGCCTGGTGCTTCCCATTATTTCGCTGATGCTGTACCCCATGGCTTACATTATCCGTCTTACACGTTCAAGCATGCTTGACGTTTTAAGTCAGGACTACATCCGTACAGCACGTGCAAAGGGTGTTGCACCCTCTAAGGTGCTTTTCAAGCACGCTCTTAAAAATGCAGTTACACCTGTAATTACCTACGCAGGCCCTATGGTAGCCTTTATTTTAACAGGCTCCTTGGTTGTTGAGCAGATTTTTGCTGTTCCCGGTTTAGGTAAGTACTTTGTATCTTCTATTATCAACCGCGATTACACAATGATTATGGGTACAACTATCTTCCTTGCTATCATTGTTACTATTATGATGCTCTTGTCGGATGTTCTCTATAAGTTGTTCGACCCCAGAGTAGATCTTTCTTAAGGAGGTTAGTTTATAATGAAAAATACTGATGTAAATAAGCTTCCTAAGAAAAATCCTTTAAGCTTTCAGCTTAACCTTTCCAAATGGGAAAAGGCAAGTGCCGCTGATAAAGAGCAGCAGATTATTGAAAGAGAAAGCGTAACCTTCTTTAAAGACGGTATGCGTCGTCTCTTTAAAAATAAGGTTGCCGTAACCTGTGGTATTCTTCTTATTTTTATTATCATCGCAGTTATCGTTGTTCCTATGGTTTATCCCTACACATATGACCAGCAGCTCAGCCTTATGGGCGACTTACCCGACCCCAGCTACAACAACTTAAAGCCCTTTGAGTACGGCTCAACAGAGCTTGAGCGAATTGCAGCAGGCGAGGACATATTCCCCCACATTTTAGGTACAGACTCCTTAGGCCGTGACTACTTTATCCGTGTTGTTTACGGTACAAGAATTTCACTTTCAGTTGGTCTTTTTGCTTCAATTATCGTTCTTATTATCGGTACACTTTACGGTTCAATCGCAGGCTATGCAGGCGGCAAGGTTGACCTTGTAATGATGAGAATTGTTGATATTATCTATTCTCTTCCCGATATGCTTATGGTTATTCTTTTCTCAGTTGTATTCAAGCAGACTCTGGCTCCGGCTATTGAGGGCACAATCCTTGAGAAATTAGGTACAGGTATGATTTCTATCTTCCTTGTATTCGCACTTCTCTACTGGGTTTCTATGGCTCGTCTTATCAGAGGCCAGATTCTTTCAATCAAACAGCAGGAATTTGTTCTTACAGCTAAGGCACTTGGTGCAAGCCCTGCAAGAATCATCCGCAAGCACCTTCTTCCCAACTGTATCAGCGTTATGGTTATTTCCACCGCTTTACAGATTCCCAATGCTATTTTTACAGAGAGCTTCCTTTCATTCTTAGGTCTTGGTGTTTCTATCCCCATGCCTTCTCTGGGCTCTCTTGCTTCCGAGAACCTTTCTTACATCTACTCTGATGTTTACAGACTTCTGGTTCCCGCTATTACAATTTGTATTATCGTTCTTTCCCTTAACCTTTTGGGCGACGGTCTCAGAGACGCATTCGACCCCAAACAGAAAAAGTAAGGAGGTTATCTTAAAATGAGTTTATTATCAGTAAAAAACCTCAGAACCTCCTTCTTCACTCCCTCAGGCGAGGTAAAAGCCGTTAACGGCGTTTCCTACGAGGTAGAAAGGGGAAAGGTTTTAGGTATTGTTGGTGAATCGGGCTCAGGTAAGTCCGTTTCAGCCTACAGTGTTCTTCAGATTCTTGCTAACCCCGGCAAAATCGTTGGCGGTAGCATTGAGCTTGAAGGCGAAGAGCTTGTAGGTATTAAAGAAAAAGGCATGGCAAAAATCAGAGGTAACAAGATTTCCATAATCTTTCAGGACCCTATGACAAGCCTTAACCCTGTTTTCACAATCGGCGACCAGCTTATGGAAGCTATTATGCTTCACACAGACCGTAACCGCAAAGAAGCTAAAGAGCGTGCTATCGAAATGCTTAAGCTTGTTGGCGTTAACGAACCTCAGAAGCGTATCAAGCAGTATCCCCACGAGTTTTCAGGCGGTATGCGTCAGCGTGTTATGATTGCTATGGCTCTTGCTTGTGAGCCTGACATTCTTATTGCTGACGAGCCCACAACAGCTCTTGACGTTACAATCCAGGCTCAGATTCTTGACCTTATGAAGGACTTGCAGAAAAAGCTTGGTATGGCGATTATCCTTATTACTCACGACCTTGGCGTTGTTGCCGAGATGTGCGACGAGGTTATCGTTATGTACGCAGGCCAGATTTGCGAAAGAGGTACTGCTGAGGAGATTTTCTATAATCCCAAGCATGAGTATACTTTAGGCCTTATGCGTTCAATCCCCACAGTAAGCGATGAAAAGACTAAGCTTCAGCCCATTGGCGGTAATGCTGTTGACCTTTTAAATCTTCCTCCCGGCTGTCCCTTCGCACCCCGTTGCGACGCCGCTATGAAGGTTTGCCTTGAGGTTAACCCCAAGCTTATTTGCGAGGGCGGCACACACTATGCCAGATGCTGGAATCATGTTAAGAAAAATATTGACGAGGGCAAATTTACCGCAGAGGAAATTGAGGCTCTTTACAATGAGGAGGCAAAATAATGAGCGACGCAAAGTATTTGCTTGAAGTCAAAGACTTAAAGCAGCACTTTAATATCCCCAACGGCCTCTTCGGTAGCAAAAAGCTCAAGGCTGTTGACGGCGTAACATTCGCCATTAAAAAGGGCGAAACCTTAGGCCTTGTTGGTGAGTCAGGCTGCGGTAAAACTACAGTAGGCCGAAGCATTCTTCATCTTTATCAGCCCACAAGCGGTGAGGTTATTTACGACGGCAAGGTTATTAAAACCAAAAAAGACGTTAACGAAATGAGAAAAAAGGTTCAGATGGTTTTTCAGGACCCGTATTCTTCTCTTGACCCCAGAATGACTGTTGCCGATATTATCGGCGAGCCTCTTGATATTCACCACCTTTGCAAAACTAAGGCAGAGCGTGAGGCAAGAATTCAGGAACTTTTAAAAATTGTTGGCTTAAACCCTGAGCACGGCACACGTTATGCTCACGAGTTTTCAGGCGGTCAGCGTCAGCGTATCGGTATTGCAAGAGCTCTTGCAGTTAATCCCGATTGTATTATCTGTGACGAGCCTGTTTCTGCTCTTGACGTTTCTATTCAGGCACAGATTATCAATATGTTCGAAGAGCTTCAGGAGACCTTAGGTCTTACTTACCTCTTCATTGCTCACGACCTCTTGGTTGTTAAGCATATTTCAGACAGAATTGCAGTTATGTACTTAGGTCACATTGTTGAGATGGGCCCTGCTAACGAGATTTATAACAATCCCACACATCCCTACTCAATTTCACTGCTTTCTGCTGTTCCCATTCCTGACCCTGATTACGCTAAGAACCACAAGCGTATCGTATTAGAGGGTGACGTTCCTTCTCCCCTTAATATGCCTTCAGGTTGCCCGTTCCGTACACGTTGCCCCAGAGCAACCGCAAAATGTGCAGAAGAAACACCTGAGCTTAAGGAGATTGCACCCGAGCATTTTGTTGCTTGCTTTAATCTTTGATAAGGTTACGGTGGATCGGCACACACTATCATGCCTCGCTCACCTACGCTGTCCTAAAATAAGTACACACTCCCCGAAATCGCCTGAATTAAAATGCGAAGCACTTTAATTCTGTTCAGCGATTTTCGGTGTCGCATTTCTTATTTTAAGGCTTCGGTGGCACGGCACATAAATTTGAAATCAATAACGTTTGATTTATATTCAGTCTGTTCTGTCTGGTTGCAGAATGACAACAAATTTTGACAGGAGGAAAACTCTATGAAAAAGTCTCTTGCACTTATCCTTGCAATTGTTATGATTCTTTGTCTTGGCCTTGCAGGTTGCGGCGGAAACACAACAAGCGCATCCCAGATGACCATTTGTGTTGGTCCTTATCCTGACACTGTTGACCCTGCTCTTAACTCCGCAGTTGACGGTGCAACTTATGTTATCCATGCTTTCGCAGGTCTCGTTGGTTACGAGCAGGCAGAGGATGGTTCCTTAAAGCTCGTTGCTGATTGTGCTAAAGAGCTTCCCGCTCCCACAGCTACAGCTGACGGCAAGGTAGCTTACACATTCGAGCTTAAGGATGACCTTAAGTGGTCTGACGGTTCTGCTCTTACAGCAGCAGACTTCGTTTACGCTTGGAACAGAGCGGTTGCTCCCGCAACAGCTGCTGACTACGGCTACATGTTCGACGTTGTTGACGGCTACGCTGCAGCTGCTGCAGGCGAAGGCGAGCTCAACGTAACAGCTTCTGAGGACGGCAAGTCCCTCACAGTTGTTCTTAACAACGATGTTCCTTACTTCTATGAGCTTTGTGCATTCCCCACATACATGCCCGTTAAGAAGGACGTTGTTGACGGTAACGACGCATGGGCTACAAAGGCTGAGACATACATCGGCAACGGCCCCTACAAGGTAACTGAGTTCAACCAGAGCCAGATGGTTATGGAGAAGAACGAGAACTACCACAACGCTGATGCAGTTGTAACAGACAAGATCGTATGGCCCTTCAACGAAGACGACAGCTCACTTCTTGCTAACTACAAGAACGGCTCTTACCTCTTCATTGACTCCGTTCCCAACGATCAGATTAAGACAATCAAAGCTGATTATCCCACAGAGTATCAGGTAATGGGTCAGTTAGGTACTTACTATGTATCTTTCAACATGAACGATCCCGCTCTTGCAGACTTCACACCTGAGGAGCAGATTTCTATCCGTAAGGCTCTTGGTCTTATGCTTGAGAGAAACTACATCTGTGCTGAAATCGGTCTTGCAGACCAGCAGCCCGCTAACTCCTTCGTTCCCATCGACATGACAGACGCTGACGGCGTTACAGAGTTCGTTGCTAAGAACGGCGTAAACCGTGACGGTAAGGGTTACTACAGCGTTGCTGAGGCTGACTATGCTGCTAACTGTGCTGAGGCTATGGCTCTTCTTGAGGCAGTTGCTAAGTCTTCCGGCAAGTTCACAGTTGCTGACAACAAGGTTACAGGTTTCCCCACAATGACTTATATCACAAACGAGGGTACAGGTCACGAGGCTCTTGCAACTTACATGCAGGGTGTTTATGCTAAGTACGGCATCACAATGCAGATCGAGGTTCAGGAGTGGAACACATTCCTTGACACACGTAAAGCAGGCGACTACTCCTTCGCACGTAACGGCTGGCTCTCCGACTACAACGATCCCATCTCCTTCCTCGATATGTGGATTTCTGAGTCCGGTAACAACGACTGCCAGTTCGGTAAGGACAACCATGCAACATATGCTGCATACTCCTACAACGGCAAGGACGGCCTCACATGGGCAGAGTCTTACGACAAGCTCATTGCTGACATCAAGGCAAGCAATGACCCCGAGGTTAGATTTGACCTTATGCACCAGGCTGAGGACATGATCATGTCCACAGGTGCAATTTGCCCCATCTACTACTACACAGACCAGTATATGTGCTCTGATAGCATCGACGGCTTCTTCGCAAGCCCCCTCGGCTACAAGTACTTCATGTATGCAGGTATCAAGGCTGAATAAGTCTTACACTTTGTGACAGTTTAAATTCAACCAGATAAAGACTGAGATAGGCACCGCCGCTCCGTTTAGGAGCGGCGGTTTGTTTTTGTATGCAAAAAACCCCGCCGTTATTGAAACGACGGGGTTTGATGATGTTTTACATAGGCGGAATTGCCCTGCAGGTGGCTAACCGGCTTATTCTTCGTCAGTTTTTGCAACTACTGCAATGCCTAAAGCTTCCAAGCTCTCAGCGTCAACAGGAGAAGGGCACTGGCTCATAAGCTCACTTGCGTTCTGAACTTTTGGGAAAGCGGTTACGTCACGTAAGCTCTCAGCACCTGAAAGAATCATTGCAAGGCGGTCTAAACCGATGCCCATACCGCCGTGGGGTGGTGCACCGTACTTGTAAGCTTCTACTAAGAAGCCGAACTTTGCCTCAATCTCTTCGTCAGTAAGCTTTAAGGCTCTGAACATTCTCTGCTGTAATTCGTAGTCTGTAATACGGATAGAGCCTGATGAAAGCTCTGTTCCGTTAAGTGTAAGGTCGTAAGCTTTTGCAATTACCTTGCCGGGGTCGGTATCAAGGAACTCAAGGCACTCTTCCTTAGGCATTGTAAAGGGGTGGTGCATAGCAACCCACTCTCCGCTTTCTTCATCCTTTTCGAAGAAGGGGAAGTCCACAATCCAAAGGAACTTGAAGGTATTGGGGATGATTTTCATTATTCTTGCAAGATGAAGTCTTAAAGCACCTAAGGTTGAAAGAACTGTGCTGTTCTTGTCAGCAACAAAGAGCACAACGTCGCCTTTTTCTGCACCAACACGGTCAAGGATTGCCTCAAGCTCGCCTTCTTTCATAAACTTTGCGAAGGAGCAGGCGGGGGTATCTTCAACCCAGCGGACAAAGGCAAGGCCCTTTGCACCTATTCCTTTTACATATTCCGAGAGTCTGTCAATTTCTCTGCGAGTAAGAGACATTGCTATATTTTTGGCAACAATAGCTCTTACGGAACCGCCGTTTTCTATTGCAGATGCAAACACACCGAAGTCGGAATCCTTAACTAAATCAGAAACATCCTGAATTTCCATACCGAAGCGGATATCGGGCTTGTCAGAGCCGAAACGCTCCATAGCCTCTTTGTAGGTCATACGCTCAAAGGGTGTCTCAAGGTCTTTGCCGAGTACATCCTTGAATACACGCTTCATAAGGCCTTCATTAAGCTCTAAGATGTCTTCAACGTCAACAAAGGAAAGCTCCATATCAATCTGAGTAAACTCAGGCTGACGGTCAGCTCTGAGGTCTTCGTCTCTGAAGCAACGAGCAAGCTGAATGTAGCGGTCAAAGCCTGAAAGCATTAAAAGCTGTTTGTAAATCTGGGGAGACTGGGGAAGAGCGTAGAACTTGCCCTGATGAATTCTTGAGGGAACAAGGTAGTCACGAGCACCCTCGGGAGTGGACTTAATCATCATGGGAGTTTCAATCTCGATAAAGCCGTTCTCGTAGAAGTAATCTCTTGCAGACTTTGCAAGAACGGAACGCATCATAATGTTATCCTGTAAAGGCTTGCGTCGAAGATCAAGATAACGGTACTTAAGTCTTAATTCCTCGTTGGTGTTAAGGTTGTCCACAATCTCAAAGGGAGGTGTGTGGGCGGCACTTAAAATTCTTAAGTCGGTAACTGCAACTTCAATGTCGCCTGTGGGAATGTCGGGATTTTTAGAGCTACGCTCTCTAACCTCACCCACTGCACAAAGTACATATTCGCTACGAACAGAGAAAGCCTTGTCAAAAATTGCTCTGTCTGTATTGTCGTCAAAGGCAAGCTGAGTAATGCCTGTGCGGTCTCTTAAATCAATGAAAATAAGAGCACCAAGGTCTCTCTGACGCTGAACCCAACCACAAAGAGTAACAACCTTGCCGATATCGGAACTGCGGAGCTCGCCGCAGTAGTTTGTTCTTTTAAGTCCTGTCATAAATTCTGCCATATTAAAACCTCCTTAAAGGATTATAAGTTCATACTTGTTTTACCGTCAAGATAAATTGCTGTAAACTGAGAAACAAAGTTTTCATCAAGGGAAATCTCAATCTGTTCGCCTGTTGTCATATTTTTAAGGTTTGCCTTGTTTTCTTCAATCTCGTTATCACCGAGAACAAGGCTGTACTGAGCACCGATTTTGTTTGCGTACTTCATCTGAGCTTTTAAGCCTCTGCCGACGATGTCGTACTGAGCGTGTAAGGAAGCGTCTCTTAAATTCTTAACTAAAGTGAAAGCCTTAGCCTCGGCATTTTCGCCTAAAGCTGCAACGTAAAGTGCACAGGTTTCGGGTTTGGGAATTTCAATGCCCTTGCTGTCAAGAAGTAAAAGAAGTCTTTCCATACCAAGTGCAAAGCCTAAAGAGGGAAGGGGCTGACCGCCAAGCTCCTCGATAAGACCATCGTAACGACCGCCGCCGCAAACTGTGGACTGAGCACCGATACTTGTACTTACAAATTCAA